>NZ_AP022672.1:0-300000 GCF_013374095.1 Sphingomonas sp. HMP6 | reverse complement strand
GCCGCGCGCGGCGCCCGGGTTCATCGGCCAATATCCGCAAACTCTCGCGCACGGCGGCGGCGATCAGCGGCGATGGCGCGGTCGAGAAGATGAAGCCCCGCGCGCGATTGACGAGGAAATCGCGCATCGTGCGCGGGCCGCACAGCAACGCCCCCTCGCACCCGAGCGCCTTGCCGCAGGTGCGCAGCGTGACGACATTCTCCTGGCCCTCAAGCCCGGCGGCGAGGCCGCGGCCCCGATCCCCGAAGACGCCGGTCGCGTGCGCCTCATCGATCAGCAGCATCGCCTCATGCCGCTCCGCCACCGCCATCAGGTCGCCGAGCGGGGCGCGGTCGCCGTCCATGCTATACAGGCTTTCGACCGCAATCCAGGGGCGACCCACGCCTCCATCGCGTCGCCACGCCGCGATCGTCTCATCGATCGCGCTAGGGTCGTTGTGCTTGGCCGCACTCGTCGCCGCGCGGCCAATCCGCATCCCCTCGTGCGTGCTGGCGTGGATCAGCGCGTCGTAGACGACGAGATCACCCCGCTGCGGCAGCGTCGCGAACAGCGCGCTATTGGCGGCGTATCCACTGGAGAAGAATAGCGCCGTCTCGCTGCCGAAGAAGGTCGCTGCTTCCGCCTCGAGCGCCTCATGCTCCGGATCATTCCCCCGCAGCAACCGCGATCCGCCCGACCCGAGCGGGACGCCGCGGGCCAGCGCCGCCTCCACCGCAGCCCGCATACGGGGCGCGCCGGCCAGCGCGAGATAGTCGTTCGAGGCGAAATCCACGCCGCCACGCGGTTGCAACCTGCGCAAGCGATCAGCGTCGTTCAGGGTTGTAAGATCGTCAACGAGGGCCTGCAGCAGAGTCATGGCAGGCCCTATACCGAAGGCGTCGGGCAACGCACCCCCAAGGTTTCATCGATCGGCGTCAGGAATTCGGTCGAGCCAATTGGCCGGTACAGACGACCACGCTGTCCTCAATATCATTCTTTTCGGCGAAAACCCGGACCCAAACGATGGTCGGCCCATTGCCCCTCGCGACGGGCGTCTGTTAGCGTGAGCATATGACAACGCAGCAACGCACGGTCGATTATCTGCTCGAACAGGGATCGGGCGCTGGCGACCTGTTGATTCAGCCGATGTTCGGGGAATACGGCGTCTACCTCGACGGTAAGATGATCGGCTCGATCTGCGACGATCAACTCTACGTCAAGCCAACGGCATCCGGTCGCCTTCATGCCGAGCCGGTGTCGGAAGCGCCGCCTTATCCAGGGGCCAAGCCGCACCTTCTTATCGTGGCCGATCGCTGGGACGATGCTGAATGGCTCGGTAAAATACTGCGCGCCACCGCAGCGAAGCTGCCGGCACCCAAACCGCGGAAACCGAAGCGAAGCACGTAAATGCGCCCGCTGTACGTGTGCTAACAGCTTGGCAGGATGGTACTGCCGCTAAGGCTCGTTCGCGGAAAGGGTCACAATCCGCCATTCAGGGTAAGCCTTTCGCCTTCTGACGACAAACTAGTGTTCGGCTTCAGCCGCGACCTCCAGCGGGTGTTGGGCGAATGGGCAACGACAGGCAGCGGGTTCCACCTCTACTATTCCGGGCGGCGGCATCGTCCTACCGGACTGCGTTTGCTGATCGACCTGATCAAGGAGGTTCGGCCGTTGGTTCGCTAGCCAAGGCTTGCTTGCGGCGACGCACAGCAGGCCGTTTCCAGGGTCATGCTTCCGCGGCGATCTTGCGAAGCGCGCCCTCGAACGCCTCAGGCGGCTGACCACCCGAGATAAGATATTTTCGGTTGATGATAACCGCAGGAACCGCGGAGACACCTTGTGATTGCCACAGCCGCTCGTCCTCGCGGACCTCTTGCGCATACAAATTCGAAGTAATTACCTCGCGGGCAGCGTCCCCGTCGAGGCCGGCCTTCTTAGCCACTTCGACCAACACCTCGGTATCGCCCGGATTACGGCCATCCGTGAAATACGCCTCGAACAGCGCGTGCTTCACTTCACGCTGTCGGCCCTCGATCGCGGCCCAATGGAGCAGGCGATGCGCGTCAAACGTATTGTAGATACGACTGCCTTCCGACATCGCCATCCTGAACCCGAGCCCTGCCGCGCGGTCACGGATCGTCGCTCGATTGTCGGCGGATTGCTCGGGGGTGGACCCGTATTTCTGCTGGATGTGCTCGGCAATATCCTGACCTTCAGCCGGCATCTGTGGATTGAGCTCGAACGGCTGAAAGCGGATGTCAGCTTCGACCAGATCGCCGACATTGGCCAATGCCTGCTCAAGCCCCTTCAAACCGATCACACACCACGGACAGGATACGTCGGACACGAAATCGATCTGCATATGCGTGGTCATGTCAACGGGCCCTCAGGAATTGATGCCTCGATGTAGGGACCATTTTCCGGCATTTCATCAGCGTCACGAGCAAGCATCCTATGGAAAACCGCTAAACCGTCGGAATGGCAATATCTCGGTTGTGGAAAAGCGCCAAAGCGGGACCCCATTGTTTGGCGCTACAACCTCTCGAAGATGCTGACGAATGTGAGTTTTAAGGAGGTTCCGATCCCGCGGAGGCCAAGGTCGGCACTCGATCGGGGATCGTCGCGGTGGCCTCGGAATGCGTGACCAGCACCGCCGCCGCGCCACGCTCGCGGCACCAGCAAACAGCGTCAGGACGCGCCTTGGTCTCGGGATCGAGGTTGCCGGTCGGCTCCTCGGCAAGGATCAACGTTGGTCTATGGACCAGCGTCCGCGCGATCGCCACGGGTTGCAGCTCGCCGCCCGACAGGTCGCGCGCGTCGCCCCCCCGCTACGCCTTGCTCGCCAATTCCCGATTGAGGCCGAGTGCTATCAGTGTCGCCAGCGCGCCCGACAGAAGATAGGCACCCGATGCGATCAGTCCGAACTGCGACGACAAGAACAAGGCCACCAGTGGCGCGAACCCCGCCCCGACCAGCCAGGCGAGATCCGAGGTCAGTGCCGCGCCGGTATAGCGCGCTTCGCCGCTGAAGTTGGACGCCACCGCGCCCGATGATTGCCCGAAGGACAGGCCGAGCAACGCGAAGCCGAGCACCATGAATACGATCTCCCCCGTTTCGCCTGCCGCCAGCAATTGCGGCGCGAACCCGGAAAACACCGCGATCGCCGCGGCGCTCACGCCGAGCAGATAGCGTCGCCCGATTCGGTCCGCGAGATAGCCCGAGGCGACGATCGCCGCGACACCGATCGCCGCGCCGACCAGCTCGATGATCAAGAAACGCTCTGGCGTGGCACTGGTGTACAGGAACACCCAGGACAGCGGGAACACCGTCACCATGTGGAACAGCGCGAAACTGGCCAGAGGGGCGAACGCGCCGATCACGATCGTCCGGCCCTGCCCGCGTACCGTCTGCAGCACCGGCGCGGGTTGCAGCTCGCGGCTGTCGAACAAATCCTGATACGCCTTGGTGCTGACGATGCGCAGCCGCGCGAACAACGCGACCACGTTGATCGCAAAGGCGACGAAGAACGGGTAGCGCCAGCCCCAGTCGAGGAAATCGACCGCCGAGAGCGTCGCGGTGAAATAGGCGAACAAGCCGGCGGCGACCATCAGCCCGAGCGGCGCGCCGAGCTGCGGGATCATCGCATACCAGCCACGCCGATTTTCGGGGACGTTGAGCGCGAGCAGCGAAGACAGCCCGTCCCACGCGCCGCCCAGTGCCACACCCTGCGCGACGCGGAACAACCCGAGCAGGATCGCGGCCCACACCCCGACCGTGGTATAACCGGGCAAGAAGCCGATCGACACCGTCGCCCCGCCGAGCAGGAACAACGCGATCGTCAGCTTCGTGCCGCGCCCGTATGCGCGGTCGATCGCGAGGAACAGAAATGACCCGAATGGGCGCGCGACGAATGCAAGCGCGAACAGGGCGAACGAATAGAGCGTGCCGGTCAACCGGTCGACGTACGGGAAGACCACGCTCGGGAACACCAACACCGAGGCAATCGCGTACACGAAAAAATCAAAAAATTCAGAGGTACGACCGATGACGACGCCGATCGCGATCTCGCCGGACGTGACCTCGTCATGCGCGGCGTTGATGCGCCCGGCGTCTGCCTCGATCGCGCGCGAGCTGGGCGTGGCGGTGGCTTCCATGACGGTCAGATACTCCGGGCGAACATCGCTCTACGGTTGATTTAGCCTTCTTGCCGGACCGGTGGCATTGGACAAAGTGTCCAATGGGAGCTGCGTCGCGCTCGGCCTATCTGCGCCGCATGCCTATCCCCCTGCTTTCGCGTAGCGCGCTCCGGTCGATTGCCCTGCTGGCTGTCCCCGTCCTTGTTTCCGGGTGCAGCGCGGTCGTGCTCGATCCGGCGGGCGATGTCGCGGCACAACAGGGCAACCTCGTGGTGCTCTCGACCGCGTTGATGCTGCTGATCATCGTGCCGGTCCTGGCGCTGATCGCGCTGTTCGCGTGGCGCTACCGCCACACCAATACCGGCGCGACCTACACGCCCGACTGGCATCATTCGACCGCGCTGGAGCTGGTGATCTGGGCGGCTCCGCTGCTGATCATCATCTGCCTTGGCGCGGTGACATGGACGAGCACGCATTTGCTTGATCCGTACCGCCCGATCGGGCGGATCGACGCGAAGCGCCCGATCTCCGCGACCGCCAAGCCGCTGCGTGTGCAAGTCGTCGCGCTCGACTGGAAATGGCTGTTCATCTACCCCGAATACGGAATCGCCACGGTCAACGAACTGGCAGCGCCGCTCGACCGCCCGATCGAATTCGAGCTGACCGCATCGAACGTGATGAACGCGTTCTACGTACCCAACCTCGCCGGGCAGATCTACGCGATGCCGGGGATGACGACCAAGCTCAACGCCGTCGTCAACCGTCCGGGCAATTTCACCGGCTTCTCGTCCAATTTCAGCGGCGAGGGCTTCTCGGGAATGCACTTCCGCTTCCATGCGTTGCCCGAGCGCGGCTTCGACGGCTGGGTCCAGCGGATTCGCGCCGGCGGCGGGGCGCTCGACCGCGCGGGGTATCTCAAGCTCGCCAAGCCCAGTGCCGACGCGCCGGTGATGCGTTTTGCCGCGGTCGCCCCCGGGCTGTTCGATGCCGCCGCTAATCGCTGCGTCGCGCCGGGCGAGACGTGCATGCGCGACATGATGATGGCCGATGCCGGCGGGATGCCCGCGATGGCGCCGCATGCGGCGGGCCAGCATTCAGCCGACCAGCATTCAGGCGACCAGCACTCAACCGAGATGTCGGCAATGCCCACGCCGGCCAACCCACCCGTCACCAGGGCTGCGCCGAGCAAGGCGACCGCCAAGAATTCCGCCGACGACACCGCGCGCCTGACCGGTGCCGGCCTGCCGATGCCCGGCGTGCAGAGGACCAACTGACATGATGCCGCCGATGGACCATCCTACCCCGCCGGTCAGCCCTATTTTCGGGCGTCTTACGATCGACTCGCTTCCGCTGCACGAACCGATCGTGCTGGTGACCGTCGTTGCCATCGCGATCGGCGGCCTCGCGTTGCTCGCCTTGATCACCAAATATCGCGTCTGGGGCGTGCTGTGGCACGATTGGTTGACCAGCGTCGATCATAAGAAGATCGGCATCATGTACATCATCCTCGGGCTGGTGATGTTCGTGCGCGGGTTTTCCGACGCGCTGATGATGCGCGCGCAGCAGGCGATGGCGTTCGGTGACAATGCCGGATACCTCCCGCCCGACCATTATAACCAGATCTTCACCGCGCACGGCGTGATCATGATCTTCTTCGTGGCGATGCCGCTGGTCGCGGGGCTGATGAACTTCGTCGTGCCGCTGCAGATCGGCGCGCGCGACGTGTCGTTCCCCTATCTCAACAACGTCAGCTTCTGGATGACCGCGGCGGGTGCCGCGATCACGATGATTTCGCTGTTCGTCGGCAATTATGCGCGCACCGGCTGGCTGGCGATGCCGCCGCTATCGGGTGTGGTGGCAAGCCCCGACGTGGGGGTCGATTATTATATCTGGGGGTTGCAGGTGGCGGGCATCGGCACCTTGCTGTCGGGCGTCAATTTGATCGCGACGATCGTCAAGATGCGCGCGCCGGGCATGACGCTGATGAAGATGCCGATCTTCTGCTGGACTGCGCTGTGCACCAACACGCTGATCGTCGCCGCTTTCCCGGTGCTAACGGCCGTGCTCGCCTTGCTCTCGCTCGACCGCTATGTCGGGATGCAGTTCTTCACCAACGGCCTTGGTGGCAATCCGATGATGTACGTCAACCTCATCTGGATCTGGGGCCATCCGGAGGTCTATATCCTGATCCTGCCCGCTTTTGGCGTCTATTCCGAAATTGTCGCCACCTTCTCGAGCAAGCGCATCTTCGGCTATACCTCGATGGTGTACGCCACCGTGGTCATCACCATTCTCGCCTACCTCGTTTGGCTGCATCACTTCTTCACGATGGGGTCGGGTGCCAGCGTCAATTCGTTCTTCGCCATTACGACGATGATCATCTCGATCCCGACCGGCGCGAAGATCTTCAACTGGCTGTTCACAATGTACCGCGGGCGGATCCGCTACGAGCTGCCGATGATGTGGACGCTCGCCTTCATGCTGACCTTCACGATCGGCGGGATGACGGGCGTGCTGCTGGCGGTGCCGCCGGCCGATTTCGTCCTGCACAATTCGTTGTTCCTGGTGGCGCATTTCCACAATGTCATCATCGGCGGCACGCTGTTCGGGATGTTCGCGGGCATCAATTACTGGTGGCCCAAGGCGTTCGGCTTCAAGCTTGACCGAGTGTGGGGCAAGCGCTCGTTCTGGCTGTGGGTATCGGGCTTCTGGTGCGCGTTTGCGCCGCTCTACGCGCTCGGCCTGATGGGGGTGACGCGGCGGTTGAGCCATTTCGACGATACCGCCTATCAGCCGTTCTTCGCGGTCGCCGCATTCGGCGCGGTGCTGATCGCGCTCGGCATCGCGTGCATGGCGGTTCAGATCATCGTCAGCATCCGCAACCGCGAGGCGCTGCGCGACGTGACCGGCGACCCGTGGGATGGCCGCACGCTCGAATGGTCGACCTCCTCGCCGCCGCCCGACTATAATTTCGCGTTCACGCCGGTGGTGTACGACAATGATGCGTGGTGGGACATGAAGCAGCGCGGCGCGGTGCGCCCGACGGAGGGCTTCCGGGCAATCCACATGCCCAAGAACACCGGAACGGGCGTCATCCTCGCCGCGCTGAGCGTCGCCTTCGGCTTCGCAATGATCTGGTACATCTGGTGGCTCGCCGCCGTGAGCCTGGTCGGCCTGTTCGTGGTCACGATCGGCCATTCGTTCTTCTACAAGCGGGATTTCCACATCCCGGTCGAGGATGTCATGCGCATCGAGAATGCCCGGACTCGCCAGCTCGCCACCGAAGGCGTTGCGGCATGAACGCCCAGACGCACGAGGATTTCGGCGGCGCAACGCCGGTGTTCTACGACCTCGACGAGCACGATCACCCCGCCGGCGGCAGCACCGCGCTGGGCTTCTGGATGTATCTGATGAGCGACTGCCTCATCTTCGCGATCCTGTTCGCCTGTTATGCGGTGCTCGGCCATTCCTATGCCGGTGGGCCGGGGCCGAAGCAGTTGTTCGAGCTGCCGCTAGTCGCGCTCAACACCGCGATGCTGCTGCTGTCGTCGCTGACCTATGGTTTCGCGATGCTGACGCTAGAGCGCAAGGGCGCGAGCGTGCGCGCGGTGCAGGGCTGGTTGGCGCTTACCGGGCTGTTCGGTCTCGCCTTCCTTTGCATCGAGCTCTACGAATTTTCGCACCTGATCCATGAAGGTGCCGGGCCGCAGCGCAGCGCCTTCCTGTCGTCCTTCTTCACGCTGGTCGGTACGCATGGGCTGCACGTCACCTTCGGGCTGATCTGGCTGGTGACGCTGATCGTTCAGCTCGGGACGCACGGCATCGGACCCGACAATAAGCGCCGGCTGATGTGCCTCGGCATGTTCTGGCATTTCCTCGACGTCATCTGGATCGGCGTCTTCACCATCGTCTATCTCATGGGAGTGCTCGCATGAGCGCCGATACGCTGACCCCCGCCGCCGCGCATGACGACCATGCCGGCCATGACGACACTGGGCCGCACGGCACGCTGCGGGGGTATCTGATCGGCTTCGTCCTGTCGGTGGTGCTGACCGCGATCCCGTTCGCTTTGGTGATGAGCGGATATCTGGACCCGACGTCGACCGCGATCATCGTGCTCGGCATGGCGCTGGTCCAAATCGTCGTCCACATGGTCTTCTTCCTCCACATGACGACGCGGGCGGAGGGCGGCTGGTCGTTCCTCGCGCTGATGTTCACGCTGGTGGTCGTCATCGTCACGCTGGCGGGGTCGATCTGGGTGATGTATCACATGAACGCCAACATGATGCCGATGAGCCCCGCCGCAATGAGCCAGCAATGACCCGAACGCCCGCGACGAGCGCGCTGTTGGCGGTCGTCGCGGGTGTGCTGTGTGCCGGGCTGATCGGGCTCGGCGTCTGGCAGATCGAGCGCTTGGCGTGGAAGCGCGCGCTGATCGCGCAAGTCGATACGCGGGTGCGGGCCGCGCCGGTGGCGGCACCGGGGCCGGCGCAATGGGCAGCGATAACCGCCGAGCGCGACGCCTACCGCCACATCGTCGCGCGCGGCCGCTACCGCGACGACCACGCAACTTTGGTCCAGGCGGTGACCGAGCGCGGTCCCGGTTTCTGGGTGATGACCCCGCTCGTCATCGATCGCGGCTTCACCGTGCTGGTCAATCGCGGTTTCGTCGCGGGCCGGGGCGCGATCCCCCCGGGCGGGGCGGCGGCAGTGACCGGGCTTTTGCGCCTGTCCGAACCCGGCGGCGCTTTTCTCCGCCGCAACGATCCCGCCGGCGACCGCTGGTTTTCGCGCGATGTCGCCGCGATCGCCGCCGCGCGCCACGCCGGAGCGGTCGCCCCCTATTTCATCGATGCCGACGCCGTACCCGGCGCAGCGGCGAACGCCCCGGTCGGCGGCCTGACCGTGATACGCTTCACCAACAATCACCTCGTTTACGCGATCACCTGGTTTATCCTGGCGGCGATGGCCGCAGCGGGTGCCGTCGTGCTGCTGCGCGAGGCTCGCCGCATATGATGCCCACGGCCCCGCCCGCGATCGACACCACCGGGCGCGACAATATGCGCCAGCTCGTCAATCTGCGCTGGCTCGCGGTGATCGGGCAATGCGCGACGATCTTGATCGTCCAGTTCGTGATGGGCGTTGCACTACCAATACTGCCGATGCTCGGTGTGGTCGCGGCGCTGGTGCTGCTCAACATCTTCAGCATGTGGCAATTGCCGCGCCGCGCGACGATTTCGAACGGCAGACTGTTCGCCAGCCTGCTGGTCGATGTCGCGGCACTGACCGCATTACTGTATCAAAGCGGCGGCGCGACCAACCCGTTCATCTCGCTCTTTCTCCTGCAGGTTGTGCTCGGCGCGGTGCTGCTCGATACGTGGTCGAGTTGGGCGCTGGTTGCGACGACAAGTGCTGCCTTCGTGTTCCTGATCGAACGCCATTTGCCGCTTGCGCTGCCACCACGCGTCGTATCTGGCTGGGCCAATTTGTATGTCATTGGCGCGCTTCTATGCTTCGGGTTGGTCGCGGTGTTGCTGGTGGCATTCGTTACGCGGATCAACCGGAACCTGCGCGCGCGTGACGCACGGCTCGCGACGATGCGGCAACACGCGGCGGAGGAGGACCATATCGTGCGCATGGGCCTGCTCGCCTCGGGCGCGGCGCATGAATTGGGAACGCCGCTCGCATCGCTCGCCGTGATCATCAACGATTGGCGCAGGATGCCTGCCTTGACCGCCAATCCCGCGCTCCTTGAGGAAATTGACGAAATGCAGACGGCCATCGCGCGCTGCAAGACGATCGTTTCGGGGATCCTTGCCGCAGCCGGCGAGGCGCGTGGCGAGCACCCGTCGGTGACGACCGTCCACGCGTTTTTCGACGGTGTTGTCGCCGACTGGCGCGCGCAGCATGGCGAAGACGCGCTGGACTACGAAAACCGCTTCGGCGACGATATCGCGATTGTCTCGGACACCGCGCTCGGCCAGGTGATCCGCAATGTGCTCGACAATGCGCTGGAGGCCTGCGGTCAGCCCGTGTGGCTTCAGGTCAGGCGCGAGAACACCGCGCTTGCCCTCGATATCCGCGACCACGGCCCTGGCTTTAGCGACGACATGCTTGCCAATTTCGGCCAGCCCTACCGCTCCACCAAGGCACGGCAGGGGGGCGGCCTGGGGCTGTTCCTGGTCGTCAACGCGATGCGCAAGCTCGGCGGCACGGTCTCGGCGGCGAATCATCCCGAAGGCGGCGCGGTGATCTCGTTACGGCTGCCGCTGGCGACGCTGCAATGGAGCGCGCGATGACCTTGCCGTTTCTGCTGATCGTCGAGGACGATGTCGCCTTTGCGCGGACACTCAGCCGATCGTTCGAACGCCGCGGCTACGAAGTGGCGGTGGCGCCGGATCTCGCGACGGTCGAAGGCGTGATGGCGGAGCGACTGCCTGAATTCGCGGTGGTCGATCTCAAGCTCGGGGCGGCCTCCGGCCTAATCTGCGTCGCCGCGATTCATGCACGTGCGCCCGCCGCGACGATCGTCGTGCTGACCGGCTATGCCAGCATCGCCACCGCGGTCGAGGCGATCAAGCTTGGCGCTGCCAATTACTTGCCCAAGCCTTCGAACACAGACGATATCCTTGCCGCCTTTGCCAAGGCCGAGGGCGATGCCGACGTACCCGTTGTCGGCCGCTCAACCTCGATCAAGACGCTCGAGTGGGAACATATTCATCAAACGCTGGCTGACACCGGGTTCAATATTTCGGAGGCGGCACGGCGACTCGGGATGCATCGCCGCACGCTCGCACGCAAGTTGGAAAAGCAGCAGATCAAGTGAGCGGCGTAAGCGCCGGTTTCACGTTGCCGGAGCGCATGGCGAGCGCACTGAATGCGCGTCGCCGACTCAGCACTCTCCACGTCGTTCCTGTCGCGTTTCTCGCGACCCTGGAGCAAGCGAATGCGATAGAGTATTTGCCGCCAGATTGCTGATCGTCACGCGGCACATCGGTGTCACGGCGCAGCATGATGCAACGCAAAGCGGCGTAACCTCACGGCAACGTCTTGGCGATGCTGCGCACTAGTGCGACCGTGCATCTCCCAATTGGATCTGGGCTACATGGGCAAATTCGAGATGCCCCGGATCGACCAGCGCGCCTCCGTAATTGGGGATCGATCCGGTTACGCGCTCGCGACCGCCCGAGCCTGCGGCGGCGATGCCTGCGTCGAAAGAGAAACAATTATTTCAGAAGCGCTTACGCGCAAAATCGCGATCGTCGTCGGAGGTCTTCAAACGCTCCGAATCACTCCCACTCGATTATCAACTGATAGATTAAGCATATGAAGTCATTGCACAAAATATTTTCTCGATTTCCGTATACCGTCATATAGACCGTCAAAAGTACCGGCCTTTGAAATCATTGGCTTTTTCCGGCAGATCGCGGAAATTGTGGTTCCGCCATCTATCGGCAGGCGCGGCGGCGACATCATTCCGAAAGTCACCCCAGCCCGCACCGCCGCCTCTACGCCAGACTACGCCGGCCACGATTCAGCCTCCCGGAATTATACCGTCACGGGCTCGGTCCGCCATCCCCCTTTTAATGGGATGGCCATCGCGCGAGGGCTAGGAAAATTGTGATCTTCGTGCTACATATATAGCCAATCTGTAGTGCGAAGGTTTCAAATGCCTACACCACATAATCCTCCCGCCGCTGTGCGGCGCGCCCTGCGCAAGCTCGGTGCGGACATCCACGATGCACGTCGGCGTCGGCGGCTGCCGATGGCTGTCGTCGCGGAACGCGCCTTCACGTCCCGCTCGACCCTGCAAAAGGTCGAGGCTGGGGACACCAATGTCAGCATCGGCATTTATGCGGGCGTCCTTCAGGCGCTCGGCCTGCTCGACGGTCTGGGCCAGATCGCCGACATCGGCAACGACCCGGTTGGACAAGCGCTGGCCAGCGCGGAACTACCCAAGCACGTCCACCTCAAGCGAACAGTCGGATCATCTAGCGATGGCTGATTTCGAGGCACATATCGACCTGGACGGCCGCACGCGCCCTATCGGCCTGGCGAGGAGCAATCGCGTCCGAGGCACGGAGACTATCCTTTTCGAATATGATGCCGCGTGGCTCGTTGATCCCGACCGGTTCTCGCTCGAGCCTGCCCTTGCCCTGACCCGTGGTGCCTTCGCCCCTCCTGCCGGACTGGTGACTTTCGGCTCCATCGGAGACTCCGCGCCCGACACATGGGGCCGCCGCCTGATGCAGCGGGCCGAGCGCCGTCTTGCCGAACGCGAAAGCCGCGCCGTGCGCACCCTGGCGGAAAGCGATTACCTGCTCGGCGTCGCCGACGAGACCCGCCTAGGCGCACTCCGATTCCGCTGGGCAGGCGAAGAGACGTTTCAGGCGCCGATCCGCGCCGGTGTCCCCGCCCTGATCGAACTCGGGCGACTGCTCCAGATCACCGAGCGGATCCTCCGGGACGAGGAAACGGACGAGGACCTTCAACTCATCTTCGCCCCCGGCTCCTCCCTCGGCGGCGCGCGGCCGAAAGCGTCGGTCATCGACCAGCACGGACACCTCTCCATCGCCAAATTCCCGAAGGAGACCGACGAATACAGCATGGAGACGTGGGAGGAGATTGCGCTGCGGCTGGCTGACCAGGCCGGCATCACCACCCCTCACCATGAGCTGATTGAGGTCGCCGGCAAGGCGGTGATGCTATCGCGGCGCTTCGATCGCGCCGGCCCGATCCGCATTCCTTTCCTGTCAGCGATGGCGATGATGGGCGCCAAGGACGGTGAGCGCGGCAGCTACCCGGAGATCGTCGATGCTCTTACGCAACATGGTGCGCAGGGGAAGACGGACGCTCATGCCCTATATCGGCGCGTCGTCTTCAACGTGCTGATTTCCAATGTCGACGATCATCTGCGTAACCATGGTTTCCTTTGGCTCGGCAAGGCAGGATGGTCTCTTTCTCCGGCCTATGACCTCAATCCTGTGCCCACCGACCTCAAGGCGCGTGTGCTGACGACGAACATCGACCTCGACGAGGGCACCTGCTCGCTTGACCTGCTTGAGGCGGCTTCGGAGTTCTTCGGCCTCACACTGCTGCAGGCCAGAGCAATCGTCAAAGAGGTCGCGACCGTGACCGCGACGTGGCGTGAAACCGCCAAGACGGCCGGCGCCCGCTCTGCAGAGATTACCCGGATGGCCAGCGCCTTTGAGCACGATGATCTCAAGCGGGCGCTGGCGCTATGACCCGAACCTTCATCTACAGCTTCGCACCTCCATCACTTGACCCGTCCCCCGGCGCGACCATCGCGCTAGACGTCTCTGAGATCGAAGACGCCGGCATTCGCGAAGTGCTGCAGACGCCGGGCGCAGCCTATGGCGCGTGGTCAATCTTGGATGCACTGCTAGCACCGACCGGCGCGGGCACGTCCTTCATTTTCAGACAACCGCTTGGCCAGGCGCGCGAAGTGAAGGTCGCGTTGTCAGGCCTGTTCGGACGGTTCGTTGCCCGCGCTTATCTCGAGCGATATTTCGATCTCTCCATCTTCGCCCATCTCGGCAACCACATGATCGATCTCGACCGTCGCAAGCAGGTCAGGATGCTGATTCCGACGAAGTCGCCCCCCGTTTCCGAGATGATCGCGCCCCCTGATTCCGAGATGATGTCGCCCCCCGGAAGCGGGGCCTTGTCGGCAATGATCGTTGTTGTTTCGTTCGGTGCTTACGTCAAGCGATCTGGCTGGTTTTCGCACGCCGCATGCTATCGCCATCGAGGTCGAGCCGATGGGCGTTGTGGACGAGGCGATCGAGGATCGCGTCGGCATAGGTCGGATCCGCGATCACCTGATGCCAACTGGCGATGGGCAGCTGGCTGGTAACGATCGTCGAGCGCCGCCCGTAGCGTTCTTCGAGGATCTCGAGCAGATCGTGGCGCGCGAGTGCGTCGAGCGGCTCCAGGCCCCAGTCGTCGAGGATGAGTAGCTGCACGCCGCCGAGCTTTCGCAGCAAGCGTTCGTGACGACCATCCCCGCGGGCAAGCGCGAGGCTGGTGAACAGCTTGGGGACGCGCTGATAGAGCACCGAGCGATCGTCGCGGCAGGCCTTGTGACCAAGCGCGCAGGCAAGCCAGCTCTTACCGACCCCGGTGGGTCCGGTGATGACCAGATTGTCGTGGGCGGCGATCCAGTCGCCGACCACGAGCTTCACGACCAGCGCGCGGTCGAGCCCGCGGGGTTTGCGATAATCGATGTCCTCGGGCGAGGCCTGATGGCGCAGCTTGGCGAACCGCAGCCTGGCGGCAAGCTTGCGATCGTGACGGACGCCCCATTCGCGATCGAGGAGGAGTGCCAGCCATTCGGGATGGGTAAGCCGATCCGCTTCGGCATTGGTGGCAAGTTCGTCGAACGCCCTGGCCATACCGGCCAGGCCCATTTCGTTCAGCCGATCAAGCGTCGGATGTGCGAGCATCGTCGTGTTCCTTTCAGTGATAATAGCGTGAGCCCCGGATGTTGGGATGATCGACCGGCGGGCTCTCAACCGGAGGCGATGACGGGATCTGGTCGAGGTTCTTGTCGAGGATCGATCTGACCGAGCCGTAGGTGAGCGCACCGATATCGAGCGCGCGCGAACAAGCCGCTTCGATCCGCTTGGCACCGAAGCTGCGCGTCATGCGCATGATGCCCATACAGGCCCGGAAGCCCTGCTCGGGATGGCGCCGTTCAACGAGGATCTTCTCGCACAGCAATGCCGTACATGGCCCGATCGCGGTCGCATCGCGCGCGATCCGCTCTACTGTCCAGTCGGCAAAGCGCCGGTGCGACGAGGGCATATGCTCCGGGATCGTGGTATGGCGGCCATTGCCCGAGCCGCGCATGTGCGCGGCGATCCGCTCGCCCTTGTGGAACAGCTCGATGGTCGCCGCGGTGATCCGCGCTTCGATCGGCTCGCGTGCGAAGCGGTATGGGACGGAGTAATAATGCCGCTCGATCTCGACGTGATAATCGAGTCCTGCGCGCCTGCGCCGCCATTCGGCGTAGACATAGGGCTCGGCTGGCAGCGGCTTCAGCGCGGGCCGGTCGATCTCTTCGAACAACTGACGACGCGTCTGCCCAACCCGGCGCAGCACGCGCCGATCGTTCAACTCGGCAAGCAACCCGGCGATCGCGGCGTTCAGTTCGGCCAGGCTGTAGAAGATCCGACGCCGAAGGCGTCCGAACAGCCAGCGCTCGACGATCAGCACGGCAGCTTCGACCTTTGCCTTATCGCGCGGGCGGCGCGGCCGCGTCGGCAGCACCGTGCTGTCGTAATGCGCCGCCATCTCGGCATAGCTGCGGTTGACCTGCGGATCGTAAAGACAAGCCTTGATCACCGCGACCTTCGCATTGTCGGGCACGAACAGCGCCGGCGCACCGCCGAACATTGCGAGCGCGCGCGTGTGCGCCGCCAGCCAGTCGGGCAGCGTCTCGGTCCAGCTTCCCTCGGCATAGGTCAGGCTGGACGCCCCCAGCACCGCCACGAAGATATGCGCGTCACGCACTTCGCCCGTCAGTCGGTCGATCACCACCGCGATCTTGTCGCCCGCATAATCGACGAACAGCTTGTCACCCGGCGCATGGTTCTGACGCATCGTAACCGGCAGCTTCATCGCCCAGCCGCGATACAGGTCGCAGAATCGGCTGTAGCGATAGCCGGTCGGATGCTCGGCGATATACTCGTCCCACAACACCTGCAGCGTGACATGCTTGCGCTTCAGCTCGCGATGAACTTGCGCCCAGTCGGGTTCGGGACAGCGGCGGTGGCCGGTCTTCTTGCCCGCATCGCGGTAGAGTGATGCCTCCAGCGCAGCATCGCCGAGCGTCTCGTCCAGCGGCCATCTCAGTCCCGCATCCGCGACACGCTTCAAGGTCGCCCGCACCGTCGAGGGCACCGCACCCACGCGCAGCGATATCGCCTTGTATCCCAGCTCCTGTTCGAACCGGTATCTCATCATCTCGCGGACACGTCGCATACTCACCCTTCCCGCCGGCATCATTCACTCCTTCGGACAGACCCAAAGGAGCGACGATAACCCTGCCGGCGATCCCGGTCCGACCCACCCCGCAAGGGGGCGACATCATCTCGGAATCCGGGGGCGACTATTTCTCGGAATCCGGGGGCGGCATTATTTCGGAATGAGGGGGCGGCTTGCCTCGGAATCAGCAGGTCAGGATCAAGCGCCTTGCCCGAGGCGACCTCCCCGACTGGATCGCATGCAAATCCGATCTGACCTCACTCACGATCGCGGAGGCCAAGGGCTGTCACGACCCGGGCGGACCGGCGAAAGCACTCGCGCGCGCCTGGACGCAAGCCGGGCGCATCGACGTGACGGTCAAAGGCCGAAAGGTCACCGTAAAGCGGATCGCGGTCGCCAGTCGGTGGGGCGTGGCCAATTCCAATCCCGCTGACGCCCACCTGTCGGTTCGCGATCCCATCGACAAGGGCGATCCCATCGATCCGCAAGACAAGGACGCCCCCTTCATCGGCCTGCTTCGTCTGCATGTCGCCAGTATGATCGAACCTCTGGGGCATGCAGAACTCGCCCAGGCGCTGCGCGCTCTGACACGCCAACCCTTTCCGCGACCACTCCGGGATGCCGCCGCTCGCGCGCGCGGCGCACTCGACAGTGCGCCGATAGGACAAGTGGAAAAGACCCACGATATCGGCGGCCTGGTGGGCGGGATCGTCACGCGGGCCGGCCCGATTACCGACGCGGTCGCTAGTACCGTCGATCAGGAGGCCCTGGCCCGGCTCAACCTTCGTCCGGTTTTCGTCGGAGTAGACCGGGATCTGATCCGTGCGGCAATCGATGGCGAAGCGGAGACCATTCGCGGTCGTCTGGCTGAAAAGGTGAGCCCCGATGAGTTCGCGCGACCGGATCGCGCTGGCGGCTGGATCATCCCGCTCGGCACGGAACGACGCATAGTTGGAGGGGCCTGATGAGACACGGCCAATTGGAAATATCAAAAAAAGCTGGCCAATCAAAGTAGGGCCAAATGGGGGAGTCCAGGACGATGAATGAAGAGAGTAATGACCTCTCGAATGAGGCCGAGGCGCTTGCCGATATCCTGACATGGTCAGCCGACCTGCCCGGCTGGCAGCGTGACGCCTTGCGCCTGCTCTGCGGCCAGACGAAGCTTGAGCCCGCTGACATCACCGCCCTCGTTGCCGTCTGCAAAGGTGACAACCCTGCTGTTCCGCTGGACACCAGCCACATTCGCGATCCCGCCGCGAGCCACGCCGTCGTCAGCCTGGGCGCCTTGCATGGCCTGGCGAACGTCAACGCCCTCGCGCCGGGCGAGCGGCTGTCCTTCGGCAAGACCGGCCTCACCGTGATCTATGGCGACAACGGCGCCGGCAAATCGGGATACGCCCGCGTCCTCAAGCAGCTCTGCCGCGCACGCTCTCCGAAGGGCGACGCCATTCTGCCGAATATCTATGCCGGCTCTGGCGGCGTACCGACCGCCAGCATCGATTTCTTCATCGGTGGGCAGAAGCGCAGTGCGACGTGGAGCCAGGGCGGCTCAGCCGATCCGATGCTGTCAGCCGTCAGCGTCTTCGACTCGCGAACGGCCAACGTCCATGTCGAGAACACCAACGATCTCGCCTATACGCCGCTTCCTTTGCGCATTCTCGCCGGCCTCGCGCAGACGTGCCAGGATGTGAAGGCCAAACTGTCGGCCGAGATAAAGACGCTGGAACAGCAGACGCCAGTTGTCTTATCAAAACCTGAGTGCAAGCCGGACACGGCGGTGGGCAAGGTAATCGCCAGCTTGTCCGGCAAGACCAAGCCCGACACCATCGAGAAACTCGCCGGTCTCACCGCGCAGGAAGAGGCGCGGCTCCAGACCCTGATTACCGATCTCTCCGGTGATCCCGCCCGGACCGTCCGTCAGCTACAGACTCAGGAAACCCGCATCACGGCGGTGATAGACCAGATCAAGCGATTGATTGCCGGCGCTAGCGACGGGAACCGGACCACCCTGCGCGAAGCCCACCTCCGTCTCGCCACGGCGCGCGACGCGGCTGCGGCCGCCTCTGCAAGTCTCTTTGCCGAAGAACCGCTGCCGGACATCGGCTCGGATATCTGGAAGGCTTTATGGGAAGCGGCCCGCGCCTATTCGCGCGAAGCCGCCTATCCCGGACAGCCATTCCCAGTAACGGCCCCTGACGCCCATTGCCTACTGTGCCAGCAGCCGCTGGGCGAAGAAGCCGCAAGGAGGCTCACCAGCTTCGAAGCATTCGTCCAGGACGAGAGCAAGCGTCGCGAAGAGGATGCCGCTGACGCCTATGACGAACTGATCGAGCAGCTATCGTCTCAGGTCTTCCTGACGAAGAATATCCCGGTGTTCGTCGCCCTGATCCGCGACGATATCGGCGAGGCCGAGCTGGCGAAGGCCCTTCGCCGGCAGATCGTTCAGTTGTGCTGGCGCCTGCGGGCGGTGCTGCGAACCCATGCCCGTGAGGTCCTGCCGACGTTGCCACCGGAGGCCGTCGCCTCGCTGGACGAGTTGCGCGGCCTACTGGACGGGATCGCCACCCGGATCGAGGGCCTGCAATCGGAGGCAAACTCCCCGCAACGCGCCGCCCTTGTCGCCGAACGCGACGGCTTGGCCGACCGCAAATGGCTCGGCGGCGTGAAGGCCGACGTGCTTGCCCAGATCGAGCGCGCGAAAGCCGTCGAGGCGCTTGAAAAGGCCAGCAAGGACACTGCCACGAACAAGATCACGACGCAGAGCGCGCGGATCGCCCAAGCCCTCGTCACCAACCGCTTGCGCGGTCGCTTCGCAATTGAGGTCAACAAGCTCGGCGTTGCAGGCCTCGCGATCGAGCTTCAGCAGGCGAAGACCACGGCCGGCGTCCCCTTCTTTCAGGTGCGCCTGATCAACAAGCCGGCCGAACCCGTCGGCAAGGTTCTAAGCGAAGGCGAACATCGCTGCGTCGCGCTCGCCGCATTCCTCGCCGAGCTGTCGACAATCGACGCGCAGTCGGCGATCGTCTTCGACGACCCGGTGTCCTCGCTCGACCACCTGCATCGCGATCGGGTTGCCGCGCGTCTGGCTGAAGCCGGCGAGAGCCGCCAGGTCATTGTGTTCACCCATGACATGGCCTTCCTGCTGCTAGTCGACGAAGCCTGCCGGGCGACCAAGGACCGGGCGGCAACGCCCGTGTCCTACCGGCTGATTAGCCGCGGCACTGACCATGCCGGCTTCTGCCATCAAGATCCGCCCGCCAACGTCATGCCCCTCGACAAGGTGATCGACGGCATGAAAGCCCACCTGGCAAATGTGAAGATCCATCACGAACGCGGCGATCAGGCGAAATGGCAGTGGGAGGTAACATCCTTCCAAGACCAGCTTCGCACCACCTGGGAGCGCGCGGTGGAAGAAGTGGTAGGGCCGGTGATCCGTCGACTGTCCCGCAAGGTCGATACGACCGGTCTGATCAAGCTCACCATCCTCACTGACGTGGACTGCACGGTAATGCGCGAAGCTTTCGGCCGCTGTTCGGCGCTGCTTCACAGTCAACCTGGGGAGATTAATCCCCGTTTGCCCGCGCCTTCAGTGATCGAGATCGAGATCGACGCGCTGGCCATGTGGATCTCCGACATTCGCACCAGGCAGGAGAAGGCGGCATGACGGCTCATCGTTGCCACCCCGTTCGTGCCAGGCCACGGGCCCCAGATAGCCGCCCGCCGGCATTGGGCTTGGCCGACCAGCAAAACCCCCACTATAGCTCCTATCAAGGGGCCATGAGTCGCGCCCGGGGATTGCTCGACAAACAAGAACATAATAGGAACACTCTGGCGAATAGCCAGCGAGAATCCAAAATACTCAAGGTGACGAAGTGATGCCAGATCTTCAGGGCGACGAACTGAGTAACGAGCTTGCAAAACTCGACAGAGACGACCTGGAGCGGATGGTCAGGGGGCTGCTGACCAACGGGGTTGCCCTCAGCTTTTATGGCAAGCGAACTGCCCTCGAGATCTATCGCCGCGTCCGTCCCCGCGTGACGAGGCGGGAGCCGAAACTTCACGTCGGAAGCCCCGCAGACCAAGCCTGCAACCTTCTTATTGAAGGTGAAAACCTTCAGGCAATGGTCACGCTGTACAAATACCGTGGCGAGGTTGACCTGATCCTTACCGATCCGCCGTACAACACTGGGCAATCGTTCAGGTATAATGATAAGTGGGACAACGATCCCAACGACCCTGATCTTGGCACTATCGTTGCCAAAGAGGACGGCTCACGTCACACCAAGCGGATCAAAACCATCATGCCTCGCCTTCAAATGATGAAGGCGATGCTAAAGCCGTCGGGCGTGGTCGCTATTTGCATCGACGACAACGAACTCTTCCACCTTGGCATGATGATGGACGAGGTCTTTGGAGAAGAGAACCGTATCGCGATTATTAATTGGCAGAAGACCACACCGAAGAATGCGCGTCACGTTTCGACCGCCACGGACTACGCCTTGGTGTACGCGAAGGATAAGTCTCTTAGTTCGACCAAACTCCTTGCTCGATCTGAAAAAGCCGATTCTAGATTCGGCAACAGAGATGGAGATGAGACTGGGGACTGGAAACAGGGGGACGTGACCGGCAAGCGTAGCCCTACCTCGCACAAATCGAGCACCTATGCCATCCAGTCCCCATTTACCGGTGAGCTACATTGGCCGCTTGAAACGCGACACTGGGCATTCGAGAAAGCGACAATTCGAAAGTGGCTTTCCGAGTGGGGCTCTCAGTACGAGGAGCGAGAGTTAGGAGACGGCAAGCCGAAAGCGATCGTTATCAAGGGTGCGCCGACGCGGTCGTCCTCGTCATTCGATCCCGCCCATCCGAAACTGGTCGAAGCACGAGGGAAAGCACTGGCGAGGCTTGAAGCCGGGAACTGGCCTAAGTTGTATTTTGGTGTGAAAGGCGACGCCCAGCCGATGCTGAAAGTGCACGCCGCTCACGTGAAGATGGGCTCCGTACCAACGACGTTCTGGGTTGATGAGGCCGATCCAGACCGGCTGACCTCGATCGGCGCAGTATCCTGGGCAGCAACGGAATCGGGCCGTAATCGCGAAGGCATCGAAGAGCTGGATGCCATCGTCGGCAAGGGCCACGGTTTCGAGACCGTGAAGCCCATGTCCCTGTTCAAAAAGATCATCATGCTTTGGTGCCCGCCCGGCGGCTTGGTCATGGACCCGTATGCCGGTTCGGGGACGACGGGCCACTCGGTTCTCGCACTCAATCAAGAGGCGGACAGTGATCGTCGTTTCATTCTGATTGAACAGGGAGCACCGGAGAACGGAGACAAATACGCTCGGACGCTGACTTGGAAACGCTTGCATAATGCGGCGACAGGCCAGCGCCCCGATGGGAGCACCGCCGAGCCCCTTGGTGGAGGCTTCGAGTATCGCCTCCTGACGAAAACCATTGACGCTAAAACAGTGTTGTCGATGCAGCGCGACGAATTGATCGACATCGTCCTTACGTCGCATTGGGAGTCTCAGCGGAGAAGCGCGCCGAACTTGAGCGTGTTCGACGATACTGATTATCAGTATTTAATTGGCACAGACGATGCGGGCGAAGGTTACTTCCTGATATGGGACAACGGGGGACCTGTTGGTTCCCTTGATCTTGACACCTATAGGACAGTCGTCAACGAAGCCAAGCGCGCAGGAATCAAGACTCCGTATCATGTGTACGCACGCTACGAGACTTATCAGTCCCCCAATGTGAGGTTCTGGAAAATTCCTGACCGAATTCTTGCGCATCTTGGTCTCAATGAAAACGATGAATTCAATAGTCCGGAGGAGGTAGCTTAATGGACCTCTTCAAGTTCCAAGAGCAGGCTGCTTCGCAGATCGCTTCACGGTTTACCGACTACGCATCCAATCCGCTGATGGTAGATCGCCTGACCACGGTGCCATTCCTACAGACGCTCGCGTCGATAACGGGAAGTGGCAAGACGCTAGTCTTGGCAGATACGATCTCGCAGATACGTGACCGGCTGCCAGTACAGCCCATCGTGCTGTGGGTTTCCAAAGGGAAAATCGTTGTTGCGCAGACCTATGCCAACTTGTCGTCCGGCAGGTACTGACGTGACCCCCGTTTTTTCCTCCAGTTGGAGCTAGAGTCCGACCCCGGAAGAAGGGACGGACAGATGAAGCGGAAGCAGTTTTCGGAAGAGCAGATCATCGGCATCCTGAAAGAGGCCGAGGCTGGCGCGGTGGTGACGGATCTGTGCCGGCGCTACGGGATGTCCAGCGCGACCTATTATGCGTGGAAGGCCAAGTTCGGCGGTCTGGAGGTGTCCGATGCGAAGCGGTTGCGGGCGCTCGAGGAGGAGAACGCCCGTCTCAAGCGGTTGCTGGCGGACACGATGCTCGACAACGCGGGTCTGAAGGACCTGCTATCAAAAAAATGGTAACGCCTGCCGCGAAGCGGGAAGCGGTCGCGCATCTCCAGACGGCGCTGGGGATGAGCGAGCGGCGGGCGTGTGCTGTCGTCGGGGCGGATCGCAAAAGCATGCGGTATCGCTCGTGCCGGGCGGATGATGGCGACCTGCGGTCGCGTCTGCGCGAGTTGGCGCAGCAGCGCCGGCGGTTCGGCTATCGGCGGCTGCATATCCTGCTGCGGCGCGACGGCATGACGATCAACCGCAAGAAGACCCAGCGGCTCTACCGCGAGGAAGGTCTGACGGTGCGACGCCGAAAGGGCCGCAAGCGCGCCGTCGGTGCGCGGGCACCGGCACCCGTGTTGGCGCTGCCCAACCAGCGCTGGAGCCTGGACTTCGTCCACGACCAGATGGCCACGGGGCGGCGGTTCCGCATCCTCAACATCGTCGACGACGTGACGCGCGAGTGTTTGCGAGCGGTGCTCGACACGTCGATCTCGGGCAAGCGGGTGGTGCGCGAGCTGGGTGATCTGATCGCCGAGCGCGGTGCGCCCAGGATGATCGTCAGCGACAACGGGACCGAACTGACCTCGAACGCGGTTCTCGCGTGGTCGGGCGATGCTTGCGTCGAGTGGCACTATATCGCCCCGGGAAAGCCGACGCAGAACGGGTTCGTCGAGAGCTTCAACGGTCGCATGCGCGACGAGCTGCTCAACGAGACGCTGTTCTTCACGGTCCGCCAGGCGCGCTCGATCCTCGCGCACTGGGTCGATGACTACAACACCGAGCGGCCACATTCCTCGCTCGGCTACGCCACACCGGCGGCCTTTGCCGCCGACCTCGAAAAGCAACGGGCGGGTTTAAACCCGCCCGTTGCTTCGCCCGCGCTCCTGCGCGACAACAACGGTCGGTCTCTGGCTGCCGCTGGATGAAAGACGGGGGTCACGTCAGTACGCCGACAACATTGCTGGCTTCGCGGTTAAGCCCCTCCTCCAAGTGGCACCCTCCGACATTGAAGACACATCGAAAGGGCTGTTGCTCGTTGCAACGGTCGGTAAGTTCGCGGTGGAGGCCGAGTCCGGCGGGGATCGCAAGGTATTTGAGGCTCAACTTGATCTCGCCAGTGAATCGCTTTGGGATCTGCTGACTGTCAACGCCGGTCGGATTCCAGGCCAGCGGGGCGGAGTAAAAGCAGGCCATTGTTGATGCGGGCCTGACGATATGAAGAGGGCCCCGATCGGGGCCCTCTTCATATCGTTGTCGTCGTCGATCAGGTGTCGGTGATCTCGCCGGTTTCGGGGTCGATGATCTCGGTGCCCTGGTTTTGCTCTGCCCTTGCGGCCGAGCGTCGACGGCCGGCGGACTGCTTCAGCCGGTAGCTGTCGCCGTTCATCGTCAGGATGCTGACGTGGTGAGTGAGCCGGTCGAGCAGCGCGCCGGTGAGCCGCTCGCTGCCGAGCACCTGGGTCCAGTCCTCGAACGGCAGGTTGGAGGTGACGATCGTGGAGCCACGCTCGTACCTTTGGGAGAACACCTCGAACAGCAGCTCGGCGCCCGTGGGCGACAGCGGCACATAGCCAAGCTCGTCGATGATCAGCAGCTTCACCGCTGCAAGGTCGCGCTGCATCTTCAGCAGGCGCCGTTCGTCGCGCGCTTCCAGCAGCTGGCTGACCAGCGCGGCGGCGGTCGTGAACGTCACGGTAAAGCCCTTCTGGCAGGCGGCCAGACCGAGGGCGAGCGCGACATGCGTCTTGCCCGTGCCGCTGTTGCCCAGCGCGATGATGTTCTCTCGCCGCAGGACATACTCACAGCGGGCAAGCTCCAGGACGAGCATCTTGTTGAGGCTCGGGATCGCGGTAAACTCGAACGTGTCGAAGCTCTTCACCGCCGGGAACCGTGCCGCGCGGATGCGCCGCTCGATCGTGCGCCGTTCGCGATCGATCAACTCGAGCTCGATAAGCCGCAACAGATAGCGCGGGTGGTCGGTGCCATCGCGCGCGCACTCGCGGGCCACCTTGTCATACTCGCGCAGCACGGTGGGCAGCTTCAACTGCTTGAGGTGATGGGCCAGCAGCACCTGCGGCGTGCCGCTCATCGTGCCGACCGGCATCGTATCGGGTGCGCCGCTCATGCCGCCAGCACCGCATAATCGGCGGCCGAGGTCGTCTTCACCGCCGTTCGCGGCAGGTGCGGATACGCCGCCAGGTCGAGCCTGGCAGGTCGCTGCTCGATGCGCGCCAGCGCGATCAGCTTGATCGCATCGAACCCGACCGCGCCGATCTGGATCGCGTGAGTTACGGCACCCGTGACGATGTCGAGCGGCAGCGCCTCCAGCAGGCGCAGCACCTGGATAAACTCACGCTTGCCCCGGTTGCCCATCCGCGCTTCGAGCAGGTGTCGCAGGTGCTGGAACACGTCCGGCAACGCCCAGCCCTGCAACGCCGCGGCTTGGTCGAGCGCGCCGGGCTTGGTTTCGATCAGCGCCAGATAGTGGAGCGGGTCGGCGACGAACACGCCTTCGCCATAGCACCGCTGGTGGCGAGCGATCTCCTTGCCGCCGCACAGGATCACGACCTCGGCGACGAAGCCCTTCACCACCACGTCCTGGAAGCCGTAGGCGGTCGGCACCGAGTAGTCGTTGGTCCGATAGCGCACGAGCGCCATCGACGAGACCCGCCCGCTGCGCTTCTCGCAGGGCTCCAACGGCACCGCTGGCAGCGCCCGCAGCGCTGTGCGATCGGCCACCAGCCGCTCGCTGATCGTCTCGGCATGGCGGCCGGCACGATCGCGCTGTCGAGCGCGGCAGCGCTCTTCCAACATGGCGTTCAGATCGTCGAAGCTGGCAGCGTGCGGGACCGGCACCATGAAGTTGGCGCGCGAGAACTTGACCAGCCCTTCGACCTTGCCCTTGTCGTTGCCCTTGGCCGGCCGTGCGAAGCGATCGCGGAACAGATAGTGGCTGCACAGCTCGGTGAAGGCCCGCGTGCGTTCACGCTTCCCGTCGCCCAGGATCTTCGCCACCGCGATCGTCGTGTTGTCGTACAGGATCGACAGCGGCACGCCGCCGAAGAACGCGAACGCCGACACATGCCCGTCGAGGAACGCCTCCGTCGTCTCGCGCGGATAGGCCTTCACAAAGCAGGCATCCGACTGCGGCAGGTCCATGCACATAAAGTGGATCTTCTGACGCACGCCGCCGATCACGCCGACCGCCTCGCCAAAATCCACCTGCGCATGACCCGGCGGGTGTGACAGCGGCACGAACGTCTCGCGCCCTCGTGCCCGGCAGAGCCGAACATGGTCCTTCACCACGGTATATCCGCCGGCAAAGCCATGCTCGTCGCGCAGTCGTTCGAAGATCCGCTTGGCCGTATGCCGCTGCTTCACCGGCGCTGTCTGGTCCGCTTCCAGGATCGCATCGATCACCGGCAGCAGCGGCCCCAGCTTCGGCTTCGCTGCAGGCTCCTTGCGCGTATATCCCGGCGGCAGTGAGAACCGGCACATCTTGGCCACCGTCTCCCGGTTCAGCCCGAACACCCGCGCTGCCTCCCGACGGCTGTGACCCTCAACGAACACGAAGCGCCGAACGGCGGCATAGCTCTCCACGGCAAACATCCCCGGCCGCTCCCAAAAGAAGCAACCTTACCAACGGCCGGATTTTACTCCGCCACGCTCAGCACACCGCCGGCGTTCCGATGGCCTGCTTTGTCACCGCCGCATCCACGCCGACCTGGGCGGATTTGCGCGCCCGGTATCGGCTCGGCAGCGATCCCTACGAGCCGCGCGACAACATCCTGGCGGGCGCGGCGTATCTGCGCGAACTCTACGACCGCTACGGCTCGCCGGGATTTCTCGCCGCATACAATGCCGGTCCCGGACGCTACGAAGAGCATCTCGCGGGCCGTTCTTTGCCCGCCGAAACCCGCGCCTATGTCGCCACGCTCGCACCGCAGGTCGGCGGCGGCGAGATCACCGGGCCGGTCGTCGTCGCGGTGGCCGATCCACTGTCTTGGACCCGTGCGCCGCTGTTCGTCGCGCAGGCCGACCGCACGTCCGTAGCAGAAACTGCGCACTCCGGCGACACTTCGGCTGCGACGCCGGTGCGCGATGTCCCCGCCGTCGTGCCTCAGTCGGGCGGCCTGTTCGTGGCCCGAGCGGAACCGGGAGGGCCGCGATGAGAATGGCGCGGCAGTGTGGTGAGCCGTCCCTTTCAGTGTGCAGTAGGTTTGGGTGGGAACAGGCGGAATCAGGGTGGGGATGGGCAGAAGGGGTAGGAAGGCGGGAGGGCAAGATTAAAGCGGACGGCACCCCATGGGTCCGATCCGGGGGCCAAGCCCTTGTCTGCACACTGTTGGGGACGGCACTGTCGTTTCGCAGGGGTAGTGCCACGGGGTGCGGTAAACCCAGTATTCGCCGGGTTTTCGGCGGCACTATCGCCCGAAACCGGCGGTTCCGGCTCGGTTGCCGCCCATGAGCGGCGATGACGACAACCGCTTCCGGCCGAAGCCCGGTCGCATCCGCTTCGATGCGTCGAAGGCCGGCCAGGCGAAGAGCTTCCTCAGCAAGGTCAGGAAGATCGCCCGCCAGCATGGCGCGGCGTCCGGGCGGGTGTCGCGCGGCAGCGGCAGTGTATCCAGCAAGTCGGGCCGGAACGGCGCCGTCGCTTCCGGCCGGGGTGTGAAGCGCGGACGCGGCGCGGCTTTAGTTCGTGCCCGAAACCTGTCGAATGGCTGGAGTCATCGCCAGTCCGGCAGCCGCCGCATCATCGTCAAGTCGCGCTCGGTTCGTGCGGCTGGCAAGAGCGGCAAGGCCGCCGCCCATCTGCGCTATATCCAGCGCGACGGCACCTCGCGCGATGGCGAGCGCGGCCAACTCTATTCGGCCGGTGAGGACCGCGCCGACGGTGACGCCTTCCTTGATCGCGGCAAGGACGATCGCCACCAGTTCCGCTTCATCGTCTCGCCGGAGGATGCGACCGAGATCGAAGACCTCACGGGGCACACCCGCGATCTGATGCGCCAGATGGAAGCCGACCTCGGCACGCGGCTCGACTGGGTGGCGGTCAACCATTTCAACACCGGCCACCCGCATGTCCACGTCATCGTCAACGGCCACGACGATCTCGGCGAGGATCTGGTCATCAATGGCGACTATCTCGCCAATGGCATCCGCGAACGGGCAAGCGAGCTGGCGACGCTGGAACTCGGCCCCGTCACCGAGATCGAGCAGCGCCGCAAACTGTCTGCCGAGATCGACCAGGACCGCTTCACCCGCATCGATCGCGCGATGCTGAACGAGGCCGAAGGCGGCGCGCTCGATCTGCGCCACACGCCCGACGATCTGCGCGGTCAGGAGGACCAGACACTTCGCATCCGCCGTCTCGGCAAGCTGGAAAAGATGGGTCTCGCCACCGAGACGTCACCGGGCGTCTGGGAACTGAGCGATCGGCTGGAGTCGACGTTGCGCGAGCTGGGCGACCGCGGCGATATCGTTCGGACCATGCAGAAGGCCATGCGCGCCGAGGGCCATGACCGCGATCCGATGAGTTTCCAGATTCACGACGCCGCGCCCGCGATGCCGATCGTCGGCCGCGTCGTGGACAAGCATCTCTCCGACGAGCTGGGCGAGAACCTGACGCTGGTGATCGACGGCATCGACGGCCGCACGCATCACATCTCCGGCGTCGATCAGGCGAAGGTGGCGGACGCCCGCATCGGCAGCGTCATCGAGATCGGCGCGACGGACGCGGGACCGCGCCCTGCCGACCGCGCTATCGCCGGCATGGCCGAAGACGGCATCTACCGGCCGAGCCGCCATCTGGAGCAGGCTCGGTTCGATGGCCGTGTGCCCAGCGGCGACTATGAGGGGTTCGTCGATGCGCATGTCCGGCGGCTGGAAGCGCTGCGCCGCGACGGTATCGTCGAGCGGATCGACGTCGACCAATGGCGCATCCCGCAGGACTTCGAGGCCCGCGCTGCCGCACACGATGCGGGCCAAGGCCGCCAGCTCAATATCAGCGTTCTCTCGACCTTCGATCTGGAGAAGCAGATCATGGCGGACGGGACGACCTGGCTGGATCGGCGGTTGGTCGGAGGTGGCCCGTCAGACATCGGACCGGTGGGGTTCGGACAGGAGGTCAGCCAGGCGATGGAGCGCCGCCGCGAGCGTCTGATCGAGCAGGGCGACGCCACGCGCCAGCAGAACGGTCGCGTCCTCTATCGCCGCGATCTTCTATCGACGTTGGAGGCGCGCGAGGTCGCCCGCGCCGGGGCGGAACTGGCGGCGTCAAAGCCGATGCCGTTCCGTGCGGCCGGCGACGGCGAGACGGTGAGCGGCACTTTCACCGGGACGGTCCAGCTCACCAGCGGCAAGTTCGCCATTGTCGAGAAGAGTCACGAGTTCACGCTGGTCCCGTGGCGACCGGCGATCGACCGGCAGGTTGGCAAAGAGGTGACGGGGATAACGCAGGCCGGATCGGTGTCCTGGCAACTGGGACGACAACGGGGAATCACGATGTAACCAGGACCATTGACGGGCAGCAAACAGTGATTTATGGTATAGTCATTCAATAACTAAGTGACGCATTCATGGGCCGCCCGAGAGAGTTTGATGAAGAGCGCGTACTGGACGCGGTAATGGAGACCTTCTGGCGTCACGGCTATGAGGGCACTTCGGCGCAGTCTCTTGTCGATGCGACGGGCCTTGGGCGAGGCAGCCTTTATGCCGCTTATTCGAACAAGGATGGTCTTTTTGAGCAAGCTTTGCTTCGCTACCACAAGCGTGCGCGTGCGCATGTCGATCAACTCCGTCAGGAAGGCTCGCCAATTAATCGGTTGCGCGACCTGATGCAGGGCATTGTCGATGCCGATATCGAGGCTTCGGAAAAGCGCGGTTGCCTCGCTACCAACAGCGCGATCGAGATGGCCGGTCGCGATCCGAGAGTGGCCGACCTCGTACGGCAGAACTTCTCCATACTCACGCGCGGCATCGAGGAGACCATTCGGCGCGGCCAGGATGCTGGGGAAATTCGATCTAAGTTGGATGCCGAATCCCTGGCGCTCTTCGTCTTCAACTCGGTCCAGGGCCTGCGAGTCCTAGCCAAAACCACGCGTTTTGCAGACCGCGCTAAGCTTACCGCCATCATCAACCAGACACTGGCCGTGCTGACGTAATGGGCCTGTTTTTTTGGCCCATTATGGAACGTTCGTTAAATAAATACTTACAATCAGGAGCACCTCATGACAGACAACAATTCCAGACTTTCAATAGCCGTCCTCGGCACGGGCTTGATCGGCGCAGCCGTCGCTCGCAATCTCGCCCACAAAGGCTTTCAGGTTCGGGCGTGGAACCGCTCGGCCGAAAAGGCGCAGCGCCTCGCGATCGACGGCGTCCAACCTTTCGACAATCCGGCCGATGCTGTCCGTGACGCCGCCATTGTCTTGACCGTGTTGAAGGACGGTCAGGCAGTCATTGACGCGATGACTGCGGCATTGCCCGGTTTACGTCGGGGCGCGATCTGGCTCCAGCTCAGCACCGTAGGCGGCGAAGCCATTGACACGCTCGCCGGTTTTGCCGCCGACAATGGCATTGTCCTGTACGATTCTCCCGTGCAGGGCACGCGGCAGCCCGCCGAACAAGGCAAGCTGACGATTCTCGCTTCCGGGCCGGATAACGGACGCGACACGGCGCAGTCGGTTTTCGACGCCATCGGACAGCGCACCATCTGGGTTTCCGACAAACCCGGAGCGAGCAGCCGGTTGAAGCTCGCACTCAACGCCTTTGTTTTCGCCCTGACCCATGGAACGGCCGAAACCCTCGCGATCGCCGGGGCGCTCGGCATCGATCCGGCACTCGTGATCGAGGCCATCACGGGTGGCCCGCTCGATAGCGGCTATTTCCAGGGCAAGGCGGCCGCGATCCTGAAGGGCGACTATGCCACCAGCTTCTCGGTCGAGAACGGCGTGAAGGACGCGCGGCTAGTGGTGGAAGCGTTGGCCGGAACCGACATCCGTGCGGATCTCGTCGAGGCAGGTCTGGCTCGCTTTCAGCGCGTTGTCGCCGCTGGCCATGGCGAAATGGACATCGCCGCTTCCTTTCTGGCCGGTGCGTGATCCCATGACGGTATCCAAGAACAATCCCAGCTGCGCGCCGGAGACCGGGGCGACCCAAGATGGGTTGCCCGTCGGACAGTTGCTGGCGTTCACGGTGGCGGGGTTCCTCGCTATCATGACGGAAAACATGCCGGCCGGTCTGCTCCCACAGATCGGCACCGGTCTCGGGGTTTCCGAGGCAATGGCCGGTCAGACCGTGACCGTCTACGCGCTGGGATCGGTCGTCGCGGCCATTCCGATCATCGCGGCGACACGAAGCTGGAATCGCCGCCCGTTGTTCTTGCTGGCGATCGCGGGGCTTCTGTTCTTCAATACCCTGACGGCCATATCGGCGCATTACGGCCTGACGCTCCTAGCGCGCTTCATTGCCGGCATGGCAGCCGGGGTCATCTGGGGCCTTGTCGCAGGCTACGCGCGACGGCTGGCGCCGCCGCACTTGCAAGGCCGCGCACTGGCGATCGTCGGCGTCGGGCAGCCGATCGCGCTCTCGCTCGGCGTGCCACTCGGTGCCTGGCTCGGCGGTCTGGCCGACTGGCGGGCCGTCTTCTGGATCATGTCCGCCGTTGCGCTGGCCCTGCTGGTGTGGGTGCGGCTTGCTGTCCCCGATTTTCCCGGCCAGGCACAACAGGAGCGTCTCCCGGTGCGAAAGGTGATCACTCTCCCCGGTGTTCGACCGGTGCTGGTCGTGTTGTTCGCCTGGATACTGGCGCACAATATCCTGTACACCTATGTCGCCCCGTTTCTCATTGCGAGCCGCGCTGGACTGGGGGTCGAACTCATCCTGCTGGTCTTCGGCCTCGCATCCGTCATCGGCATCTGGGGAACCGGTATACTGGTGGATCGGCATCTGCGAAACGTCACGCTGCTTAGTCTGGTCGCGTTCGCAACAGCCGCTCTCCTTCTGGCAATCCCGCATGGTTCGGTGCCGCTCATACTGATCGGCGTTGGGATATGGGGGCTGACCTTTGGCGGTGCCCCGACCCTGCTCCAAACGGCCCTGGCCGACACTGCGGGCGAACAGGCCGATGTTGCGCAATCCATACTCGTTACGATCTTCAACCTTGCGGTGGCAGGCGGCGGACTCGTGGGTGGACTTGTAATGAACGAAGCCGGCGCAGGCTCGCTGCCATGGACGCTTCTGCCGCTGATCGTCATCGCGCTGGTCGCGGCATGGAATGCCACAAAGCACGGATTCCGCGTCGGACAACGGGCAACCTGAAGGGCGAGGTAGCGGGGCAAGCTCATGCGGCGACGATCACCAAATCGAAACAGTGCGGGCCAGAGGGCTGGCGCTATGGGGACGAGAATCCCTTTAGCCGCACTCAAGCAGGTGATCGTCGTCGCTGAATATCTGAACTTCCGACATGCAGCGAACTTCCTGGGTGTCAGCCAGTCGAGCGTCAGCACGCGGATCAAGGCGCTGGAAGAAGAACTTGGGATATTGCTATTCGAGCGTCGGCATCGGGGCGTGCGGTTGACCGAAGCCGGGCGCTCCTTCGTCGCGAAGATCACTGTGGGCATCGAACATCTGGATCTCGCCGTCACGACGGCTGGTGCGATATCAACCGGTGTGGTCGGACGTCTGCATATCGGCCTGCATTGTTCAATTGCGACCGGTTTCCTTGCCGATCTCCGCCGTCGGCATCGGAAAGTGTATCCGGATATGCAACTCGCGATCAGCGAGGGGCGGTCCGCTGAGGTACTCGGCAAAGTGCGGGACGGATCGCTTGATTTGGCCTTCGTCATGGGGGCCACGGATCTACCAGATTGCCATTCCCGTGTGGTATGGAGCGAAGCCTTCGTCATCGCGATGCCGATAGATCATCCAGTAGCGGGCGTGAAACGTTTGGAGTGGCTCGATCTCTCATCAGAAATCTTCATTGTCGAACACGGCGGCGCAGGTCCGCAATTACTGAACCATATCGCCCGCCGTATTGTCGAGCGGGATCGGACACCTAACATTCAGCGGTGCGACGTTGGCCGCGACACGCTGATGCACATGGTTGCCGATGGAGAAGGCATGACGCTCATACCCGAATCTGCTGCACATGTGCCTTTTCCCGGCATCGCGTTTCGGGCGATTGCTGACGAAACGGAACAGGCACGGTTCAGTGCGGTTTGGTCGCCGCATAACCGCAGCCCGGCGTTGAAAAACCTGCTCGACCTCGCCGCCGAGATGAACCGCTTAGCCTGATTTCTTTACAAGCTCAGCCGGTTCGATCCCGAGCGCGTCGGCGATCTGGCCGAGGACAGTGACGCTAGCCGACACATCGGCTCGCTCAACCGCCCCGATGTAACGCGCGCTCAAGCCTGCGCTGTCCGCCAGCTCTTCCTGCGTCAGTTGCTTGTCATGACGTATCCGACGCAGGTTGATCGCCATGATCTCCTTGAGATCCATGACGAAAGCGGAGCCTGAACAGGAATGATCGTTCCAGGAACGATAGTTCCGATTCGTTATGCGATGTGATATTCATCGGCTCGCTTCCACTATTGGCGGCGGCACGATGCTTGGTGCGACTGTAGCACCGGACATCGACCGTCTCACATGGGAAGCAAAAAAGAGGTATTCATCTTCCCGAGCCGCGGTGCCGGAAGGAGGCCGCAAATGCGCGTCAAATCCGAACTCGATCCCGATGTCGATGACCTAGCGCCCACCGGACCGGATGTGACCGTTTACGACGAAGTGCATTTCGTCACCTATTTGCGCCTGCTGGATGCCGATGCAGACCGTGCCGACTGGATGGAGGTAGCGCGCATCGTTCTGCATCGTGATCCGGTAACCGAGACTGGACGGACGCGAAAATGCTGGGAAAGCCACCTCGCCCGCGCACAGTGGATGACGAAGATCGGCTATCGGCGCATATTGGAACAGACCGTCGAGGAAGTCCGCAACACGGGGTGCTGACCCATCCGATTTCTACGCCACAGTATCCGGTGGCACGCCCGCTCCGCTTTCCTGTTGCCTCTCGCGAAACCGCCCATTCTCTGATCGGCTCCGTCTCTTTTGCCGATTGGATCCTGTATGTCGGGAAGCCGTGTCCTCTGGGGCCAAGTCACCATCGTTTTCGCCATCGTACTGGCGACGACATGGGGTGCGACCGAGTGGACGGCGTGGCGGCTCGGGTTTCAGGCGCAACTCGGATCGCCCTGGTTCGAGGTAGGCGGCTGGCCGTTCTACTATCCGCCCGCGTTCTTCTGGTGGTGGTATGCCTACGACGCCTATGCGCCCGCGATCTTCATCGAAGGTGCGATCGTCGCCGCGTCGGGCGGCTTCATCGCCATCGTCGTGGCGATCGGCCTGTCGATCTGGCGGTCGCGGGGAGCCAAGAACGTCGCCACCTACGGCTCTGCCCGTTGGGCTTCGTCCGAGGAGGTGAAGGCGGCCGGATTGCTCGGCCCCGACGGCGTGGTGCTCGGCAAGCTGGAGCGCGACTATCTGCGCCATGACGGGCCGGAGCATGTGCTGTGCTTCGCGCCGACCCGTTCCGGTAAGGGCGTCGGCTTGGTCGTGCCGACGCTGCTGACCTGGCCGGGCAGCGTCATCGTCCATGACATCAAGGGCGAGAACTGGGGCCTGACGGCGGGCTTTCGCGCGCGCCATGGCCGCGTCCTGCTGTTCGATCCGACCGACTCCAAGTCGTCGGCCTACAATCCCTTGCTGGAAGTCCGGCGCGGCGATTGGGAGGTGCGCGACGTCCAGAACATCGCCGACATCCTGGTCGATCCCGAAGGCGCGCTCGACAAGCGGAACCATTGGGAGAAGACCAGTCATTCGCTGCTGGTCGGCGTGATCCTCCACGTCCTCTATGCCGAACCCGACAAGACGCTGGCCGGCGTCGCCAACTTCCTCTCCGATCCGAAACGTCCGATGGACGCGACTCTGCGCGCGATGATGTCCACCCCGCATCTGGGCGAAGCCGGCGTCCATCCTGTCATCGCCTCGTCGGCGCGCGAGCTGCTGAACAAATCCGACAACGAGCGTTCAGGCGTGCTGTCCACCGCCATGTCGTTTCTCGGCCTCTACCGCGATCCCGTGGTGGCGAAGGTGACGGAGCGGTGCGACTGGCGCATCGCCGATCTCGTGTCGGGCAAGCGGCCGGTCAGCCTCTACCTCGTCGTGCCGCCCTCCGACATCGCCCGCACCAAGCCGCTGATCCGGCTGATCCTCAATCAGGTTGGGCGGCGGCTGACCGAGGAGTTGAAGGCGTCGGGCAATCGCCACCGGCTGCTGTTGATGCTCGACGAGTTTCCGGCTCTCGGCCGGCTCGACTTCTTCGAGTCGGCGCTGGCATTCATGGCCGGCTACGGCATCAAGAGCTTCCTGATCGCGCAGTCGCTCAACCAGATCGAGAAGGCTTACGGCGCGAACAATTCCGTGCTCGACAACTGCCACGTCCGCGTCGCCTTCGCGACCAACGACGAGCGGACCGCCAAGCGCGTATCGGACACGCTCGGCACCGCGACCGAGATGCGCGATTCCACCAACTATGCCGGCCATCGGCTGTCGCCCTGGCTCGGCCATCTCATGGTGTCGCGGCAGGAGACGGCCCGGCCGCTGCTCACCCCCGGCGAGGTGATGCAGCTTCCGCCGACCGACGAGCTGCTGCTGGTGGCGGGTGTGCCGCCGATACGGGCGAAGAAGGCCCGCTATTACGAAGATGCGCGATTCAAGGAGCGCCTATTGCCGCCGCCAGACCTGTCCGCCTGGGCAAAGGCGCCGAAAGCGCCTTCGGGCGACGACTGGTCGGCGCTGACAATCCCCACGCCCGCCGCATCACCGGCACCGCCGACACCCGCCGCCACCACGACCGATCCGGCCAATGCCGGCATCCGCCAAGAGCCGGAATTGCCCGAGCACGAGGAGATCGTGCCGGACGAACGCCCGGCGCCCGGCGAGTTCGACGTGCTCGACGACGAACCGGACGTGGACGCCGCCAAATCCCGAACCATGCGCCAGCAGGTCACGTCCGTCGCCCGTCAGGCAACGATGGACCCGGCCGACGGCATCGAACTGTAAGGAGCCGCCGTGATGCAGACCAAATCACGCATGAACGTCTATTTCGAGCCGGACCTGTTGAAGAAGGTCGAGGCGCTGTCACTTCGACGCAACGTCTCCAAGTCAGCCGTGATCGAAGCCGCCGTGGCGTCCTTCCTGTCGGCCGACGCCTCCGAACGGCTGGAGGCGGTGTTCGCTCGCCGCATGGACAAGCTCGGTCGGCAGGTCGAAGGGCTGGACGAGGATCTCGCCATCCTCGGCGAGACGCTGTCGCTGTTTATCCGCTTCTGGCTGACAGTCACGCCGCCGTTGCCGGACAGCGCACAGGCGTCGGCACGGGCGAAGGGCGCGGAGAGGTTCGACGGCTTCCTGCAATCGCTCGGGCGGCGGCTGGCGACCGGAGATCGTTTCCTGAAGGAGCTGACGCGAGACATCGATGCGACCCGTCCCGCCGTGGAGGATCGATGATACTTCAGACCTTTCGGTCATGGCAGATGCGGACACGAAAGCCGTTTTCCGTATAACGGGCTAATGCAGTCCGGTGAGTATATTGATCTCAGCATTTTCGAGCTTCGTGCGGTCACCAGCTATGCCGAGGCATGTGCCAGTCCCGCGCTGACGATCTTCGAAGAGGAATTGCCTGCTGATGAGCGACCTCGGCTTGCGATCGAGGTGGCGCGCGCGTTCGCGGATGGGGGCAAGCGCACCAAAGCTATACGGGATGCGGCATGGGCGGCAATGAGAGCATATAGAGATGCCCGCGATGGCGGAAATCCGGCGGCTGGCGAAGCGGCTCGGGCGGCGATGATCGCCGCAAGCGCAGCCTTCCTCCATCCCCTCGCAAATGCCGCTCAGGTGGGACACATTCTCGGTTCGGCAGCACATACAGCACGAGCGCTTGAACTCTCCACCCATGCCGATCCTACGGCATGGGCCGACCACATGGCGACATCGCGAAATCTCGCGACGCCGGTCGTGGTGAGCGTTTTGAAGCGCTATCCGCCGGCCCCATCGGGAGGTGGGAGAGTCGGGGAGCTAATCCGGGAACTGGATGCGGCTCTACGCTGATCCGGACGTGGCAATTTGATTTCAGCAATGGGAATTTACCCCTGTCCCGAAGCCCGAATGTGGCAGACCACTGCGTTAAGTCGTATCGATGATGATGTACGAGAACTAACAGCGGCCCGCCGATTGCCGCCTTTTCTTCGCGATACCCGCCCACTATCAGATACCTGTTGAACCGGCCCAACTTACGGCTCCTTTAATCATCCCCGTCGGGGAAGCGTCTGTGTCGTCCCCGACTGAAACGGGGATCGGGTGGCGGCTTCACATCACAATCGGCAAGGTCTGGAACGTGGCGCGCGGATGCTGCGCACCGCACTCGGCCCCGCCATCGCCCGGTTTCTGGAAGACGTCACCGTCGTCGAGGTGATGCTGAACCCGGACGGGCGGCTGTGGATCGACCGGCTGTCCGAAGGCCTGTCCGACACGGGCGAGCGGCTTGCCCCAGCGGATGGCGAGCGCATCGTGCGCCTGGTCGCGCACCACGTCGGCGTCGAAGTTCATTCAGGTAGCCCGCGTGTGTCGGCCGAGCTGCCCGAGACCGGCGAGCGGTTCGAGGGACTGTTACCGCCCGTCGTCGCAGCCCCGGCCTTCGCCATCCGCAAGCCCGCCGTCGCCGTGTTCACCCTCGACGATTACGTCGCCGCAGGAATCATGTCGGCGGGCCAGGCCGAAGCGCTTCGCATTGCCGTGGCGTCGCGCGCCAACATCCTCGTCGCCGGCGGCACCTCGACCGGCAAGACGACGCTGACCAATGCACTCTTGGCCGAGGTCGCCAAGACCACGGATCGCGTCGTCATCATCGAGGATACGCGCGAGCTGCAATGCGCCGCGCCCAACCTCGTCGCCATGCGCACCAAAGACGGCGTCGCCTCGCTCTCCGATCTCGTCCGGTCCTCACTGCGCCTGCGGCCGGATCGCATCCCGATCGGCGAGGTGCGCGGCCCCGAGGCGCTCGATCTGCTTAAGGCCTGGGGCACCGGCCACCCCGGCGGCGTCGGCACGATTCACGCCGGCTCGGCCATCGGCGCGCTGCGCCGTCTCGAACAGCTCATTCAGGAAGCCGTGGTCACCGTGCCGCGCGCGCTGATCGCCGAGACCATCGATCTCGTCGCGGTGCTCGCCGGTCGCGGGTCGCAGCGCCGCCTCGTCGAACTCGCCCGCGTCGAAGGCCTCGGCCCGGATGGCGATTACTGCGTCGTGCCGGCCGTCGGCGACGGCGGCGACATCCAGCACGCTCTCACCCTCACAGGAGAACTACGATGATCCGCTTCCTCTCGCACGGCTGCCGCCACATGGCGATAGCCGCCGCCACCGTTTCCCTCAGCCTGATGCTGGCGCCCGCCGCCTATGCCTCCGGTTCGTCCATGCCGTGGGAAGCGCCGCTGCAATCCATCCTCCAGTCGATCGAAGGCCCGGTCGCCAAGATCATCGCCGTGATCGTCATCATCTCGACCGGCTTGGCGCTGGCCTTCGGCGACACGTCGGGCGGCTTCCGCCGGCTCATCCAGATCGTCTTCGGCCTGTCGATCGCGTTCGCGGCGTCGAGCTTCTTCCTGTCGTTCTTCTCGTTCGGCGGCGGGGCGCTCGTCTGATGGCGGGCATCGTCGAGCAGGCCGAGGTGCCGGGCTATGCCGTCCCGGTCCACCGCGCGCTGACCGAGCATATCCTGCTCGGCGGCGCGCCGCGCGGTCTCGCCATCCTCAACGGCACGCTGGCGGCAGCGCTCGGCCTCGGCCTGCGCCTCTGGCTGGTCGGCCTCGTCATCTGGGTGGTCGGTCACATCGCGGCGGTGTGGGCGGCCAAGCGCGATCCGATGTTCGTCGATGTGGTGCGCCGCCATCTGCGCATCCCCGGCCACCTGTCGGTTTGAGGGGGCGGCTATGATGAACCTCGCGGAATATCGCCGCACCGCCACCCGTCTCGCCGACTTCCTGCCTTGGGTGGCGCTCGTGGGTGAAGGCGTCGTCCTCAACAAAGACGGCAGCTTCCAGCGCACCGCACGGTTTCGCGGCCCCGATCTGGACTCCGCCGTCCCCGCCGAATTGGTAGCGGTGGCCGGGCGGCTCAACAACGCCTTCCGCCGCCTCGGCTCGGGATGGGCGATCTTCGTCGAGGCGCAGCGCCATTCGGCCGGGGTCTACCCCGCGAGCATATTCCCGGATGCGGCCTCCGCGCTGGTCGATGCCGAACGCAAGGCCGATTTCGAGGAAGCCGGCGCACACTATGAATCCAGCTATTTCCTGACCTTCAGCTTTCTGCCACCCGCCGAGGACGCCGCCCGCGCCGAGACCTGGCTTTACGAGGGCCGCGAGCGCTCCGGCGTCGATGGCCGTGAGATGCTCACCGGCTTCGTCGATCGCACCGACCGGGTGCTGCAACTGGTCGAAGGCTTCATGCCGGAATGCGGCTGGCTCGATGACGCGGAGACGCTGACCTACCTGCACGGCTGCGTTTCGACCAAGCGCCACCGCGTCCGTGTGCCCGAAACGCCGATGTATCTCGACGCGCTCGTCGCCGACCAGCCGCTGACCGGCGGTCTGGAGCCGATGCTGGGCGACCGGCATCTGCGCGTGCTGACCATCACCGGCTTTCCGACCGCGACGACGCCGGGCCTGCTCGACGAGCTGAACCGGCTGGCCTTTCCCTATCGCTGGTCCACCCGCGCCATTCTGCTCGACAAGACCGATGCCACCAAGCTGCTGACCAGGATACGGCGGCAATGGTTCGCCAAGCGCAAGTCGATCGCCGCCATCCTGAAGGAGGTGATGACCAACGAGGCCTCGGCGCTGGTCGATAGCGATGCCGCCAACAAGGCGGCTGACGCCGACATGGCGTTGCAGGAGCTGGGCGCCGATTATGCCGGTCTCGCCTATGTCACCGCGACCGTGACGGTCTGGGACACCGACCCGCGTCTCGCCGACGAGAAGCTGCGGCTGGTCGAAAAGGTCATCCAAGGCCGCGACTTCACCGCGATGGCCGAGACGATCAACGCGGCGGACGCCTGGCTCGGTTCGTTGCCCGGCCACGTCTACGCCAACGTCCGCCACCCCCCCATCAGCACTTTGAACCTCGCCCATATGATACCGCTAAGCGCGGTGTGGGCGGGTCCGGAACGGGACGAGCATTTTGCAGCGCCCCCACTGCTCTTCGGTCAGACCGAAGGCTCGACCCCGTTCCGGTTATCCCTTCACGTCGGCGATGTCGGCCATACGCTGATCGTCGGCCCGACCGGTGCGGGCAAGTCCGTGCTGCTGGCGCTGATGGCGTTGCAGTTCCGGCGCTATGCAGGTGCGCAGGTGTTCGCCTTCGATTTCGGGGGATCGATCCGCGCCGCAGCGTTGGCGATGGGCGGCGACTGGCACGATCTCGGCGGCAATCTGTCGGAGGGGGCCGACGACAGCGTGTCGCTTCAGCCGCTCGCCCGCATCCACGATGTCCCCGAACGCGCCTGGGCCGCCGACTGGATCGTCGCCATCCTCATCCGCGAGGGCGTCACCATCACGCCGGAGGTGAAGGAACATATCTGGACGGCGCTGACCTCGCTCGCCTCCGCTCCGATCGGCGAGCGCACGATCACCGGCTTGGCGGTCCTGCTCCAGTCCAATGACCTGAAGCAGGCGCTGCGGCCGTATTGCGTCGGCGGTGCGTATGGCCGGCTGCTCGATGCCGAAAACGAACATCTCGGCTCGGCCACGGTTCAGGCGTTCGAGACCGAGGGACTGATCGGCACCGACGCAGCGCCTGCCGTGCTCGCCTACCTGTTCCACCGGATCGGCGACCGGTTGGACGGTAGCCCCACGCTCATCATCATCGACGAGGGCTGGCTGGCGCTCGACGACGAGGGGTTCGCCGGCCAGCTCCGCGAATGGCTGAAGACGCTGCGAAAGAAGAACGCCAGCGTCGTCTTCGCCACACAGTCGCTGTCGGACATCGACGGTTCGGCCATCGCGCCTGCGATCATCGAAAGCTGCCAGACCCGACTTCTGCTCCCCAACGAACGCGCGATCGAGCCGCAGATCACAGCGATCTATCGCCGCTTCGGCCTGAACGACCGCCAGATCGAGATCCTCGCGCGGGCCACGCCGAAGCGCGACTATTACTGCCAGTCGCGGCGCGGCAACCGGCTGTTCGAGCTGGGGCTGTCCGACGTGGCGCTGGCGCTCTGCGCCGCCTCGTCGAAGACCGACCAGACCGACATCGCCCGGATCGTCGCGGAACATGGCCGCGACGGTTTTCTCGCCGCCTGGCTGCGCCATCGCGGCGTCGCCTGGGCGGCAGACCTGATCCCCGACCTCACCAATATGGAGACACCATCATGATGCTTCGTCGTTCACGGGCGGCGTTTGTCGCCGCATCCATTCTGTCCGTTCCGCTCGCGCTGTCGCCGATGTTCACCACGCCCGCTGCGGCGCAGTGGGTGGTGTTCGATCCGTCGAACTATGCCCAGAACATCCTGACGGCGGCGCGCACGCTCCAGTCGGTCAATCAGCAGATCACCCAGCTTCAGAACGAAGCACAGATGCTGATGAACCAGGCGCGCAACCTCGCCAGCCTGCCATATTCGTCGCTGCAACAGCTTCAGCAGAGCGTCCAGCGGACCCAGCAGCTTCTGTCACAGGCGCAGGGCATCGCTTTTAACGTCCAGCAGATCGACCGTGCCTTTCAGCAGCAATACGGCAACGTCTCGATGTCGGCCACCGACAGCCAGCTCGTCACCGACGCCCGGTCACGCTGGCAGAACACCGTCGGCGGCTTGCAGGACGCGATGAAGGTGCAGGCCGGCGTCGTCGGCAACATCGACACCAACCGCGCCCAGATGTCGGCGCTTGTCGGATCGAGCCAGTCCGCGACCGGCGCACTCCAGGCGACACAGGCCGGCAACCAGCTTCTGGCGCTTCAGGCCCAGCAGCTCGCCGATCTCACCGCCGTCGTCGCCGCCAATGGCCGGGCGCAGGCGTTGACCGAGGCCGAGCGGGCGGCCGCCGCCGAACAGGGCCGCGAACAGCGCCGCCGCTTCCTGACGCCGGGCACGGGCTACCAGCCCGGCAACGCGCAGATGTTCAACAACGGCAATTGAGGGCGCGACCGTGGACGGCAGGACCCTCGCGCGCCTCGGCGCGGTCATCTTCGTTTCGATCGCCGTCACCGCGACGGCGATCGAGATGACCCGCACGGACGAGACGCCGCCAAACCCGGTGCCGGCCATCGCCGCGCCGGCCGCTCCCGATCCGTTGCGCGAGGGTCAGCGCCGGTGCCAGCGGCTCGGCGAGGCCGGTGCGCGTGACGCCGAATGCCTTCGCGTCTGGGCCGAAAGCCGCGACCGTTTCTTGGGCCTCGACCGGGAACGTCCGTCCACGACCCCGCAGGCCACGTCGCCTGCGCCGACTAGCGACGATCCCGTCAGCAAGCAGACTGCGCCAGCCACGCCGCTCCGGGCCGAGGAGCGCTGACCATGGGTGGCACCGGCGTCATCGACCAGTTCCTGGCCGTCTTCACCCGCTACATCGACTCAGGCTTCGGCCTGCTGTCGGGCGAGGTCGCCTTCATCGCCACGACGCTGATCGTCATCGACGTGACGCTGGCGGCTTTGTTCTGGTCGATGGGCGGCGACGACGACATCATCGGTCGCCTCATCAAGAAGACCCTGTTCGTCGGCGTCTTCGCCTACATCATCGGCAACTGGAACAACCTCGCCCGCATCGTCTTCGAGAGCTTCGCCGGCCTCGGCCTGAAGGCGTCGGGCACCGGGTTCACGACCGCCGATCTCCTGCGGCCCGGCAAAGTGGCGCAGGTCGGTCTCGACGCCGGGCGACCGTTGCTGGAATCCATCTCCGGCCTGATGGGCTGGATCTCCTTCTTCGAGAACTTCATCCAGATCGCCTGCCTGCTGTTCGCCTGGGCGCTGGTGCTGCTCGCCTTCTTCATCCTCGCCATCCAGCTTTTCGTCACCCTGATCGAGTTCAAGCTGACGACGCTGGCGGGCTTCGTGCTGATCCCGTTCGGCCTGTTCGGCAAGTCCGCCTTCATGGCCGAACGGGTGCTCGGCAACGTCATCTCGTCCGGCATCAAGGTGCTGGTGCTGGCCGTCATCATCGGCATCGGCTCGACGCTGTTCTCGCAATTCACCGCCGGGTTCGCCGGGCAGGCGCCGACGATCGATCAGGCGATGGCGATCGTGCTGGCGGCGCTGTCGCTGCTCGGCCTCGGCATCTTCGGCCCCGGCATCGCCAACGGCCTCGTCTCCGGCGGGCCGCAGCTCGGCGCGGGTGCGGCGATCGGCACGGGTCTCGCCGCTGGCGGTATGGTGGCTGCCGGAGGCGCGGCGATCGGTGCGGTCGCGTCCGGTGGCGCGGCGCTGGCCGCCGGAGCCGGCGCTGCCGCCCGTGGCGGTGCGACGCTCGTGGGCGGGGCGTCGGCTGCCTACAGCGCGGGCGGTGCATCGGGTGTCGCCAGCACCGGCGCGTCGAAGGCCGGGGCCGCCATCGCCAGCCCGTTCAAACGCGCCGCCGCGTCCATGAAAGACAGTTTTCAGGCCGGTGAACGTGCCCTCAGCGGCGAGGCCGCCTCAGCCGAAACCGCAGAATCTCCCGCCGCATCCTCTTCGTCCGCCAATGCCGGCGGCCCGCCCGCCTGGGCCAAGCGAATGAAGCGCGGCCAGCAGGCTTCCCACGGCATTCAGGCCGCCGCCCATGCCGTCAAATCCGGCGACAGCCATGGCGGCGGCTCTTCCGTCAACCTCTCCGAAAGCGACCGCTGATGTTCAAACGACCCGCCACCCATTACGGCAAGACGCCACAGCCCGACACGCCCTACCAGCGCGCCGCCCAGGTCTGGGACGACCGCATCGGCTCCGCCCGCGTGCAGGCCAAAAACTGGCGGCTGATGGCCTTCGGATCGCTGATCCTGTCGGCCGGGCTGTCGGGCGCACTGGTCTGGCAATCCGCCAACGGCTCGATCGTGCCGTGGGTGGTGCAGGTCGACAAACTCGGCCAGGCGCAGGCCATCGCGCCCGCGACCGCCGACTATCGCCCGACCGATCCGCAGATCGCGTTCCACTTGGCGCGGTTCGTCGAACAGGTCCGGTCGATCCCGTCCGACGCGATCATCGTCCGGCAGAACTGGCTGCGCGCCTACGACTTCACCACCTCGGCCGGCGCGATGGCGCTGAACGACTATGCCCGCGTCAACGACCCCTTCGCCAAGGTCGGACGCCAGCAGGTCGCCGTGGACGTCTCGTCCGTCATCCGCGCCTCGCCGAACTCGTTCCGCGTCGCCTGGACCGAGCGCCGCTATCAGGACGGCAGCCTCGCCTCGACCGAGCGCTGGACCGCCATCCTCACCATCGCCGTAGCTTCACCTCGCGACCCCGAAAAACTCCGGGCCAATCCGCTCGGAATCTACGTCAACGCCATCAACTGGTCGAAGGAGCTGGGACAATGATCCGGCCGTCGCATCTGACCGCCGGACATCCGGCGAACCGTACTCCCGCAAACCCGCCGATATGCAAAGCTGGAAAGGCGGCTTTCGCTGTCCTGCTGCTTTGCACGTCGGCGCTCGCCGGCTGCGCCACGCGCTCGATCCCGCCCGAGATCGCCTATGACGATGCCGCGCCCGCCGTCCAGACGATCGATCCGCCTGCACCCGTCACCGTCGTCGAACTGCCGCGCCCCTTGCCGCTGCCCGGACAGTTGAAGCCGGTGGAGCCATCCCGCCGTGCGCCCGAGCCGACCGATCCGGCCGCCCGCGTCAATCAGGCCAACGCCGCCGCCCGCATCCAGCCCGTCCGCGACGGATTCATCAATGCGATGCAGGTCTATCCCTATACCGGCGGCGCGCTCTATCAGGTCTATACCGCCGTCGGCCAGATCACCGACATCGCCCTCCAGCCCGGCGAGACGCTGGTCGGCGCGGGGCCGGTCGCGGCCGGCGACACGGTGCGCTGGATCATCGGCGATACGCTCAGCGGTTCGGGCGCGACGCAGCAGGTGCATATCCTCGTCAAGCCGACGCGGGCGGAGCTGATGACCAACCTCGTAATCAACACCAACCTGCGCACCTATCACATGGAGCTTCGTTCGACCGAGCGGACCTATATGGCGTCGGTGTCCTGGCAGTACCCGCAGGACCAGCTCATCGCGCTGCGTCGGCAGAATGCGCAGGCCCAGGCTGCGCAGCCTGTCGCCAGCGGCGTCGATCTCGCCAACGTCAACTTCCGCTATGCGATCGACGGCGACCGCGCGCCGTGGCGGCCCTTGCGCGCCTTCGACGACGGACGGCAGGTCTTCATCGAGTTCCCGCGCGGCATCGCGCAGGGCGAGATGCCGCCGCTGTTCGTCGTCGGCCCCGAGGGCAACACCTCCGAGCTGGTGAACTACCGGGTCAGCGGACGGCACATGATCGTCGATCGGCTGTTCGCCGCCGCCGAGCTGCGGTTGGGCACCGGCAACACCCAGCGCCGCGTCCGCATCACCCGCACCGACGGGAGGCCGGCATCGTGAGCGACATCGATCCGGGAAAAAAGCCAGCGCCGGAGCCGGATGACGACGCCCGGCCACTGATCGGCGAGACGGCCGCGCCGATGCGTCTGCGGGCCGAGCCGCCGCGCGTCACCCGACTGTCGCGCAAGGCGCTCGCCGGTCTCGGCCTCATCGGCAGTCTCACGGTCGGCGGTGCGCTGATCTATGCGCTCCAGACCCGCGATGGCGGCAAGCCGGAGGAACTGATCTCCACCGACAACCGCTCGACCCCGGACGGCCTCGCCGGTCTGCCCAAGGATTATACCGGCCCGGTCCTCGGCCCGGCTTTGCCCGGCGACCTCGGCCGACCGATCCTCGACGCGCAGAACCGGGGCCAGCCCGTGCCGGCGTCGGGCATCGCCGCGCCCACGCCGGGCATCAGCGCCGAGGAGCAACGCCGGCTTCAAGAGATCGAAGCGGCGCGGACTGGTCGGTTGTTCGCCTCGACGGAGACGCGCAATACCGCGCCGCCAGCCGCCACGGCCAATGTCCCGGCACCGCTGCCGGACCTGACCAGCCTCGGTCTCGCGCCGCCGCCGGCGACACCGACCGCGCAGGATCGTCAGCTCGCCTTCCTCAACCAGACGCCCGACAAGCGCACCGTTTCCACCGATCGCGTCGCGGGGCCGGCCTCGCCCAACATCCTGCAAGCCGGTGCGGTCATTCCGGCCGCGCTCATTACCGGCATCCGCTCCGATCTGCCCGGCCAGATCACCGCCCAGGTCACGGAGAACATCTATGACAGCCCGACCGGGCGTATCCTGCTCGTACCGCAGGGCACGCGGATCATCGGCCAGTACGACAACGGCGTCGGCTTCGGCCAGCGCCGTATCCTGCTGGTCTGGAACCGTCTGATCCTGCCCAACGGTCGCTCGATCGTGCTGGAGCGCCAGCCCGGTGCGGACGCCGAGGGCTTTGCCGGACTGGAGGACGGTGTCGATTACCACTGGTGGGATCTCGCCAAGGCCGCCGCCCTCTCGACCCTGCTCGGCGTCGGCGCCGAACTCGCCACCGACCAGAACGACCGCCTGATCGGCGCCATCCGCGACGGCGCGCAGGACACGATCAACGACGCCGGGCAACAGATCGTCCGCCGCCAGCTCAACGTCCAACCGACGCTGACCATCCGGCCCGGCTTTCCAGTCCGCGTCATCGTCACGCGCGATCTCGTCCTCGAACCCTATGGGGCCACGCCATGACCAAGCTGAAGCTCGGGCCGATCGCCGACGACAAGCCGGTGAAAGTAACGGTGGAATTGCCGGCCACGTTGCATCGCAATCTCGCCGCCTATGCCGACGTGCTCGGCCGCGAGAACGGCCATCCACCGACCGATCCCGTCCGCCTGATCGTGCCGATGCTGGAGAGGTTCATCGCCACCGATCGAGCCTTCGCCAAGGCGCGGCGTAACGCTGAAAGTGGCTAATGGCGTGCGACCGAAGCAGTTGTGGCCTTACATGAAGCATTACCTTGGTGAAAATTGAAAACCTGCCGATTAGGTTTGCAAACCGTCCGTTTCCCACGCCAGTACCGCCGTTTCTACGCCGACTTACGGACAAGTATTCCCAAACCTCACGTCTATCGCCTTCTATCGTACTCAGATTTTAGAATTGAGGTGCCGATATGATTCATCCCCAATCAGTCTTGAGAAAACAAACTATCCGCAGGCACCAGCTTCGTGAGATCGTCCCTCTCGCTGACACCACCATTTACGACATGGAGCAGCGGGGCGAGTTTCCGCAGCGGTTTTATCTGACCGCCCGATGCGTTGTCTGGGATCTCGCCGAAGTAGAGGCTTGGCTTGAACAACGTCGCGAAGCTTCCAGAGCGAAAAATGTCAGGCGAGCACCATCGCCTGACGTCAATCTAAGGAAGTTTCGGCCTGTCAGAGGCTAGGTTCAGGAACAAGAAGGTCCATGGACGCCGGATACAGCGTCGGAACGTATTTCTGACCGACGACCCAGGCGTCGACGAGATTGGCCCATTGCTGCATCATATGACGGCGTTGGTGCTCGTACTCCGCCTTGTTGTAAATGCCGCGGGACGAGCGCCCATCCTCATGCGCCAGACATTTCTCGATCCAGTCGCTATTGAAGCCCAGCTCGTTGAGCAGCGTCGAGCCTGTGCGGCGTATGTCGTGGACAGTGAAGGGTTCTAGCGGCAGTCCCTCCTTTTGTGCCCGCTCGACAACCGCATAGGTCACGCGATTGAATGTCGCGCGCGACATCGGTGCGCCCGCATCGTAGCGGGACGGCAGCAGGTATCTGGAATTGCCGGCGCAGGTCTTGAGAGCGACGAGGATGTCGATCGCCTGCTCCGGCAGATAGACGTTGTGAGCCTTGGATCGCTTCATCCGCTCCTTCGGAATCGACCATACCCCATTCTCGAAATCGACTTCATCCCAGGTAGCGTCCTGCAACTCGCTCTTGCGGACCATGGTGAGCAGGAACAGCTTCATGCCGAGCCGGATGGTCGGCAACGTCGCCACATGCTCAAGCTGTCCGAGCATGACCCGGATTTCGGCGGGAGATAGCGAACGGTCCTTGGGGACGAAGGTCGCGATCGACGCAGGCCCAACCTCATCGGCAGGGTTCTGCACCTTCTCCCCATGCAGGATAGCGAAGGCGTAAACCAGCTTTACAATATCGCGGACGTGCACCGCCGTGGCCGGGGCTCCCCGTCCTTTCACTTTCGCGCACATCGCTCGGAGATCCTCGGGGCTGATTTCCGTCAGCAACCGGTTCCGAAACGTCGGAAGAATGTCACGTTCATAGATTGCGCGGCGCATCGCGCGGGTGCTGTCGGCCATCCGGTGCTCTTGCAACCAACGTTCGCCAAATTCTCCGAACCTCTTTGCTTCCTTGATACGACGCTTGTCGCGCTGCTTCTCCTGAGCGGGCGACCGCCCTTCGAGGATAGCGCGCTGAGCGTCGATCAGCTTCTCCCGCGCACGCGCCAGCGAAAGGTCGGCAGGCCCGTATCGACCGAGCGTCAAAGTCTCGCGCCGGCCGTTCATGCGGTAGTCGTAACGGAACACGATCGACCCCGCCGGCTGGACCACCACATACATACCGTCACGGTCGGCGATCTTGTATAATTTGCCCTTTGGTTTCAGGGCCTTGATACCCGCGTCAGTCAGCATTGGTCCCTCCGAAATCGCTCAGAAAACGCGAGAGAGCCATCAAATATACCGTCAGGCCAAAAAGGGCCTCACTGGATGGCAAATTTCCTTTTATTCTCAATGGAATAATATCACAAAAAATACCGTCAAAGCTCTCTAAGCCATGACGGTATAACGAATCTGCCGATGCAACAAGAGTCGCCATACCGTCAGTAGTACCGTCAATGCGGAGGCTTACCCCGCGATAGACGACGATCGATGGCGGCTATTTTATTATTGTTTTTCAGATACTTATGTCGTGCCATAGCGTAGTTTCGGCGGCGTTCGGACGGGTCAAAATCATTCCCACTCGATCGTGCCAGGCGGCTTCGACGTATAGTCGTAGGTCACGCGGTTGATGCCTTTGACTTCGTTGACGATCCGCGTCGCCACGCGCGGCAGGAAATCGCCCGGAAACTGGAACGCCTCGGCGGTCATCCCGTCGGTCGAGGTTACCGCACGCAGCGCCAACACATTGTCATACGTCCGCCCGTCGCCCATCACGCCGACGCTGCGCACCGGCAGCAGCACCGCAAACGCCTGCCAGATCGTGTCGTACAAACCCGCCGCGCGGATCTCCTCAAGATAGATCGCATCCGCCTTGCGCAGGATATCGCAGCGTTCCTTGGTGACTTCGCCGGGGATGCGGATCGCGAGACCAGGCCCGGGGAACGGATGCCGGCCGACGAATGCCTCGGTCAAACCGAGTTCGCGGCCAAGCGCACGGACTTCGTCCTTGAACAGTTCGCGCAGCGGCTCGACCAATTGCATGTTCATGCGCGCGGGGAGCCCGCCGACATTGTGGTGGCTCTTGATCGTCACCGACGGGCCGCCGGTGAAGCTTACGCTCTCGATCACATCGGGGTACAGCGTGCCCTGCGCGAGGAAATCGGCACCGCCGACCTTCTTCGCCTCGGCTTCGAAAATGTCGATGAAGGCTGCCCCGATGAACTTGCGCTTCGCCTCCGGGTCGGTGACCCCGGCCAACCCCGCAAGGAACGTCGCCTCTGCATCCACATGGACCAGCGGGATGTTGTAATGATTGCGGAACAGCGTGACGACTTGCTCCGCCTCGGCCGTGCGCATCAGGCCGTGGTCGACGAAGACGCAAGTCAGTTGCGCGCCGATCGCCTCGTGGATCAGCACCGCCGCCACTGCGGAATCGACTCCGCCGGAAAGGCCGCAAATCACCCTGCCCTGACCGACTTGCGCGCGGATCTCGGCGATCTTGGCTGCGCGGAACTCGGCCATCGTCCACTCGCCGGTCAACCCGCAGACATGCCGCGCGAAATTGGCGATAAGCTTTGCACCGTCAGGGGTGTGCGCAACCTCCATGTGGAATTGCGTCGCGTAATATTTGCGCGAATCGTCGGCGACGACCGCAATCGGCGAGCCAGGGCTGACGGCGACCGGCCGGAAGCCGGGGGCAAGTGCAGTCACCTTGTCGCCATGGCTCATCCACACCGAATGCTTCTCACCGGTGTGCCATAGGCCGTCGAAGAGGACGCATTCGTCCGTCACTTCGATCACGGCATGACCGAATTCGCCGCTTTCGCCGAGTGTGACCGATCCGCCAAGCTGATGCATCAACACTTGCTGCCCGTAGCAAATGCCGAGAATCGGCACGCCGCTGTCGAGGATTGCCTGCGGAATGCGGGGGCTCCCCTCATCGAGCACCGAGGCCGGGCTGCCCGACAGGATCACCCCCTTGGGTGCCATGCGGGCGAAGGCCGCCTCGGCGGTGGTGAAAGGCGCGATCTCGCTATACACGCCGCTCTCACGGACGCGCCGCGCGATCAATTGGGTTACCTGGCTGCCGAAATCGACGATCAGGATAGAATCGGCGAGGAACGAGTCTGTCGGTTGGGTCATGCCGCCAGATAACAGATGCGCGGGCGGGGGAAAGAGGTTTGGGGGTGAAATGAACAATGGGGATGATCTGAAGGCCGTCGCGCGCGCTGGCTTCGAACCGATGGTGGTCGCGGCAGGACGCGACGGCCGCAAACTCGCTGCACTCGCCGGCCTTGCCTCAAAGATCGGCCTGGGCGCGCGGGTCTATCCGCTGGCGCTGCAGGCGCGCGAGCATGCCCCCGACGATGTCGAAGTCGCCGCCCGCACACAGCAATTGATCGGCAACAGCGTACCGCGCTGGCATTTCTCCATGCTGCGCGACGAACCCCGCAATACCGCGTTCGACGCCGCACTTCGCCGTGCCGTGACGCCGGGCACGCACGTGCTCGATATCGGCGCGGGCAGCGGGCTGCTGTCGCTGATGGCGGCACGCGCTGGTGCCGGGCGAGTCGTGGCGTGTGAGGAGAACCCCGCCATCGCCGATATCGCGACGCGAATCGTAGCCACCAATGGCTATGCCGAGCAAATTCGGGTGGTGACTGGCAATTCGACCGAACTTGACGTGGAAGCCGATCTGGAGGGGCGCGCGGACGTAATCGTCTCCGAAATCGTGTCGAACAATCTGCTGGCGGAAGGCGTTCTCAAGACGCTGGCCGATGCATCATCGCGATTACTCGCGCCCGGTGGCCAGATGATCCCGGCCGGTGGCGACGTGATGGTTGCGCTGGGCAGTTGGTCGGCGATCGAGGAACGCGATGTCGCGGTTGTCGATGGCTTCGATCTCAGCGGCTTCAACGCGCTGGCACAGGTGCCGCGCACCGTCGCCGTGGCCGATACGACGCTGACCTTGCACAGCGATGCGGTTGCGCTGCTGACGTTCGACTTCACTGCCGCGCCACCGCGCGAGCCGCATCGCGCGACGTCGACGCTGACCACGACTGGCGGGCCGATCGGCGGTGTCGTGCAATGGATCCGGCTGCAGCTCGACGCGGAGACCGCGTATGAGAACCGCCCCGGTCCCGCGGCGAAATCCCATTGGGGCGCGCAATATTATCCGTTCGATGAGCCGCTCGACCTACCGGCGGGGACTGCGGTTCGGATCGCGGGCCTGCATGACGGGCAGCGTCTGCTGATCTGGCGCGGCGACGAAGCCTGAAACGAGAAAGGAGCCGCACCCTGGACGGGTAAGGCTCCTTTTTAACTCCGAGACTCGGTCGGCTTACGCCGCTTCGTCATACTCGCCGTCGGTCATCACCGGACCCGAATCCTGGCCCTTGGCGCTGACGTCGCGATCGACGAATTCGATGATCGCCATCGGCGACGCGTCCGACATGCGGATACCTGCCTTGACGACGCGCGTGTAGCCGCCGTTGCGATCGGCATAGCGCGTGGCCAGCACGTCGAACAGCTTCACCAGTTGCGCATCGTCGAGCAAGCGCGTGTGTGCCAGGCGACGGTTGGACAGGCCACCCTTCTTCGCCAGCGTGATCAGCTTTTCAACGTACGGGCGCAGTTCCTTCGCCTTGGCGACGGTGGTGGTGATCTGCTCGTGCTTGATGAGGGCGGCGGACATGTTACGGAACAACGCAATGCGATGTGCCGAGGTACGCTGCAGTTTACGACCGCCTACGCGATGACGCATGATATCTTCCTTCGTTCGTTATGGGGCCGTGTGAGGTACCCCGTACCGGGCGGTGCGAAACGGGCCACCGCCCAAACCCTGCATCTTCGAAAGTGACGAAAGTGCCACCCGTAACGGGTTTTACCCCATGATCTCTTGTTCGAGCTTCTTGGCCATTTCTTCAATGTTTTCAGGCGGCCAGCCGGGGATTTCCATACCCAGTCGGAGGCCCATGCTCGACAGCACTTCCTTGATCTCGTTCAGCGACTTGCGGCCGAAGTTCGGCGTGCGCAGCATCTCGGCTTCGGTCTTCTGGACCAGATCGCCGATATAGATGATGTTGTCGTTCTTGAGGCAATTGGCGCTGCGGACCGACAGTTCGAGCTCGTCGACCTTCTTCAGCAGGTACCGGTTGATCTGCTGCGTATCGCCCGACACTTCGCCGCCGGTCGAGGCCGGTGCGGCATGGCCGATCGGTGCCGAACGCTGCACGCTCGAATCGTCGAAGCCGACGAACAGAGCGAGCTGGTCCTGCAGGATGCGACCGGCATAGCCGACTGCCTCTTCCGGGGTAATCGTACCGTCGGTTTCGATCGTCAGCGTAAGCTTGTCGTAATCGAGCTCCTGCCCGACGCGGGTGTTCTCGACCTTGTAGCTGACCTGCTTGACCGGCGAATACAGCGCGTCGACCGGGATCAGGCCGATCGGCGCATCGGCCGGACGGTTGGCGACGGCGGCGACATAGCCCTTACCGACGTCTGCGGTGAATTCCATGTTGAGCGTCGCGCCCTCGTCGAGGTGGCACAGCACGAGCGCGGGGTTCATCACTTCGATGTCGCCCGAAACCGCGATGTCGCCGGCCTTGACTGGCCCCGGACCCGTTGCCGAGAGCTGGAGACGCTTCGGCCCTTCACCCTGCATGCGCAGCGCGATCTGCTTCACGTTCAACACGATGTCGGTCACGTCTTCACGAACACCCGCCAGCGACGAGAATTCATGCAGCACGTTCTCGATCTTGATCGAGGTAACCGCAGCACCCTGCAGCGACGACAGCAACACGCGACGCAGCGCGTTGCCGAGCGTCAGGCCAAAACCACGCTCCAGCGGCTCGGCAACGAAGGTTGCTTTGCGCTTGCCGTCTCCGCCGGGCTTCTTTTCGAGGCCGGACGGCTTCTTCAGTTCCTGCCAGTTCTTTGCATTGACGGACATGGGCTATCCCTTGGTTTTGGGCCGAGATCGGGCAATCCCGGCCATGTTTGGACTCGAAAACCGTGCAGCGCGATCAACCGCGCACGGCCGAGACGAAATCAGACGCGACGACGCTTCGACGGACGCACGCCATTGTGCGGGATCGAGGTCACGTCACGGATCGACGTGATCTGGAACCCGACTGCCTGCAGTGCACGCAGCGCCGATTCACGACCCGAACCCGGGCCCTTCACTTCGACTTCGAGCGTACGAACGCCATGCTCGGCGGCCTTCTTGCCCGCGTCTTCCGCTGCGACCTGTGCCGCGTACGGGGTCGACTTGCGCGAGCCCTTGAAGCCCATTGCGCCAGCCGAGGACCACGAAATCGCGTTGCCCTGGGCATCGGTGATCGTGATCATGGTATTGTTGAAGCTTGCGTTCACATGCGCGACACCAGAGGTGATGTTCTTGCGCTCACGCCGCTTAATGCGTTGCGGTTCACGTGCCATTATCTTGTCCTAACCTTGCTGCAGGAGCGAGCCGCGGTCACCCGCGGCTCAAGCTCACTTCTTCTTACCGGCGATCGGCTTTGCCTTACCCTTGCGGGTGCGCGCATTGGTGTGCGTGCGCTGGCCACGGACCGGAAGGCCCTTGCGATGGCGCAAACCACGATAGCAAGCGAGATCCATCAAACGCTTGATGTTCATCGCGACGCTGCGGCGAAGATCGCCCTCGACCGTATAATCGGCGTCGATCGTCTCGCGGATGTGGAGCACTTCCTGATCGGTCAGGTCCTGCACACGTGCCGTCATCGGGATGTTCAGCTTGGTGACGATTTCCTTGGCCTTGGTGTTACCAATGCCGTGGATGTAAGTGAGCGCGATAACGACGCGCTTGTTGGTCGGGATGTTGACCCCGGCGATACGTGCCATGAACTTTTTCTCCTGCTCCACAGGGCTGCATGGCTGCAGACCCCATCTCATCGCGTTGCCTACCGTGTAACACGCACAACACCGGCGAGCGCAAACAGCGCCGCCGGAGACCGGTGTTTCGGAATGGTTGTGCGTTAAGCGTCGATTCGGGCGGTGTCAAGCGAGCCGCCCCGCTACGGTGACACCTGCATGCCCGCAACTAGCCCGAAACCGGCACCACCACCGCCGCCACCAGGCCCGGCGCATTGTCGCCGAGTTCTACTCGCCCGCCGTGCAGCCGCGCAACCGCCTCGACCAGCGCCATACCCAGCCCTGCCCCGGGCAAGCTGCGTGCTGCATCGAGACGACCGAAGCGGCGCAACGCCTGCGCCCGGTCGGCCTCGGCGATACCGGGGCCGCGATCTTCGACCTGGAAGCGCGCCGCGCCATCGGCGAGCGCGAGCCGGAGCGTAATGGCCCCGCCCTGCCCGGCATGCCGCAGCGCATTGTCGATGAGATTAGCCAGCGCCTGGGTCAGCAATTCCCGGTGCAGGACCAAGCGCGGCACGCCGCGGTCGATCACCGCCTCGAATCGCATCCCCGCATCCTCCACCACCGGTGCGTAAAGCTCGGCGATTTCCTCCATCAACGCCACCGGATCAACCGGCGCAAGCCGGTCGCGCGGGACCGATTCCGCCCGCGTGATCTCGATCATCGTCGACAGGATCCGCATCACCAGGTCGGTCTCAATCAGCAACCCGCCCATCGCCGCCTCGCGCTGCGCCGGTTCGGCCTGCAGGACCGCTGCCTCCGCCTTCGCCCGCAACCGCGCGAGCGGGGAGCGCAGATCGTGCGCCAGCCCGTCGGTGACGATCCGCAATTCCGTCATCAATCGCTCGGTCTTGTCGAGCATGGCGTTGAGCCGCGTCGCCAGCCGGTCGAACGCATCGCCGCTGCGGACCATGTCTGCCGCCGCATTCGCCACGCGGCGCGACAAGTCACCGCTCGCGACGCCCTCGATGACATCGGCGACGCTGTTGAGCCGCCGCCCGACATAGCGCGTTACGACCAGCCCGCCGCCAATGCCAAGCGCCAGCGACAATGCCATCGCCGCCAGCAATGCCCGCTCGATCCCGCGCTGTTCCTGCTCCCAATCGTCGAGCAGCCGCCCGCTGACCAGTCGGTTGGCATCGATCCGCCGAACGGCATAGCCTGCCTCACGTTCCGCCCAGAGCTGCCAGTCGCTCATCCGGCCAATCTCGAACAACGTGGGTTGCAACGCAGCGACATGCGCGAAATCGGGGCCGCTGCCCGCCACGCGCCGCCCGTCCGGCGCGATCACTGCAAGGATGTGCGCCGGGTCGGCAGGGGTCCGCCGCTCGGCAATGGTCCGTTGGAGGGCCGCCAGCCCGCCGGTGCGATATACCGCGACGAGGGCATCCGATTCAGCGATTGTATCCCGCCGCAATGCCGCGATGGCATCGTCGTGGACCAGCTTCCACACGAACGCGACAAGCACGATGTTCGAGGTGAGCGCCAGCGCGATCGCCAGCAAGGCGATCCGCGTCGTAAAGGTAAGCCGCAGTTTCACCGCCCGCGTCAGACCTCGGTCGAGAGCCGATACCCAGCCCCGCGCACCGTATGCAGGATCGGCGCGGCAAACCCGTCCTCGAGCTTACGCCGCAGCCGCCCGATATGGACATCGACGACGTTCGATCCGGGGTCGAAATGATAGTTCCAGATCTTCTCGAGCATCATCGTGCGCGTCACCACCTGCCCGGCATGGCGTGCAAGATATTCCAGCAGATTGAATTCGCGGGCGCCAAGCTGGATCGGGCGTCCGCCGCGCGCGACAGTGCGCGCGAGCAGGTCGATTTCCAGATCGCCGACCGACAACCGCGTCTGCTGGCCTTCGGAAACGCCGCGATCGACCCGGCGAAAGATCGCGTCGATCCGTGCGGTCAATTCGGCAAAGGAAAAGGGTTTGACCAGGTAATCGTCTGCCCCGGCGTTCAGCCCGTCGATCCGATCATCCACGGTGCCCAAGGCCGACAGGATCATCGTCGGCGTGCGTACCCCGGCCGCGCGAATTGCGCCGAGCATCGCGAGGCCATTCAGGCCCGGCAGCATTCGGTCCGCGATGATCAGGTCGAAAATGCCCTCGCTCGCCAGAAACAGCCCATCGCGCCCATCGCCGCACGTTTCAACGGCATACCCGCCCTCACTCAGCCCCTTGGCCAGATAGGCGGCGGTGGAGGCATCGTCTTCGACGATCAGGATCTTGCGGGTCACAGGCGGCATTCCGGGTGGTTTCCCTCGCGAGCCTAGCCAAAGATGAGGCCGACGGAAAGCAAGCCTTCCGCCGGCCAACGGCACTCCCGGGAGTGCGAGTGCCGATCTCGTTAAAATCAGGTCTGCGAATACAGGCTGCGACCGACGTTGCTTATGCGCGGCGCCGGCTCACGCCGCGATGACGTGACCGTGAACAAAGTGTCATTTGGTGAAAATGTCGTGCGACGTCGGCGCGCGACAATCAACCGGCGTCGAGGATCGCCTCAATCGCGGTGGTTACCGCGTCGATCTCACCCATGCCGTCGACCCGCGCAAGCAACCCGCGGGCGGCGTAGATCGGGATGATCGGCTCGGTTTTGGCACGATATTCCGCCATGCGCGTCCGCACGGTTTCCTCATTATCGTCCGGGCGCCGCTTGAACGCCTGGCCACCGCAAACGTCGCATGTGCCCGCGACCTTGGTCTGCTTGAACACGTCGTGATACCCGGTGCCGCACGATGCACAGGTGAACCGCCCGACGATCCGCGCGACCAGCTTGTCCTCATTCACCTCGAGCTCGATCACGTGGTCGAGCGTACGGCCGTGGTTGGTCAGGATCGCGTCGAGCTGCTCGGCCTGTGCCGCAGTGCGCGGATAGCCGTCAAAGATCACACCCTGGCCCGCATCGAGCGACGTTAGCTTTTCGTCGATCAGCGCGGAGACGATCTCGTCTGACACGAGACCGCCTGCCTTCATGATCGGGCCGACGATCAGGCCGACGGGCGTGCCGTTGTCGCGCGCTTCGCGCAACATGTCGCCGGTCGACAATTGGACCATGCCGCGATCCGCTTCGAGGCGGCTCGCCTGGGTGCCTTTGCCCGCACCCGGCGGTCCCAACAATATGATGTTCAAGCCGCCACTCCCGTTTGGCTGGTCGCGTCTCGCTTAACGGAGACGCCCGCCCTTCAACTTCGCCTTCTTGATCAGATCACCATATTGGTGCGCCAGCAAGTGCGACTGGATCTGCGTGACCGTGTCCATCGTCACGTTGACGACGATCAGCAGGCTCGTGCCGCCAAGGTAGAACGGTATCGACAGCGCCGACACCAGATATTCTGGCAACAGGCAGATGATCGCCAGATAGCCTGCGCCGATAACGGTGATTCGCGTCAGCACGTAATCGAAATAATTCTCGGTATTCTTGCCCGGTCGGATGCCGGGGATGAACCCGCCGTAGCGCTTGAGATTGTCAGCCGTCTCTTCCGGGTTGAACACAACCGCGGTGTAGAAGAACGAGAAGAAGATGATCCCAGCGCCATACAGCGTCATATACGCGATGCTGCCATGCTGCAGATACTGGTTGAGCCAGATGATCGCCGAGCCCCAATAACTGTCCCCGGAAACGTTGGTGCCGGCAAACTGCGTAATCGTCAGCGGCATCAGCAACAAGGAAGACGCGAAGATCGGCGGAATCACGCCGGCGGTGTTGATCTTAAGCGGCAAATGGCTGCGATCGGCCTGCATCCCGCGCTGGGTCTGGCGTTTGGGATATTGGATCAGGATGCGGCGTTGTGCGCGCTCCATGAAGCAGATGAACAGGATCAGCCCCGCTACCGCGATCGCGATCAGCACGACGGTGAACCCGGTCACGCTGCCGCCGCCGGTCCGCGCGGTCTGCGCGAGGTTGTAGAGCGTCGTCGGCAGATTCGCGACGATGCCCGCCATGATGATCAGCGACATGCCATTGCCGATCCCGCGGCTGGTGATCTGCTCGCCGATCCACATCAGGAACATCGTACCGCCGACCAGGCTGATCACGGCGCCGACGACGAACAACGGGCCGGGTTCGACCACCACGCCCTGGCTCGCGAAACCGAGCGCCAGGAAATAGCCTTGGATTACCGTCAGCGCGACCGTGCCGTAGCGGGTGTATTGGTTGAGCCGCTTGCGCCCGCTCTCGCCTTCCTTCTTGATCGCGGCGAGCGTCGGCGACAGCGAGGTCGCAAGCTGCACCACGATCGACGCAGTGATGTACGGCGTCACGCCCAGCGCGATCAAGCTGGCGCGCTTCAGCGACCCGCCCGAGAAGGCATTGAAGAAATCGAGCACGCCGCCGGTCGTGCGCTGTGCCAGCGCGGTCAGCGCGGTCGGGTCGATCCCCGGCAGCGGCACGTAGCTGAGCAAGCGGAACACGATCAGCGCACCGATCGTGAACCACAACCGCTTCTTGAGGTCGGTCGCCTGTGCGAATTTGGACAGGCTGATGCTGGAGGCCATCTGGTCGGCTGCGGATGCCATACTGCGTGTCGTCCCGGTAACGTATGTCAGGAAACAAAAAACGGCGGAAAGCGTTTGACCGCCCCGCCGCTCATATAGGGGTCCGAACGGACTTGTCTAATGGCTAGCGGTCGCCCTGAGCCAAAATCCCAACCGTCACCCCGGCCTCGTGCCGGGGTCCACCCTCGTCCGTACCCTTCGGCCGCAGAATTTGCGGCGCAGTGGACCCCGGCACAAGGCCGGGGTGACGGTGGTGCGGATAAGGCCGTCAATCGTCCGGCTTACGCCTTGAACGATTCCTTGTGCGCCTTGCGCTCGCGATACTTGACGCCCTTTTTGGCGGCAGCCTTCTCGGCAGCCGGAACGACATGGATGACGTCGACCTTGCCGCCGAGCTTCTCGACTGCCTCGATCGCGCCCTTCGACGCGCCGGCGACGGTGAAGCTGAGCACAGCCGTCATCTCACCCTTGGCGAGCAGACGGACGCCGTCCTTGCCGCCACGCGCCAGGCCAGCGGCCTTCAGCGCATCATGGTCGAGCGTTGCGCCCGCTTCAATCTTGCCGGCGTCGATCGCTTTCTGGATCGCGCCGAGGTTCACCTCGGCATAATCCTTGGCGAAGATGTTGTTGAAGCCGCGCTTTGGCAGACGCATGTGGAGCGGCATCTGGCCGCCTTCGAAGCCGGCGATGGAAACGCCCTCGCGGCTCTTCTGGCCCTTCTGGCCGCGCCCTGCGGTCTTGCCCTTGCCCGAACCGATACCACGGCCCACGCGCATGCGGGACTTACGGGCGCCATCGTTATCGCGGATTTCGTTCAGTTTCATGGTCGTGCACTCGCTTTCGCTTTTGTCGCGCTGATAAATGAGGAAGGGGGCCGTTAGCCCCCTGCCCCGTGTTTGTCACTAGTGTTCCGCACGAAGCGAAACCCAGAGAAGCTTACGCCTCGATCTTCACCATATGCGCGACCTTACGGATCATGCCACGAACTTCGGGCGTGTCCTGCAGCTCGCGCGTGCGGTGCATCTTGTTGAGGCCGAGGCCAATCAGCGTTGCCCGCTGGTCGGCTTCGCGGCGGATCGGCGAACCGGTCTGCGTAATCTTGATGGTTGCCATGATCGCTTACTCCACAATCGCTGCGGCTTCGGCTTCAGCCTGGGGCGCTTCCGCGCCACCACGACCGAGCAGATCGGCGATCTTCTTGCCACGACGCTGCGCAACCGACTTCGGGCTGACCTGTGCGGTCAGCGCTTCGAAGGTCGCACGGATCATGTTGTAGGGGTTGGACGTGCCGACCGACTTGGTCACGACGTCCGCCACACCCAGCGATTCGAACACGGCGCGCATCGGGCCACCGGCGATGATGCCGGTACCAGCAGGTGCCGAGCGCAGCGTGACGAGACCGGCACCGAAGTGACCGTTACCGTCATGATGCAGCGTGCGACCGTCCTTCAAAGGAACGCGGACCATTGCCTTCTTGGCAGCAGCCGTCGCCTTCGAAATGGCCTCGGGCACTTCGCGCGCCTTGCCATGACCGAAGCCAACGCGACCCTTGCCGTCGCCGACGACGACGAGTGCTGCAAAGCCGAAGCGCTTGCCGCCCTTGACCGTCTTCGAGACGCGGTTGATGTGAACCAGCTTCTCGATCAGCTCTTCGCCGCCATCGTCCGAACCCGGACGACCGCCACGATTGTCACGACCGCCGCGATTGTCGCGCCCGCCGCGGTTTGCACCGCCGCCAGGACCACGACCGCCGCCAGGACCACCACGACCGCCGCCGGGGCCACCGCGTCCACGCGGCGCTTCCGCCTGTGGAACGGGCGCGCCGTCGGGCGATGCTGCGATTTCGTTCGGAATGTTGTCGTCAGCCATAATTAGAACTCCAATCCGGCTTCACGCGCGGCAGTCGCCAACGCCTTGACGCGACCGTGGAACAGGAAGCCACCGCGATCGAACACGACCTGCGTGACGCCAGCGGCCTTGCAGGCCTCGGCGATGCGCGTGCCGACAGCCGTCGCCGCATCGACATTGGCACCGGACGTGTCGCGCACGTCCTTTTCCAGCGTCGAGGCCGACGCGAGCGTCAGCCCGCGTGCATCGTCGATGATCTGTGCGTAGATGTGGCGACCCGAACGGTGGATCGACAACCGCGGACGGCCCGAGCCCCGTGCGCGAAGCGCGGTGCGGTTGCGGCGGCGCCGCTTCTCGAAGAGAGACATACCTTTGGTCGACATTACTTCTTCTTCCCTTCCTTGCGGAAGATGAACTCGCCGTCGTACTTGATGCCCTTGCCCTTGTAGGGCTCGGGCTTACGCCAGCGACGGATCTCTGCGGCGAGCTGACCGACCTTCTGCTTGTCGGTGCCCGAAATCTCGATCGTCGTGTTGTCGGGGGTCTTGACCTCGATCCCCTCCGGCACGTCGATGTTGACGTCATGGCTGTAGCCAAGCTTCAGGTTCAAATTCTTGCCCTGTGCGGCGGCGCGATAGCCAACGCCGTTGATCAGCAGCTTCTTGGTGAAGCCGTCCGACACGCCGGTGATCAGGTTCTGCACGAGCGTCCGCTGCATGCCCCAGAACGCGCGCGCGCGCTTGGTCTCGTTTGCGGGGTTGACCGAAACGCCACCCTCTTCGAGCACATAGCTGATCTCTTCGCGCAGCGGCATCGCGAGGGTCCCCTTGGGGCCCTTCACGGTGAGCTGCTGGCCTTCGATCGTCGCGGTGACACCGCTTGGGATCGCGACCGGCTTTTTACCGATGCGGCTCATATCAGAACACCTCCGCGAGGACTTCGCCGCCGACATTCTGTTCGCGCGCTTCGGCGTCGGACAGAACGCCGCGAGGCGTGGAGACGATCGTGATGCCGAGGCCGTTCATGACGCGCGGCAGTTCGGTCGAGGCCGAATAGACGCGACGGCCAGGCTTCGAAACACGAGCAACGTGCTTGATCGCGGGCTGGCCCTCGAAATACTTCAGCTCGATGCGGATGCCGGCCGCGGGGCCCATCTGCTCTTCGCTATAGCCACGGATGTAGCCTTCGCGCTGGAGAACGTCGAGAACACGGGCCCGCAGCTTCGAGCCCGGCGTCAGGACAGAGTCCTTGCGCGCGCGCTGGCCGTTGCGGATGCGGGTGAGCATATCACCCAGGGGATCGGTCAATGCCATCTGTTGATCCTTACCAGCTCGACTTCGTAACGCCGGGGATGAGGCCCTTATTGGCCAGATCGCGCAGCATGATACGGCAGAGGCGGAACTTGCGATAATAAGCGCGCGGACGACCCGTCAGCTCGCAGCGGTTGCGGATGCGCGTCGGGTTCCCGTTGCGGGGAATCTCGGCCATCTTCAGACGCGCCTCGATCCGCTCGCCGTCGCTCAGCGTGCTGTCGGCAGCGATTGCCTTCAGCGCCGCGTACTTCGGGGCGTACTTCTTGACGAGCATCTTGCGACGCTCGTTCTTGTTTACAGAACTTACCTTCGCCATCTTATGCCGCCTTCTTTTCGGTCGATTCTTCAGTAACTTCCGGCGGGAACGGGAAGCCGAACAAACGGAGCAGCTCGCGCGCTTCGTCGTCGGTCCGTGCCGTCGTCGTGACGATCACGTCCATGCCGCGGATCTTGTCGATCCGGTCATAGCTGATTTCGGGGAACACCAATTGCTCCTTCAGACCGCAGGCGTAGTTGCCGCGTCCGTCGAACGACTTGGGGTTGAGCCCGCGGAAATCGCGAACGCGCGGCAGCGCGATCGTGATGAAACGGTCGAGAAATTCGTACATCCGATCACGTCGAAGGGTAACCTTCACGCCGATCGGCATGCCTTCGCGCAGCTTGAACTGAGCGATCGACTTCTTGGCCTTGGTCACGACGGGCTTCTGGCCGGCGATCAGCTCCATTTCCTGGGCTGCCTGGTCGACCTTCTTCTTGTCCTGCGTCGCTTCGCCAACGCCCATGTTCAGGACGATCTTGTCGAGCCGCGGGACTTCCATCGCGTTCTTGTAGCCGAACTTCTCGGTCATCGCAGCGATGATCTTGTCGTCGTACATGCCCCGCATCCGGGGCTTCATTGCAGCATCAGCCACTGATTTTCTCCCCGGTCTTCACGGCGACGCGGACTTTCTTCCCGTCCTGCGTCTCGAAACGAACGCGCGTCGGCTTGCCGTCGGCGGTCACGTGCGCGACGTTCGAAACGTGCATCGGTGCTTCGGCGCGCTTCAGGCCACCCTGCGGGTCACCCTGGCTCGGCTTGGTGTGGCGCACGGCGATGTTGACGCCCGATACCACGACCTTGTCTGCCTTGGGCAGCGCCATGGTGACTTCACCGGTCTTGCCCTTGTCCTTGCCGGACAGGACGATGACGCGGTCACCCTTCTTGATCTTAGCGGAAGCCATTTTACAGCACCTCCGGAGCGAGCGAGATGATCTTCATGTGCTTCTTGCCGCGGAGCTCACGCACAACTGGGCCAAAGATACGCGTGCCGATCGGCTCTTCGTTCTTGTTGACCAGCACAGCGGCATTCGAATCGAAGCGGATCACGGTGCCATCGGCGCGGCGAATGTCCTTCGCCGTACGCACGATGACGGCACGATGCACGTCGCCCTTCTTCACGCGGCCGCGCGGTGCGGCTTCCTTCACGCTGACGACGATGATGTCGCCAACGCCTGCAACACGACGCTTGGAACCCCCAAGCACCTTGATGCACATAACCCGCTTCGCGCCGCTGTTGTCAGCGACCTCGAGATTGGATTGCATCTGGATCATGGATCCGCTTCCTTCTCTTCTTTGGCACCGATTCCGACCGGTGCCGCCTCAATAAACCAACGCTTTACGCGTCGACGTCAACCCGCTCGGGCGTCGCGTGGGTGTTAACCCGATCGACGACCTTCCAGGTCTTCAGCTTGGAGATCGGTGCGGTCTCTTCGATCCGCACGGTTTCACCCTGCTTGAACTCATTGCCCTCATCATGGGCATGGTACTTCTTCGTACGACGGATGATCTTGCCGTAGAGCGGGTGCTTGACCTTACGCTCCACGTTCACGACCACCGTCTTGTCGCCCTTGTCGGAGACGATCAGCCCCGTCAGCACGCGCTTTGGCATGTCTAAATCCTTACTTGGCAGCGTCGCGCGAACGCGACGACTGGAGGGTCTTGATCCGTGCGATATCGCGACGGACTTCGCGGACCCGGCTCGGCTTTTCGAGCTGGTTGGTCGCCGCCTGGAAACGCAGGTTGAACGCCTCACGCTTCAGATTGCCGAGCTCTTCGCCCAGCTGATCTTCGGTCTTGGCGACCAGGTCGGAACGACGCGTGTCGATCTTGGCCATGTTATGCAACTCCCAGATGCGAGGTGTCGCCAAGACGGGCAACGACCTTCACCTTGATCGGCAACTTCATCGCTGCACGGCTGAACGCCATCGCGGCGATGTCACCGGGAACGCCGTCCAGTTCGAACAGGATCCGGCCCGGCTTGACGCGCGCTGCCCAATATTCCGGCGAACCCTTGCCCTTACCCATGCGGACTTCGGCAGGCTTGCCCGAGACGGGAACGTCCGGGAAAACGCGGATCCACAAACGGCCCTGGCGCTTGATGTGACGCGTGATCGCGCGGCGAGCCGCCTCAATCTGGCGTGCGGTGAGACGATCCGGCTCCATTGCCTTCAGGCCATACGACCCGAAGTTGAGCGTGGTGCCACCCTTGGCGTCGCCATGGATGCGGCCCTTGAAGGCCTTGCGGAACTTGGTCTTTTTCGGTTGAAGCATGATCTATTCCTTAGCGGCGCGGATCAGGCCGGACGCCGGAAGTCTGTGCTTCCATCATCAGCCGGTCGGTCGCCATCGGGTCATGGCCCAGGATTTCGCCCTTGAAGATCCACACCTTCACGCCGCACACGCCGTACGCGGTGTGTGCAGTCGCTTCAGCATAATCGACATTGGCGCGCAGCGTGTGAAGCGGAACGCGACCTTCGCGATACCATTCCGAACGAGCGATTTCGGCACCGCCGAGACGGCCGCCGCAATTGATCCGGATGCCTTCGGCGCCCAGACGCATTGCCGACTGCACCGCACGCTTCATGGCGCGACGGAAGGCGATACGACGCTCGAGCTGATCGGCGATACCCTGCGCGACGAGCTTGCTGTCGACTTCCGGCTTGCGGATTTCAACGATGTTCAGGCTGACGTCCGAGCTGGTCATCTTGCCGAGCAGACGGCGCAGCTTTTCGATGTCCGCACCCTTCTTGCCGATGATGACGCCGGGGCGTGCTGCGAAGATCGAGACGCGGCACAGCTTGGCCGGACGGTCGATCACCACCTTGGAGATCGCTGCCTGTGGCAACGTCTTCATGATGAACGCGCGCATCTTGAGATCTTCGAGCAAAAGACGACCGTAATCGGCGCCCTCGGCATACCAGCGGCTGTCCCAGGTGCGATTGATCTGCAGGCGCAGACCGATGGGGTTCGATTTCTGACCCATTACGCTTCTTCTTCTTCCATTTCGCGAACGACGATGCGCAAGCGGCTGAACGGCTTCAGGATGCGCGTCGACTTACCGCGACCGCGCGTGGCGAAACGCTTCATCACGATCGATTTGCCGACCGACGCTTCGGAAACGACCAGCGCATCGACGTCGAGGTTATGGTTGTTCTCAGCGTTGGCGATGGCCGAGGCCAGAACCTTGCGCGCTTCGATCGCCATACCCTTGGTCGAGAATTGCAGGATGTTCATCGCATCGCCGACCGGCTTGTTGCGGATGAGCGCTGCAACCAGGCCGAGCTTCTGCGCCGAACCGCGGATCTGCGTGCCGACCGAGAGGGCTTCCTTCTCGCCGACCCGGCGGGGGGATTTTGCCTTAGACATCAGCGCTTGCCCTTCTTGTCCGCGGCGTGGCCGGGGAAATAGCGGGTGGGTGCGAACTCGCCGAGCTTCATGCCCACCATGTCCTCGTTGACCGACACCGGCACGAACTTCCGGCCGTTATAGACGCTGAACGTGAGGCCAACGAACTGCGGCAGGATCGTCGAGCGACGCGACCAAGTCTTGATCGCACCACGCGCATTGGTTTCCTGAGCGGTTTCTGCCTTCTTGAGCAGATGAAGGTCCACGAACGGACCCTTCCAGACTGAGCGAGCCATGTTAGCCCTTCCTCTTCGTCGAATGACGCGAACGGATAATCATCTTATCCGTCGACTTATTGTGACGGGTGCGCGCACCCTTGGTCGGCTTGCCCCATGGCGTAACCGGATGACGGCCACCCGAGGTCCGGCCTTCACCACCGCCGTGCGGATGGTCGACCGGGTTCTTGGCGACGCCGCGCGTCAGCGGCTTCACGCCCAACCAGCGATTACGACCGGCCTTGGCGAGGTTGGTGTTGCCATTGTCGGGGTTCGACACGGCACCGACCGTCGCCATGCAATTCGCATGGATGTAACGCTGCTCGCCCGAGTTGAGGCGGACCATGACCATGCCCTTGTCGCGACCGACGACCTGCACATACGTACCAGCCGAACGGGCGATCTGGCCACCCTTGCCCGGCTTCATCTCGACGTTGTGGACGATCGTGCCAACCGGCATCTGGCCCAGTTCCATCGCATTGCCCGGCTTCACGTCGGTCTTCTTGTCGGCGACGACCTTGTCACCAACGGCCAGACGCTGCGGCGCGACGATATAGGCAACGTTTTCCTTGCCGTCTTCGGTCTTGCCATAGTTGATCAGCGCGATGAACGCGGTGCGGTTGGGATCATATTCGATCCGCTCGACCGTGCCCTCGACGCCCCACAACCGGCGCTTGAAGTCGATGATGCGATAGCGCTGCTTGTGACCGCCGGCGATACCGCGCGAAGTCACATGGCCCTTGTTATTGCGACCACCGGTCTTGCGCTTGCCTTCGGTCAGCGCCTTCACAGGGCCGCCCTTGTGCAGACCGGACCGGTCGATCAGGATCAGGCCACGGCGTGCCGGGCTGGTCGGGTTATAATGCTTCAGTGCCATCGGATCAGATCCCCGTCGTCACGTCGATGGACTGGCCGTCCTTCAACGTCACGATCGCCTTCTTGATGTCGGAGCGAGTGTAGGGCGCGCCCTTCCACTTCTTGGTCTTGCCCTTCTGGACGATCGTATTGACGCCCAGCACGGTCACATCGAACAGCGCCTCGACCGCAGCTTTAATCTGCGGCTTGGTCGCGTCGTTGGTGACGCGGAACACGACGGCGTTATGCTCGCTGAGCAAGGTCGCCTTCTCGGTGATGTGCGGTGCGACGATCACGTCATAATGACGCGCGTCGATCGCGGTTTTTGGCTTAGCCATTGAAGCGCGCCTCCAGCATGTCGACGGCAGCGCGGGTCAGGACCAGCGTGTCGTGCTTCAGGATATCATAAACATTGGCACCAGCGGCCGGCAGCACGTTGATCGTGTGCAAGTTACCCGCGGCCAAAGCGAAGCTGGTGTCGACCATGTCGCCGTCGATGACGAGCGCGGTCTTGCCGGTTCCGAGCTTCGCCCAATCCGCGATCAGCGTCTTGGTCTTGTTCTCGGCAACCGCCAGGCTGTCCATAACGATCAGCGTGCCGGCCTGGGCATGGCTCGAAAGCGCCATCTTGAGGCCGAGCGCGCGAACCTTCTTGTTCAGCGACGGGTTGAAGTCGCGGACGCGGGCGCCGTGCGCCTTACCGCCACCGACGAACACCGGAGCGCGGCGATCGCCGTGACGGGCGGTACCGCCGCCCTTCTGGTTGCCGAACTTCTTGCCGGTGCGAGCGACGTCGGCACGCTCACGCGTGCCGCGTGCGGTCGCACGACGCTTTTCGAGCTGCCATGTGACAACACGGTGCAGGATATCGGCGCGCGGATCGAGGCCGAAGACCTCGTCGTTGAGCTCGATGTCCGTGCCGGTCGCACCATCGAAAGACTGAGATGTAACCTTCATGATCAGCCCTCCTGGCCGTCGGTCGCATCCACGGTCGCGACGTCAGCAGGCGTCTCGGCGGGAGCGGTGTCGTTATTGTTCGCAACGGCGCGAAGACCGGCGGGGTACGGCGCATCTGCGTGCCGTGCGACCTTCACCGAATCCTTGACGAGCAACCAGCCGCCCTTCGAACCAGGGACCGAGCCCTTGACGAAGATGAGACCACGCTCGACGTCGGTCGAAACGATTTCGAGGTTCTGCTGGGTACGGTTCTTGTCGCCCATGTGCCCGGCCATCTTCTTGTTCTTGAAGACCTTGCCCGGATCCTGGCGTTGCCCCGTAGAACCGAGCGAACGGTGCGAAACCGAAACGCCGTGCGTCGCGCGCAAACCGCCGAAGCCCCAGCGCTTCATGCCGCCCTGGAAACCCTTGCCCTGCGTCACGCCCTGAATGTCGACGATCTGGCCGGCGACATAATGGTCGGCCGAGATGGTCGCGCCAACTTCGAGCACGGCGTCATCGGAAACGCGGAATTCAGCCAGCTTCGCCTTGGGCTCGACTTCGGCCTTGCCGAAATGGCCACGCTGCGGCTTGGCGACATTCTTTGCTTTTGCGGTACCCGCGCCCAGCTGGACTGCGACATACCCGTCTCTATCGGCCTCGCGAACGGCCACGACTTGCAGATTTTCCAGTGCCAGAACGGTCACGGGCACATGGCGCCCATCGTCCTGGAACCAGCGGGTCATCCCCATCTTTTTCGCGATCACGCCAGTGCGCATGATCAATGCTCCATTCAATGCAGAGGCACCCCACGGACCATTCCGTAGGGTGCGTACTCAGCCCAAACTTTATTTTATACTGCGGCCCCGACCCGGGCTGGTGCTCCCCGCGTGGGCGGTGGAGCGTGTCGGGGGACGCAGACCCAGGCGAACCTGGCGGTATCCCATCTATCTGGTGCCGCAGAAGGCGGCACCGAATCTCTGTGGAGGCGCGCTCTTACGCGAGCTTGATTTCCACGTCAACGCCAGCGGCGAGATCGAGCTTCATCAGCGCGTCGACCGTCTGCGGCGTCGGCTGAACGATGTCGAGCATGCGCTTATAGGTGCGGACTTCGAACTGCTCGCGCGACTTCTTGTCGATGTGCGGACCGCGGTTCACGGTGAACTTCTCGATGCGCGTCGGCAACGGAATGGGGCCACGGATCAGCGCGCCGGTGCGACGTGCGGTGTCGGCGATGTCGCCGGTCGCCTGATCAAGCACGCGATGATCGAACGCCTTAAGACGAATGCGGATATTGCTGTCCATAGTCCCTACCGATGCGAAAGAGCGGGCCCCGTAAGTCGTACGGCTTCGGGGCTCTTGCTGTTAAAACCAAAATCAGAGGCGGGCCACTAGCCGAGCCTCTCACAAATAGCAACCGCCCCGGCTGCCTTTCGGCGACCGGGGCGGCAGTATTTTTTTACGTCTTAGGCCGAGATACCGCTGACGATACCCGAACCTACCGTACGGCCACCCTCACGGATGGTGAAACGCTGGCCGACGTCCATGGCGATCGGTGCGATCAGCTTGACGCCGAGTGCGATGTTGTCGCCTGGCATGACCATCTCGGTGCCCTCAGGCAGCTCGACGGTGCCGGTCACGTCGGTCGTGCGGAAGTAGAACTGCGGACGATAGTTGGCGAAGAACGGCGTGTGACGGCCACCCTCGTCCTTCGACAGCACGTACACTTCCGACGAGAAGTCGGTGTGCGGCTTAATCGAGCCGGGCTTGCAGAGAACTTGACCACGCTCGACTTCTTCACGGCCAACGCCGCGGATCAGCGCGCCGATGTTGTCGCCAGCCTGGCCCGAGTCGAGCAGCTTGCGGAACATTTCGACGCCCGTGACCGTGGTCTTGCGCGTGTCGTTGATGCCGACGATTTCGACTTCTTCGCCAACCTTGACGATGCCGGTCTCGACGCGGCCGGTGACGACCGTACCACGACCCGAGATCGAGAAGACGTCCTCGATCGGCATCATGAACGGCTTGTCGAGCGGACGCTCGGGCTGCGGCAGGTACGTGTCGACAGCTTCCATCAGGCGGAGCACGGCATCATGGCCGATCTCGGGCGTGACGTCGTTGAGCGCTGCAACAGCCGAACCACGGATGACGGGGATGTTGTCCCCATCGAAATCATACTTCGACAGAAGCTCGCGGATTTCCATCTCGACCAGCTCGAGGATTTCCTCGTCGTCGACCAGATCGACCTTGTTCATGAACACGACCATCGTCGGCACGCCGACCTGGCGTGCGAGCAGGATGTGCTCGCGCGTCTGCGGCATCGGGCCGTCGGTTGCGGACACGACCAGGATCGCGCCGTCCATCTGAGCGGCACCCGTGATCATGTTCTTCACATAATCGGCGTGGCCCGGGCAATCGACGTGCGCGTAGTGACGTGCCAGCGTCTCATACTCGACGTGTGCGGTCGAGATCGTGATGCCGCGCTCGCGCTCCTCAGGAGCCTTATCGATGTTCGCATAGCTGGTGAAGGTGGCGCCACCGGTCTCGGCGAGCACCTTGGTGATCGCAGCCGTCAGCGAGGTCTTGCCATGATCGACATGGCCGATCGTGCCGATGTTGAGATGCGGCTTGTTCCGCTCGAACTTTGCTTTCGCCATGATTTCCTACCTTGATTGATTCGGTTCGCGGCCTTCAGGGCTCCACGCGAAGGCGCGCCCTTAACGACCTATTTCAGATAACGCCAGCCCTTAGCGCGATACGCCTCAGGCGAGCTTGGCCTTCACTTCGTCCGCCACGTTCGACGGCACTTCGTCATAATGCGAGAATTGCATGCTGTACTGCGCGCGCCCCTGCGTGAACGAGCGCAGCTGGTTGACGTAGCCGAACATGTTGGCCAGCGGCACGATCGCCTCGACCGTCTGCGCGTTGCCGCGGCTGTCGGTGCCCTGGATCTGGCCACGACGGCTGTTCAGATCGCCGATCACGTCACCCAGGTAATCCTCGGGCGTCACGACCTCGACCTTCATGATCGGCTCGAGCAGCTTGATGCCCGACTTCTGCGCGGCTTCACGCATGCAACCACGCGCGCAGATTTCAAACGCCAGCGCGCTCGAATCGACGTCGTGATACTTGCCGTCGGTCAGTTCGACCGAGAAATCGATGATCGGGAAGCCGATCATCGAGCCGGTCATCGCGGTCTCGCGCATGCCCTTTTCGACCGAAGGGATATACTCCTTCGGCACGTTGCCGCCCTTCACCGAATCGATGAAGACGAAGCCCGAACCGCGCTCGCCCGGCGTCAGCTTGACGCGGACTTCTGCGAACTGGCCCGAACCACCCGACTGCTTCTTGTGGGTGTAGGTCAGCTCGACCGGCTTGGCGAGGTATTCGCGATACGCCACCTGCGGCGCGCCGACGTTTGCCTCGACCTTGAACTCGCGACGCATGCGATCGACCATGATCTCGAGATGGAGCTCGCCCATGCCCTTCAGCAGGGTCTGGCCCGATTCGTGATCGGTCGAAACGCGGAACGACGGATCCTCGCGTGCAAGACGGTTGAGCGCGATGCCCATCTTTTCCTGGTCGGCCTTGGTCTTGGGTTCGACCGAGACTTCGATGACCGGCTCCGGAAATTCCATCCGCTCGAGAATGATCGGCTCGGCCTGCGAACACAGCGTATCGCCCGTCGTCGTGTCCTTAAGACCCGCCAATGCCACGATGTCGCCTGCATAGGCGATCTGGATATCCTCGCGGTCGTTCGCATGCATCAACAGCATGCGGCCAACCTTTTCCTTCTTGTCCTTGACTGAGTTGGTCACCGACGACGCCGTCTCCAGCTTGCCCGAATAGATTCGGGCAAAGGTCAGCGTACCCACGAACGGATCGTTCATGATCTTGAAGGCGAGCGCCGAGAATGGCGCGTCATCGGCAGCCGCACGGCTGTCGGGCGTCACGCCGTCGAGCTTGAGGCCGTCGATCGCCGGCACGTCGAGCGGCGACGGCAGGTAGTCGATCACCGCGTCGAGCAGCGGCTGGACACCCTTGTTCTTGAACGCCGAGCCACACAGCACGGGCACGAACGAGGAATTCAGCGTGCCCTTGCGGATCAGCGCCTTGAGCTGCGCGACCGTCGGCTCAGTACCTTCGAGATAGGCCTCCATCAGGTCGTCGTCCTGCTCGACGGCCATTTCGATCAAATCGCTGCGATACTTGGCGGCCTTTTCGGCCAGATCCGCAGGGATCTCCTGATATTCGAACTTCGCACCCAGCGACTCTTCAAGCCAGATGATCGCGCGGTTCTCGACCAGATCGACCAGGCCCTTGAAATCGCTCTCCATGCCGATCGGCAGATACAGCACCGCAGGCCGCGCGCCGAGACGCTCGACGATCGAATCAACACAGAAATAGAAGTCGGCGCCGGTGCGATCGAGCTTGTTGACGAAGCACATCCGCGGAACTTTATACTTGTCGGCCTGACGCCACACCGTCTCCGACTGCGGCTCAACGCCGGCAACGCCGTCGAAGCACGTGATCGCACCGTCGAGCACGCGCAGCGAACGCTCGACTTCGATCGTGAAGTCGACGTGGCCGGGGGTGTCGATGATGTTGATGCGGTGGTCGTTCCAGAAGCAGGTCGTGGCAGCGGACGTGATCGTGATCCCGCGCTCCTGCTCCTGCTCCATCCAATCCATCGTCGCGGTGCCTTCATGCACTTCGCCGATCTTGTAAGACTTGCCGGTGTAATACAGAATCCGCTCGGTCGTCGTCGTTTTGCCGGCGTCAATATGCGCCATAATGCCGATGTTGCGGTACATTGAGAGCGGATGGCTGCGGGCCATGATCGGTTCCTTGGGAATGTGGAGAGGCCGGAGCTATGCCCCGGCCTGCCCGATATAGGTACTAAACGTCATCGGCAACAGGCCGATTGCGCTGCTGTTACCAGCGGCGCGATCGAATCCGCTGTTACCAGCGATAGTGCGAGAAGGCGCGGTTGGCTTCGGCCATGCGATGCGTATCTTCACGCTTCTTCACCGCGTTGCCGCGGTTGTTGGCGGCGTCCATCAGCTCACCCGAAAGGCGTGCCGACATGGTGTTCTCGCTGCGCGCGCGCGCGGCCGTGATCAACCAGCGGATCGCCAGAGCCTGGGCACGCTCGGGGCGCACTTCGACCGGGACCTGATAGGTCGCACCACCGACACGGCGGCTGCGGACTTCGATGCCGGGCTTCACGTTGGTGAGCGCATCGTGGAAAACCGCGACGGGATCCTTCTTAGCGCGCTGCTCGACGGTTTCCATCGCGCCGTACACGATCAGTTCTGCGACCGACTTCTTACCGTCGAGCATAACCGAGTTCATGAACTTCGAGAGGACCTCATCACCATATTTAGGATCGGGGAGGATGATGCGCTTTTCTGGGCGACGACGACGTGCCATTTCAATTCTTCCTTCTAAACTTCAGCCATCTGGGATCGGCTATAAAAGCCGACCGGCTTACTTCGGACGCTTGGCGCCGTACTTGGAACGCGACTGGCGACGATCCTTGACACCCTGTGTATCGAGCACACCGCGCAGAACGTGGTAGCGCACACCGGGAAGATCGCGAACGCGACCGCCGCGGATCAGCACGACCGAATGCTCCTGCAGGTTATGGCCCTCACCGGGGATGTAGCTGATGACTTCGCGCTGGTTGGTCAGGCGGACCTTGGCCACCTTGCGCAGTGCGGAGTTCGGCTTCTTCGGGGTCGTCGTGTAGACGCGGGTGCAAACGCCGCGCTTCTGCGGGTTCGCTTCCATCGCAGGGACCTTGTTCTTGGCCTTCTGCTGTTCGCGGCCCTTGCGGACCAGCTGGTTGATCGTCGGCATGAATCTCTTCACCTTGAGAAATTGGTTACTTTGCTGGAGCCGGAAGCTCGAAATACAAAAGGGACCGACAGAGGCGAATCGCCCCCCGGACCCTGGAATGCATCCAGCAATGTTCAGGCACTCATCCGGAAGCAAACTCCCAGTCGAGCGGGGGTGCGCATACAGTGCGACTCGCTGACGGTCAACAGGCCGCGATCATCCGGCGTCGCAACGGCGGGTGACACGCCCTACCTGTCCCGCTAGGTGACAGCGATGACATATGACCTGCTTATCGTTGGCGGCGGCATCAACGGCTGCGCAATCGCGCGCGAAGCGTCGCTGCTTGGCCTGAAAATCCTGCTGGTCGAGCGCGACGATCTTGCCGCGCACACCTCGTCGGCGTCGACCAAGCTCATCCATGGCGGCTTGCGCTATCTCGAATATTACGACTTCAAACTGGTCGCAGAGGCGCTCCGGGAACGGGAACGGCTGGTGAAGGCCGCCCCGCACATCATCCATCCGTTGCGATTCGTGCTGCCGCAGGAAAATTCGGTGCGGCCGTGGTGGATGCTGCGGATCGGGCTCTATCTCTATGATTTCCTCGGCGGCAAGATGTCGCTCCCGCGCTCGCGGGGCTTACGCAAGTCCGACACCGCGTTCAGCGCCCCGCTAAAGGGTGGATCGAGCGGGTTCGTCTATTCCGACGCCTTCGTCGACGATTCGCGCCTGACCGTGCTCAACGCGGTCGATGCCGCCGCGAACGGCGCGGAGATCCTGGTCGGCACCGCGCTCGAATCCGCGCGGCGCGAGGGCGATGTATGGCGTGCAACGCTGTCTGATGGGCGCGAGGTAACCGCGCGCGCGATGGTCAACGCCGCCGGCCCGTGGGTCCATCAATTGCTCGGGCGGCTCGGCGTCAACGCCGCATCGGGCGTGCGGCTGGTGAAGGGCAGCCATATCGTCGTGCCCAAACTGTTCGAGGGCGACCACGCCTATATCCTGCAGCAACCCGACCGCCGCATCGTCTTCGCCATCCCCTATCAAGGCGACTTCACCGAGATCGGCACCACCGACGTGCCCGTAGATGCGCCCGAGGATGCGCAGATCGACGCCGACGAGATTGCCTATTTGTGCGAGGCGGTGAACCGCCACTTCATCAAGCAGATCAGCCCCGCCGACGTCACCTCGACCTGGTCCGGCGTGCGTCCGCTCTATGACGACGGCGCAAGCGAGGCCAAGGAAGTCACGCGCGATTACGTGCTCGAACTCGACACCAACGGCCCGACCTTGCTGTCCGTGTTTGGCGGCAAGATCACCACCGCGCGGCACCTGGCCGAGGAAGCGCTGGAGAAGCTCGCCGCGCCAATGGGCTTCAAGGCGCATCCGGTCACCCGCGTCCGCGTTTTCCCCGGCGGCGCGATCGCCGATCTGCCGAGCTTCATCGCGCACGTGCAGGCAACTTGGCCTTTCCTGGGTGCAGCGCGCGCCGAACGGATGGCACATGCCTACGGATCGATGCTGCCCGAGCTGCTGGAAGGGATCGCCGACGAAGCCGCGATGGGCGTCGATCTCGGCGGCGGGCTCACCGAAGTCGAGGCCCGCTGGCTCCACGACCGCGAATGGGCGCGCAGCACCGACGACGTCCTGCTGCGGCGGAGCAAACTCGGCCTGCATGTAACCGCAGCCGAGCGCGCACGGCTCACGGCGTGGTGGAACGCAACTTTCCCGCGCTGACGCTGGAACGATGGCGGGTGCTTGCTGGTTACCACTGCCTGGGCTGCCTTGCCCAGAATTCCGCCCGCGCGCCGCGCCGGCTCTGAAAGATCAACCATGCCAACCACAACGCACGCCTTTGCGGCGCACGTCGCCCACGCGCCGCTCGCGCCCTTCACCTTCGACCGCCGTGATCCCGGTGCCGAGGATGTCGCGATCGACATCCTGTTCTGCGGGGTATGCCACTCCGATCTCCACACCGTGCGTGGGGAATGGGGCGGCACGCTGTATCCGTGCGTGCCCGGCCACGAGATTGTCGGGCGCGTTTCCGCCGTCGGCAAGAACGTCACCAAATTCGCGGTCGGCGACATCGCCGGCGTCGGCTGCATGGTCGACAGCTGCGGCCATTGCCCGTCGTGCAACGACGGCGAAGAGCAATATTGCGAAACGACCGGCTTCGTCGGCACCTATAACGGCCCCGACACGGTTTCGGGTGGCCACACGATGGGCGGCTATTCCGACCATATCGTAGTGAAGCAGGATTTCGTGCTGAAGGTGACGCATGCCGAGGCAGATCTCGCCGCGGTGGCACCGCTGCTGTGCGCCGGAATCACCACCTATTCGCCGCTGCACCATTGGAAGGTCGGCCCGGGGCAAAAGGTCGGCATCGTCGGCCTCGGCGGCCTCGGTCATATGGGGGTCAAGATCGCCGCCGCGATGGGTGCCGAAGTCTATGTCTTCAGCACCTCGCCGGGCAAACGCGACGATGCCAAGCGCCTCGGCGCGACCGACCTGATCGTGTCGAAGGACGCCGATGCGATGGCCGAGCATCTCGGCAGCTTCGATTTCATCCTCAACACCGTGGCCGCAAGCCACGACCTCGATCCGTTTCTCGTCTTGCTCAAGCGCGACGGGACGATGACTCTGGTTGGCGTACCCGAGACGCCGCATCCCTCCCCCAGCGTCGGCAATCTGATCTTCAAGCGCCGTGCGCTTGCCGGATCGTTGATCGGCGGTATCGCCGAAACGCAGGACATGCTCGATTTCTGCGTCAAGCACGGCCTGACCTCCGATATCGAGATGATCAACATCCAGGATATCGACGCCGCTTATGACCGGATGGTGAAAAGCGACGTCAAATATCGCTTCGTCATCGACATGCAGTCTTTGAAGGCGGCGTAGCGAGCACAGGCGCGCTGGCGCGCGCACCATCTTTTCTGCGCTTCCCAGGCGGAGCCCGGAGCCCAGTCGCGAAGATCGACGTAATGTGGCGCATTAGCTAACATTCGATCGTTCCGCTACTGGCCCCCGGCCTTCGCCGGGGAAGCGATTTGGTTTCCTGCGATCCTGTCGTAAAGCGCACGACCTTATGACACGCCCCGCCCCCATCCACGTCGCCGCGCTCTATCGCTTCGCGCGCTTTCCCGATCCCGCAGCGTTGCGCGCACCCCTGCTCGACCTGTGCGCCGCGAACGGTATCAAGGGCACGCTGCTGCTCGCACGCGAAGGCATCAACGGAACCATCGCCGGGCCGGTCGACGGCATCGCCGCTACGATCGCCCATATCCGCACCTTGCCCGACTGCGCAGACATTGCCGTCAAGCATAGCGACGCCGCGACGATGCCGTTCCACCGCCTCAAGGTCCGCCTGAAGCGAGAGATCGTCACCATGGGCGAACCCGATATCGATCCACGCAGTGGCGTTGGCACGTATGTCGTGCCTGCTGACTGGAACGCGTTGATCGACGATCCCGACACGATCGTCATCGATACGCGCAACGCTTATGAGGTGAAGGTCGGCAGTTTCGAACGCGCGATCGACCCTCGGACGGCTGCGTTCAGCGACTTTCCCGCCTGGGCGCGCGCGCACCGTGCCGAGCTCGAAGGGAAGAAGATCGCGATGTTCTGCACAGGCGGGATCCGCTGCGAGAAATCGACCGCTTTCCTCAAGGCCGAGGGGTTGAGCGACGTCTTCCATCTCCAAGGCGGCATCCTGAAATATCTCGAGGAGGTGCCAGCGGAGCAAAGCCGCTGGCACGGCGAATGCTTCGTGTTCGACGAACGGGTGAGTGTGGGCCACGGCCTCGCCCCCGGAACGCACGATCTCTGCCGCGGCTGCCGCATGCCGGTGAGCCCGGAAGACCGCGGGTCGCCGCTGTTTGAGGAAGGAGTCGCTTGCCCCGCGTGTGCTGCCACCAGCGACGCCGCCAAACGTGCGGCTGCGGCTGAGCGCCACCGCCAGGTCCGCCTCGCCGCTGCCCGCGGTGAAACGCACGTCGGGGCGCCCGCAGCAAAACGCTAGGGTCCGAACTCAACCTCGACAACGCTGCGGATCGCCGCAAGCAGTTGGCGTCCTACGCCACCCAACGTCGCTCGAGATGCGCCACCGTCACGCTGCCTCGCGCCTGACCAGGCATCAAACCGCTATGCCACGACGACTGGGCAACTGATGCGGACACCATGCACGCCATTGAAGTCGCAGGTCACCCTAACACAGTAACAGTTACGGTAACGTAACATACAATTGAAGTGAACGTTGCGTTAACGAAACAGTCCTTACATGCTTGCCCGCCATGGTATTAACGTTCGATTGACCAACTGATTAGGTCCATTTCGGCCACGTTACGGCGTCTATCCCCCTTGCATACGTAGAACGAATGCGGTATATAATGGTGCATGGCACAGAAACCCCTCACCACGACGCAGTTTTTCAAGCAGTTTCCTGACGATGAAACCTGTCTGACGCATCTGTTCAACGTGCGGTTTGGACAGGGCTTCGCTTGCCCCTCGTGCGAGCGCCCTTCGAATTGGTATCGGATCAAAGCCGAGCGCGCTTATTCGTGCCAGTGGTGCGGCCATCATCTGCATCCCACAGTCGGCACCCCGTTCGAACAGACGCGCACGCCTTTGCAGCTTTGGTTCTACGCAATCCACCTGTTCACCACGACGCGGCACGGTGTCAGCGCGAAGGAATTGGAGCGCCAGCTTGGTGTGACGTATAAGACCGCATGGCGCATGGCCGGTTTGATCCGCCAGCACATGGCAGACGTTGACGGTGAAGAGCCGATCGGCGGCGTTGGCACGGCGGTCGAAGTTGACGAGACGCTGGTAGGCGGCGTGCAGCGCGGCAAGCACATGCGCGGATCGGCTGGTAAGACTGTCGTGATCGGCATGATGGAACGTGGCGGGGACATCATCACGCAGGTTGTGCCGAACCAGCGCCGCGTCACTCTACAGCCGGTTGTGGTTGCCAACGTCCTTCCGGGCGGCGAACTGCACACTGATGAACTGAACAGCTATCGCGGGCTGCACACGGCAGGCTATCGCCACATGACAGTCAACCACGGCGCGCACGAGTATGTCGGGTTTCAGGGTGCGAGCACGAACAGCATCGAAAGTTTCTGGCGGCACCTGAAATGCTCGATCAACGGCACGCATGTCAGCGTCAGCCCGAAATACCTTGGCCGCTATACCAAGGAATTTGAGTATCGCTTCAATCGCCGGAACGACGCGGCTTCGATGCTGCCGGAACTGCTTTCGACGTTCCGGCCATTGACGACAAAGCGCGATTGAACGCGGCTTCGTCACCGGGAGCGTCGGCTTCTCGCTTGGCGGCAAACTGGGCAATCGTGCCGCTTTCTCGGGCTTTGCGCAGGCTTGTCATTTTCCAGCAACTTTCAATTTGATACGACCCGCCGCATCCTTTCGTAGAGCGATTAAATCGACCAAAGATTGAAAGACCTTGACCCCTTCGCGTGGGGTATTGGCCTTATCTGCAAAATTGCGAAGCTCGCGCAGTTTTGTAGCATAGGGAGGGTAGTCGCCGCCCATATCATCGCGAAGAGCAAACGCTGCCGATGAGTGCGCCGAAACTGCATCGCGGAGCGCGCGGCGTGCGTCATTAACGCCCCGACCATCGACCAAGGCATCGCTCATACCGCTAACTCGGTTGTCCAATTGGGCACCCGTGTTCTCAAAGTTTTGAAGATCCGCGAGTGTTTGCTGCTGAACAATCATTATTGTATTTGCGTGAGTTGCGACGTAAATTCCAACAGGCGCACCAACCAGCGCGGTTGCTAACGACCCCGCGATAAACATGGTTCCCCGGCCGATATTGGCGCGATGGTTCGCAGGTATGGCCATGGTAGTCACCCGGGCTATATAGGCTTCTTGAGCGTCTTTTTCAAATGAACTTTGCTGGAAAGCGTGGCATCGACATGCGCCTTTTTCCCAAACTCGCACGCTTCTAAAAGCCTCTCCGGCCCCAACGATCTGACATATTCTGCTACCGCCGCTTCAACGATTAGCTGGCATCCGGGGTCTGCACCGCCAACTGCATGCAGAACGATCCGAACCTTACCGTCGGCCACCTGCTGCGCCTCCGCCGCGCTCAAGGGCAGCATAGCCCTCGCCGGGGAAGCACTTATAGACTTGGTGATTATGCGGAAGCGCATACGCGTCCAGCTGAACTTCTTCGAGCACTGCCATCCCCTTTTCAGATGCAGGCTACGACGTTCACCCGAGCGGAGTCAATTCCGTATGCGAAGGGGATAGACGCCCACGTTACACTTTATTACAGTCAATCAGGTGACATCATTCTAAAGTATGACTATCGCTAGGGGAATGTTGTTGCAGTCAGCCCAGTTCGATCGATTTATTTCTGCTGCCACTGGAGCGAGTGGTCTCGTCGCCGCGGACCGTATCGTCGTATGCGGCACGCATCGGAGCGGAACGACCTTGCTCGGCGACCTGCTGAGCGCAGACCCTCGCACCGCTCAATTGTTCGAACCCTTCAGTCCACTTAGCGGGATCGCTTGCGTCGATCGGTGGTATGCCTCCGCCGACCGGGCCGGCAGCCGATGGCGGCATGTGATCGACGACTACGTCGCGGGCAGGAATACCAAGTGGCGCACACGGCGCGACGAGACCCCAAACCTTTCACGCTGGTTCAAGGGTACCCCGATGCTCCGCGAATATGTCGCGGCGCGCGTTCGGCGGCCGCAGCGGATCGTCGTCAAATGTCCTTATCTTACACTGTCGGCACAATATCTGATCGAGCAGCATGATTTCCGCGCGCTGTTCACCGTGCGCCATCCTGGCGCCTTCCTGGCATCCCTGCGGCGCGTGCAATGGGACGCCGCGGTTTGGCTCGACGACCTGGTCGAACAGGAGTCCTGCTCGCGGGAAGAACGCGCGATGGCAACCACGGAAGCCGCGCAGGCGGGGCTGCTCTGGCGGATCGTAAACCGGCACGCACTTGAAACGCAGCGGCGGTTTCCGAACTCCGCCGTTCTTCTGTCGCATGAGGATTTCTGCGCGGATCCGCACGGCGAGATGGACCGCGTGACACGGGCGCTCGGCATCGCTTATTCATCGAAGATGCGCGAGGCGGTCACGCACGCAACGGGCGGCGACATCGTTATCCCGCCCGAAGGGAAGGTCGAACATCTGGTGCGCAACGCATCGGCGATGGTCGGCGAATGGCGCCATCGCGTATCGGCGCGCGACGAGGCCGAATTGCGGCAGATTTGCGAACCGTTGTACCGGGAGCTCGTCGGCACCGACTGGCTTGGTCGCCGGCTCGTTGCGCTCGATCAAGAATGTGAGACATCAAAAGCAACAGCACGATAGCATTGTCGAACGGGCGGTTATGCCGGCCGTTCCCGTCTCAACGCCGCGGCGGTTCGCAGGCAATCCCGTCGTCGTCGCCGTCCATCTCGGGGCGATAGCCGGGTTCGCCGCGAAAGATAGGCGCAGTGCCCGCCGCGCGCGCCGAATCGCAGCCACCCCAATGATCGCCCGCCTGCGGTTCACGCGCGCGCTTCACGCCGGTTGCGACTGCGACATCGCGGGCTTTCGTCGCCACGGCAGCGCGCCCTTCCGGCGACATTGCGACACTGCCAACACCGAGCACCGCGCCGAGCGCGCCCGCGCCGAGCAGGATAGACTTCGCCGATATACCATCGAGTGCACTCATGTCGCCAGGCTACGACGGCAACGTGAAGAACCCGTATCGCCCCGCAGTTAACGGGCTGTCCTACACACATAGGTCTACGATAGGTTGGGAATCGATACCGACAAAGTCAGGTTTGCAAGCTCATTGAAACGTGCTGTCACGCCGTTTGCGGGCACGTCTCCAGGGCAGTCGGTTGTGCGCGAGACCCGATAGACCGGCCTCGTTAGCCTAACCTTTGTGACTTTTAGCGCAGCCCGATAGCGCCGGTTGTGTGACCTTGATGTGACTTTGCGCGGATCGTTATCGACTAATAACTCCGGCCAACAAGCACGCGTTCCACCGCCGGATCGCCGGTAAAGATACACGCCCCATCCGCCGCCGCCTGCTCGATCGGCGCGTTGCGCAGCGTGAGCTTCAGCGCCTTCAACCGTTCGACCACCCCGTCGAGCGCAGGCCCGGTCGGCTTCGACCATTGCACTTCGAGCCAGCCGGGGTTCTTCACCCCCTCGGCAAAGTGGCGCTCGACTGTAGCGAAGTCGGCGGCGGGGGTGATGTTGGCGTTCAACCGCGCGCGCGCCTCGGTGTGGAGCGACGTCTGGATGTCTTCAAGCATAGCCGAAACGGTCGACACGAAATCGCCCCGTGCGATCACCGCGCTATCGAGCTTACCGTCCTCACGGTACAGCCGGTCGCGCCGGATCACCGACACGTTGCCGCCCGCCACGTCGCGCCCGCCGACTTCGATTACGATCGGCGCGCCCTTCTTGACCCAACTCCAGCGCTTGGTCGCGGCCTTGCCGAATTTGAGGTCGAGCAAGGCGCGCACCGGCTCGCCCAGCGCGGACTGCGTGGCGAGTTCCGCCTGCAGGCTTTTGCAATAGGCGATGATCTCGGCATCCTCAGGGTTGTCGCGCAGCATCGGTACGATCACGACTTGCCACGGCGCGATCACCGGCGGCACGCGCAGGCCGTCGTCATCGCCGTGGACCATGATGACCCCGCCGATCATCCGCGTCGACACACCCCAGCTCGTCGTATTGGCGAAGACGAACTCGCCCTGGTCGTTCTGGAAACGGATGTTCTGCGCGTGTGCGAAATTGGTGCCCAGGAAATGCGACGTGCCCGCCTGCAGCGCCTTGCCGTCCTGCATCATCGCCTCGATGCTGTAGGTCGCGACTGCACCGGGGAAGCGCTCATTCTCGGGCTTCTCGCCTGCCACCACCGGCAGCGCGAGGCAATCCTCGGCAAAGCTGCGATAGACTTCGAGCATCTTGAGCGTCTCGTCGCGCGCTTCCTCGGCCGTGGCGTGCGCGGTATGCCCTTCCTGCCACAGGAATTCGGACGTGCGCAGAAACATGCGCGTGCGCATCTCCCAGCGGACGACGTTCGCCCATTGGTTGATCAGCACCGGCAGATCGCGCCACGATTGCACCCAGCGCGCAAAGGCCATGCCGATCACCGTCTCCGACGTGGGCCGCACGACCAGCGGCTCCTCCAGCTTGGCCTCGGGATCGGGGATCAAGCCGCCCTTCCCGTCCGATTTCAGCCGGTGGTGCGTAACGACCGCCATTTCCTTGGCGAAGCCCTCGACATGCTCGGCCTCCTTTTCGAAATAGGAGAGCGGGATGAATAGCGGGAAATAGCAATTCTCATGCCCGGTCGCCTTGATTCGGTCGTCGAGCAGCCGCTGGATCCGCTCCCAGATGCCATATCCCCAAGGGCGGATCACCATGCAGCCGCGCACGCCTGACTCCTCGGCCAGATCGGCCTCCGAGATGACGGATTGGTACCAGGCGGAGAAATCGGCCTCGCGGGTGACGGGGAGTGCGCGTTTGATCATGGCAGCGCGGATAGCGCGGCTTTGCGCCGCCGTCACCCCGCACGAAATGACTTCGCGCGCGACATGCTTGTTTCATTGCGTCCGTGCGGCCATTGAGCCGGTCATGCACAGGCATCGCCCATGACCAGAGCCGACGACCGCATCCTGACGGCGATCGGAATGCGATTGCTTTCGGTCGTGCTGTTCGCCGCCATGAACATGTGCATCAAATTGAGCGAGCTACACGGCGCGGCAATCGGTGAGATCCTGTTCTGGCGGCAATTCGGCGCGGCGGTGCTGGTCGGCGGCATCGTCCTGGCCGGGCCCGGCTTACACTCGGTGGCGACCACGCGGATGCCCGCGCATCTGCTGCGCGCGGTGATGGGGCTGATCGCCATGGCCTTCACCTTTGCCACCATTCTCGCGCTGCCGCTGGCCGAGGCGACGACGATCGGCTTCACCATGCCGATCTTCGCCACCATCCTGGGCGCGCTGGTCTTGCGCGAACCGACCGGCTGGCATCGCTGGCTGGCGGTTTTGGTCGGGTTCGGCGGCGTGTTGATCGTCGCGCAGCCGGGCAGCGGCGGTTTCCCGATCTGGGGTGCGGTCACGGGCCTGATCGCCGCGTCGCTGACCGCCAGCGTCTCGATCCTGCTGCGCCAGATCGGCCGGACTGAAGCCGCGATGACGACGGTCTTCTGGTTCTCGACGCTGTCGCTGGTCCCGCTGGGGATTCTCTACGCCTTCGTGTTCCGGAGCCACCCGCTTGAGACGTGGGTGCTGCTTGCCGCTGTCGGGCTGCTGGGCGGTGCTGCGCAACTGGCGATGACGTCCGCGCTCGGGCTGGGGCCGGTGTCGGTGGTGGTGCCGATGGATTATTCCTCACTGATCTGGGCGACGCTCTTCGGCTGGCTGGTGTTCAACACCCTGCCCGGCCCGGCGACCTGGATCGGCGCGCCGATCATCGTCGCAAGCGGCCTCTACATCGTCTGGCGCGAACATGTCCGCCGCCAGACCGAGACGACGCAGGCGGTAACGACTTAGCGGCGCCGAAACACCAGCATGAGGTTGTTCGCGGGCATCTCGATCGCCCGCTCAAGCGTGAACCCCGTGCCCGCCGCCGCCACGGCCGCGATCGAGCGGATGCCCCATGCCGGATCCCGCGCGCGCAATGATTCGTCGAAGGCAAGGTTGCTCGCCGCCGTCGGCACGTCATCGCGCAGAAACGGGCCGTACAGGATCAGCGGCGCGCCGCTCACCAGCACCCGCCCCGCGCCCGCCATCAGGCCGAGCGTGGCCTCCCACGGGCTGATATGCACCATGTTGACGCACAATACCGCATCCGCCCCCGACACTGGCCAGGCCGGCGCGGCGGCATCGAGGTCGAGCGGCGGCAGGACGTTTTCTATCCCCTCGCACCAAGACGCGATCGAGGTCAGCGCAGCACCGTCCGGGTCGCTCGGCTGCCACGCCAGCGCCGGAAACTCGCCTGCGAAATAAGCGGCATGCTCGCCCGATCCGCTCGCGATCTCCAGCACCGTGCCTGACCGCGGCAACACCTCGCGCAGCACGTCCGCGATCGCCATGCGGTTGCGCAGCGTGGCGGGTGCGTGGCGCCGCTCAGCGCCGCCCGCCTCGGCCGGAATCCATGGCGCGGGACCGGTCAAAGCCGCACTGCCGGACCAATTCGCGCCATCTTACTCCGCCGCCTGCGCCAGTTCGGGGTCCTTCCACACCAGCACCGGTCTGCGCGCCGCCAGAGTTTCGTCGAGGCGGCTGCGCGGCGCGAAGTGCGGCGCCGATTTCAGGCTGACGTCGCCCGCCTTTGCCCGCTCCGCAACCGACTGTAGCGCGAGAATGAACTGGTCGAGGGCGGCCTTCGACTCGGTCTCCGTCGGCTCGATCAGCATCGCGCCGTGAACCACCAGCGGGAAGTACATCGTCATCGGGTGGAAGCCTTCGTCGATCAGCCCCTTGGCGATGTCGATCGTCGAGAAGCCGTCGGCAACGCCATTGTCCGAGAACAACGCCTCATGCATGCACGGACCCGATCCACCGAACGGCGCTTCCAGCGTGTTTTCCAGGCTGCGCAGGATATAATTGGCGTTGAGCACGGCATCCTCCGCCACTTGCCGGAGGCCATCCGCGCCGTGGCTGAGAATGTAGGTCAGTGCGCGCGTGAACATGCCCATCTGGCCGTGGAAGGCGCACATCCGGCCGAAAGTATGGGGATGGTCGTTGCCCGCGGTTTCCTCCTCGATCAGCGCGATATGCCCGTCCGGCATCCGCGTGGTGAAGGGCAGCGGGCCAAATGGCGCCAGCGCCTCCGACAACACCACGGGGCCCGAGCCTGGCCCGCCGCCGCCGTGCGGGGTAGAAAAGGTCTTGTGCAGGTTGATGTGCATCGCATCGATACCGAGATCGCCCGGCCGCACGCGCCCGACGATCGCGTTGAAGTTCGCGCCGTCGCAATAGACGAAACCGCCGGCCGCATGGACCGCGTCAGAAATGACCTTCATGTCGCGCTCGAACAAGCCACACGTGTTGGGGTTGGTGATCATCACCGCCGCGACATCGGGGCCGAGCCGCGCGAGTAGCGCCGCTGTATCCACGCGGCCCTCTGCGGTCGCGGGAATATCCTCGACCGTATAGCCCGCAAAGGCTGCGGTCGCGGGGTTCGTGCCATGTGCGCTTTCCGGCACGAGCACGACCTTGCGATGCCCCTCCCCCCGCGCATCGAGTGCCGCCTTGATGCACAGCATCCCGCAAAGCTCACCATGCGCCCCGGCTTTCGGCGTCATTGCCACGCCATACATTCCGGTCAGCGTAATCAGCCACGTCGCAAGTTCATTGATCACGCCGAGCGCGCCCTGCACGGTATCAACGGGCTGGAGCGGATGGATGTCTGCAAAGCCGGGGAGCCGCGCCATCTTCTCGTTGAGGCGGGGATTGTGCTTCATCGTGCAACTGCCGAGCGGGAAAAAGCCCAGGTCGATGCCGTAATTCTGCCGCGACAGGCGCGTGTAATGGCGCACCGTTTCTGGCTCGGAGAGGCCCGGCAGGCCGATCGGCTGCGATCGTTCCAGCCCGGCCAGCGTGTTCTCCTGCGCAGAAGCGCCAAAGGCCTCGAAATCCACCCCCGTCGTGGTCAGGTCACCAATCTCGAAGATCAGCGCTTCTTCCAGCATCAGCGCCTTGTTGCCGGTCGTGGTCGGGCTCGGCTTGCCACTCGAAGTCGGCGCTTCGGGGCGCCATCCACTTGCATTGATGCTCATGCCAGTATCTCCTGGAGTGCGGTGGCAAGGGTTTCAACATCCTCCGCCGAGGTCGTCTCGGTCACCGCGACGACGAGACCGTTGGCGAGCTTAGGCTCGCCCGGATACAGCCGCCCGAGCGAGACACCCGCCAGAATGCCGCGGTCGGCCAGAGTGCGCACGACCGGGCGCGCTTCCTTTGGCAGTTTCAGCGTGAATTCGTTGAAGAATGCGGGTGTGACGAGCTCGACCCCCGGAACCTGGCGCAACCGCTTTGCGGCAGAGACCGCACCGGCGTGGTTGATCGTCGCCAACTGCCGCAAACCAGCCTCGCCCAGCAGCGTCATGTGGATCGAGAACGCCAGCGCGCACAGGCCGGAATTGGTGCAGATGTTCGACGTCGCCTTCTCGCGGCGGATATGCTGCTCGCGCGTGCTCAGCGTCAGCACGAAACCGCGCCGACCATCGGCATCGACCGTCTCGCCGCAAAGCCGGCCTGGCATCTGGCGAACATATTTTTCCTTGCAGCCGAAAAGGCCGACATACGGCCCGCCGAATTGCAGACCGACGCCGAGCGACTGCCCCTCGCCCACCACGATATCGGCATCCATCTCCCCGGGCGATTTGATCGCGCCCAAGGCGACCGGCTCGGTCACCACTGCGATCAGCAGCGCCTTTTGCGCGTGGCAGGCATCGGCGAGCGGCTTGAGATCGGCGATGCGGCCGAGAATGTCGGGATATTGCACCACGACGCACGACGTGTCCGAATCGATCGCCGCGATCAGCGCGTCGATGTCGGTGTCGGGACCGAGCGTTGGAGCGGACGTCTCCAGCGCATCGCCTGTAAACTTCGCCATCGTCTTGGCGACCGAGACGTAATGCGGGTGCAGCCCCGACGACAAAAGCGCCTTGCCGCGCTTGGTGATGCGCCGTGCCATGCCGATCGCCTCCCAGCAGGCGGTCGACCCGTCATACATCGACGCGTTGGCGACATCGGTCCCGAGCAGCCGCGCGACTTGCGTCTGGAATTCGAACAGCATCTGCAACGTGCCCTGCGCGATTTCGGGCTGATACGGCGTGTAGGCGGTGAGGAATTCGCCGCGCTGGATCAGATGGTCGACCGAGGCCGGCACATGATGCTTGTACGCGCCGCAGCCGAGGAAGAACGGAACCTCCCCTGCGGTCAGATTCTGCCGCGCGAGCTTTGTCATGTGGCGTTCGACCGCCATTTCGCTCGCGTGCATCGGCAAACCGTGGATCGGCCCGTCGAGCCGCGCGGCTTCGGGCACGTCGACGAACAGATCATCGATCGTGGCGACACCGATCACGCCAAGCATGGCATCGCGGTCGGACTGGGTAAGGGGTAGATAGCGCATTAAGACGCCTTCTTTGCTGGGGGCTTGGGTCGGTCGAGCACCCGCTCGATACGAAGCGGGATCAGTTCGGGGCCACGGTCAGTACAAATTTCCTCGCCGGAACATTGAGCGGTTACGCGTGCAAGCAAGACGATTTGCGCGCCGTTCAAGGCCTTGAGCTTTGGCTCCATCGCCTTCACGTAATCGATCGTGGCGGAGTGTTCGTAATCTGGCGTTGCGCTGGGCTCCAACTGACAGGTGAAGTTGCCAGGACATCGCAGCCATCCCCGGACACGGACAATTCGCCCATCCCAAGCGAGGATATTTGGCAGAACCTCGGTGACGCCGCAGGGGTTTTCGCGACACGCGCTCGTATCGCCCCCCGGCGGAGCAATCAGCGCAAGCAAGACACCTGCAAGCAGCATCAAAGCTTCGCGACGAACGCCTGGTACGCGATCTCGTCCATCAGCTCGTTCAGCTCATCGGGATCGGAGAGCGTCAGCTTGTAGAACCAGCCGTCTCCCTCAGGATCTTCATTGACCAGCCCAGGCGTATCGCCGAGCGCCGCATTGGCCTCGATCACGGTACCCGACACCGGCGAATAGACGTCCGATGCGGCCTTGACCGATTCGACCACGGCGGCCTCGTCGCCCTTGGCCAGTTCTTTGCCTTCCTCGGGCACGTCAACGAACACGATGTCGCCGAGCTGCTCCTGCGCATATTCGGAAATGCCGACGATGCCGATGTCCCCATCGACATCGACCCATTCATGATCTTCGGTGAAATAACGGCTCATTGTGCGCCTCCTGCACGGACGTAGCGGTGGGGGATGAAAGGCATTGCGGTGACGGTCGCACTATGGACCTTACCGCGTTGCGAAAGATGGATCGTGGTGCCGGGGGCAGACAGCGCGGTCGGCACATAGGCCATGGCGATCGCCGCGCCGACGCTCGGCGCGAAGCCGCCGCTAGTGACGCGGCCGATGTCCGCGCCCGCAGCATCGACGACGGTAGCGCCTTCGCGGACGGGCTGGCGCCCTTCGATCAGCAAACCGACACGCTTACGCTCGGCACCCGCAGCGCGTTCGGCCAGGATCGGCGTCGCACCCATGAAATCGCCCTCCTCACGACGCCGCTTCGACAAAGCGAAGCCGAGATCGGCCTGGACCGGCGTCGTTTCCGGATCGAGATCATGCCCGTACAGCGGCAACCCCGCCTCCAACCGCAGCGAATCGCGCGCGCCAAGGCCGATCGGCTTGACCTCGGGCTCTGCGGTCAGCGCGTCGGCCAGCGCCTCGACCTGCTCGGCCGCAACCGAAATCTCGAACCCGTCCTCGCCGGTATAGCCCGAGCGGCTGATCCACAGCGGCACGCCGTTCCACTCGAACGCGCCCGCCGTCATAAACACCAAATCCGCCACACCCGGCACCAGCCGCGCCATCGCATCGATCGCCTTCGGCCCTTGCAGTGCCAGCAAGGCCTGATCTTCGAGATGATTGATCGCGATCCCGTCGGGCAGGAATTCGAGCAGATGTGCGATGTCGTCGATCTTGGTCGCGCCGTTGACGACCATGTAGAATTGCGGGCTGTCGAGATCGGGCGTGTCGCCGTCCAGCGGCGACCAGCCGGTCGGCTCAGAGACACCCTCTTCCTCAAGCGCGGCAAACGGGTGTGCCAGCGGAAGGCGCGTCACCATCAAATCATCGAGAATGCCGCCATCTTCGGCGAGCAGGAGCGAATAGCGCTGCTTTCCTTCACCCAGCCCGGCGATATCGGCAGGCAGCAACCCCTCGAGCGCGGCGACGACATCGACCCGCCCCTCGGCGCGAAAAACCAATTGGCCCATGTGGCTAACGTCGAACAGCCCGGCCGACTCGCGCACCCACAGATGCTCGGCCATGATGCCTTCATATTGCACGGGCATGTGATAGCCGGCGAATTCGACCATGCGGCCACCGCGCGCGCGGTGCCATGCGTCGAGCGGCAACGTCTCGGTTGCGATCTCGTCGCCATCCGCGTTCAGGGTTTCGGTGTCGCTCATGCAAAGGCCTTCCGTGGCGAGGTTCACGGCGCGGCATCACGCTGTTAACGTGCCTGCATCGCCGCCCCCTCTGTCACGGGAACCTGAGAGCTTTGACCGAGCGGACTCGGCTTACCCCTTCGGTGGCCCCCGCTCAGCGAGCGGGTGCGCTTTCCAGAGTGTCGATAGCCCGCGCGGTCCGGTGGCCTGAGAGATTCCGGGGCGGTTGCTCCTTCGGCGTCCCGACCCGAAGGTCGGAAACTCTCCCGCGCGTGCCTATGCGAGTTACCCCGCATCGACGCCCGAGGGTTTGACGCGGTGCAGCAAGCGAGTCAACGGCGCATTAGCGCGTGGCGTTATATTTCAACTGCTCACTAGTGAGCTGGAACCCAACCAGCGCTTCGAAGGTCGAGCGCAGCACGGCTGCACGAATTTCAGGGCGCGACAGCGGATCGACCGCCGCTTCCTGGTCACCCGCGCGGCGCTTCTCGGTCAGCGTCTTGCGCACTTCGGGCGATAGTGTCGCGGCAGCGCGCGATACCGTCGCGCTGCCGGTGCCCTGCACGCTGGCGCGGGCCTGCCCGGGTTCGAAATGCAGCGTGGCGCGGCCGATCCGCTTGGCGATCACCGCGCTGCCGCCCTGCACGACGGTGACGAAATAGGGCAAGGTCACGTCGCGCGCACCCTCGGTCCGGGACCTGCGGCCTTCGACGGAGAAGGTCACCGTGGTCAGGATGTCGTCGCCTGAATCGGTGCAGATCGACCGCAGCTTGGTCAGCACCGCCGTGACATCGACCGCGCTGGCGTCGCGGCTGGTCGCGGGATCGAACACAGTAACGTCACCGGTCGATGCAGGAATCGCAACGGTCGGGCAGGCGGTGCGCACCGCGGTGATACCGCCCGATTCGTCGAGTTCACCCGTCGTCTTGCACGCACCAAGCAAGGAGCCTGCCGCCAGCAAAAACGCTGAAGCGGCGATGGTCGATTTCCGGACTGTCACGGGGTTACGTACCTTGTCATGCAAAAGGGCTTTGTCGCGCACGCGAAATCACCCGTGTAAGGATTTATTGCGCAGGCGCTGACGCACCATAGGAAGCGGCTTTCGCCTACGCAAGCAATCGCGTAGAGCTGTCGCTGTGATGCTTACCCCGCAAAAGCCGCCCCTCTCCTTGATCATCGCCGCCCCGCGCGGTTTCTGCGCCGGCGTCGATCGTGCCATTCAGATTGTAGAACTCGCGATCGAGAAATTCGGCGCTCCGGTCTATGTGCGCCATGAAATCGTCCACAACCGCTTCGTCGTGGACATGCTGCGCGACAAGGGCGCGGTGTTCGTCGAGGAATTGGACGAGGTGCCCGACGGCGTACCCGTGGTGTTCTCGGCGCACGGCGTGCCCAAAGCGGTCCCGGACAAGGCGACCGAACGCGGCCTCGCCTTTTTCGATGCCACCTGCCCGCTCGTCTCCAAGGTTCACCGCGAGGCGGAACGGCAGGTCGAAGCAGGACGCCATATCCTGTTCATCGGCCATGTCGGTCATCCAGAGGTGATCGGTACCTTCGGCCAGGTACCCGAAGGCGCGATGTCGCTGGTCGAGACCGTAGAGGATGCGGAGAAGTTCGTACCTGTCGATCCAGACAATCTCGCCTTCCTCACCCAAACCACGCTGTCGATGGATGACACCGCCGAGGTGGTGGCCACGCTCAAGCGCCGCTTCCCGACGATCCAGGGGCCACGCGGCGAAGACATTTGCTACGCCACCTCCAACCGCCAGAGTGCGGTGAAGGCGATCGCGCATGCGTGCGAGGCCCTGCTGGTGATCGGCGCGCCAAACTCTTCCAATTCGGTGCGCTTGGTCGAAGTTGCGGAACGCGAGGGCACGCCCGCACGGCTGATCCAGCGCGCGGACGAGCTCGATTGGACCTTCCTCGAAGGCGTGACCACGCTCGGCATTACCGCCGGTGCCTCCGCGCCTGAAGTGCTGGTGCGCGAACTGGTCGATCGTCTCGCCGAGCGCTTCGAGATTACCGAGCGGGAAGTCGAGACCAAGCGCGAGACGATTTCGTTCAAATTGCCCCGCGGGCTCGAAATCGCCGCCTGATCCATGGCCGTCTACACGCCTGTCTCGGCCGAGATTCTGGCCGGTTTTCTCGCGCGCTATGACGTCGGCGAGTTGGTGTCGGCCAAGGGCATCGCCGAGGGGGTCGAGAACACCAACTACCTGGTCGATACGACTGCCGGGCGGTTTATCCTGACGCTGTACGAGAAGCGGGTAGACGGCGGCGACTTGCCCTATTTCATGGCACTGCTCGATCATCTCGCGGTGCGCGGGTGCCCGGTGCCGCCTGCGATCAAGGACCGGGATGGCGTGGCGATCCAGACGCTTGAGGGGCGGCCAGCGTGCCTGATCCAGTTCCTTCCTGGCGTTTCGGTCACGCATCCAACGCCCGTACAAGCGCTGGCTGCGGGCACGGCGCTGGGCGAAATGCACGTGGCGCTGGCCGATTTTCCGCTCGATCGCGCTAATTCGATGGGTTCTGCAACGTGGCAACCGCTGCTGGACCGGTGTGGAAGCGATCTCGATGCGATCGCCCCCGGGCTGCACCACGATATGGCCTTCGCGCTCGCCGATGTGGCCGCGACTTGGGAGCGCGTTCCCCTGCCCCGGTCGACCATCCATGCCGATCTGTTTCCGGACAATGTGTTGATGCGCGGCGATACGGTCGGCGGGCTGATCGACTTCTATTTCGCCTGCACCGACATCCGCACGTATGATCTGGCGGTCATGCATGCCGCCTGGGCGTTCGATCCGAGCGGCGCGACCTTCGACGCGGCCGTCGGCGATGCGCTGATCGTCGGCTATGGCCGCAGCTTCCCTTTGTCCGAGCAGGAACTGTCCGCCTTCAATGGTCTCGCCGTCGGCGCGTGCATCCGCTTCACTTTGTCGCGCGCGTGGGATTGGCTCAACACCCCCGCCGATGCGCTGGTGACACGCAAGGACCCGCTCGCCTTCTGGCGACGCGTCAAAATCTACGACCCCAACCTCGCTGCCAAGTTAAAGACGCTGTCATGACCGAACTCACCAAGATCGAAATCGCCACCGATGGCGCCTGCAAGGGCAATCCCGGCCCCGGCGGCTGGGGCGCGTTGATCCGTTCGGGCGGAACCGAGAAGGAATTGTCGGGCGGTGAGCTGCTCACGACCAACAATCGCATGGAGCTGACCGCGGCGATCGAGGGGCTCAACGCGCTGAAGCGCCCGTGCCATGTCACATTATCGACCGACAGCCGTTACGTGATGGACGGCCTGACCAAATGGATCAAAGGCTGGCAGAAAAACGGCTGGAAGACCGCCGCGAAACAGCCGGTCAAGAATGCCGATCTCTGGCAAAGGCTGATCGACGCGGCGAAACCGCACCGGATCGAATGGGTCTGGGTCAAGGGCCATGCCGGCCACCCCGACAACGAACGCGCAGACACGCTGGCGAGCGATGCCGCGGTGGCGGCGGGGCGGCGCGGTTAGGCTTCTTCGACCGGAGCGTCCGGGCCGTTTTTCAGCACTGACTCGATCGCATTTTTTGCGCCGGCCTTGCTGGCATAGCCTTCGGTCCAGAAGATCGTCTCGCTATTGTATTTGAACTTGGCGACGTATTCACCGGTCTTGTTCTGCTCGATCACGAATTTATGTGCCATTCGGGCCTCCCGCGTTGTTGGGTGTCACGAGGATAGCGCCGCGCGGATCGTTACGCCAGCGCGTGGAAGCGCCCGGGCGCGTAGCGTGCCGGATCGATCCCGGCGACGCTCTCATCGGGCGCCAAACCCAACAGCACCGCCGCCGCAAGCGCAGCCGCCGCCGGCGCGGTTTGGATGCCGAACCCCCCCTGCCCCGCACACCAGAAAAATCCAGGCGAATCGGACGCGAAGCCATAAACGGGCAGACGATCGAGCGCGAAGCTGCGCAAGCCCGCCCAGCGCCGCTCGAGCTTGGTAATACGCCAATCGACGACGTGTTCGAACCGGTCGATCGCGGTGGCGACGTCGATTTCCTCGGGCTGGACATCGCCGGGCTCGACCTTGGTTTCGTCATGCGGGCTGAGCCACAACCGCCCGCCCGCCTCGGGCTTGAAATAGAAATTGCCGGCGATGTCGGCGATATGCGGCATCGTCGCGGGCGGGGCCGGATCGGTTACCAATTGCACCACCGTGCGCCGGTACGCGGTGATACCGATCGGTGCGACATCGGCGCGGCGCGCGACCTCATCGGCCCAGGCACCGGCTGCATTGACCAGGATCGTCGCCGACACTGCCCCCGCTCCGGTCGTGATCTGCCAGCGATCACCACTATGCGTCGCCGCCTGCAGCGGCGCCGACAGCATCAGCGTTGCCCCGGCGCGCCGCGCATCGGCCAAATACCGCGCGTGCAGCCCCGCCACGTCGATGTATGTGCTGCTCTGCTCCATGACGCCGAGCGTCCATTCGGCGCGCAGACCCGGAATATACGCCCGCGGATCGACTTGCCGCAGTTCTACCCCTGAACCTGCAAACTCGCCCAGAAACGCCTCGATCGCGGCTTCGTCCGCCGCACGACCGATATGCAGCGACCCGAGATCCTCGAGAAACCCGCCGTCGCGCAGCGCTGCGCCCGACGCCGTCGTCAGCGGCTGCACCCCCGGCCCGCCATAGCTTTCGGACCAGAACGCCGCCGATCGCCCGGTCGCGTGATAGCCCGGCAGCTCCTCCGCCTCCAGCAGCACGACCGACGCATGCGGCGCGACCGCTGCCGCCAGGCTCGCGCCCGCCATGCCCGCCCCGACGATGGCGATATCGTAGCGCGTCATCATGCTCTCCCCGGCGCCCGAGCGGACAGGAAACCGTCGATTTCGCCGATCACGCGATTACGCACCGCATCCACCTCACGCAGCAATTCGTGCGCCGCCTCCCGCCCGAAGCGAACGATCTGCGCATCGGGCAGCTTCGCTGCAGTCTGATACGCCGCCTTGGGCGAGACGAGCTTGTCGCAATCCGCCACCAGCATCAGAATCGGCACCGACAGCGTCTTCAGCCGCGAATCGCCGCGCAGACGCCGGGTCGAGGTGAACGCCTCCGCCACCCAGCGCCAGCTCGGCGGGCCGAGCAGCAGTTCTGCTTTGGACGATTGCCAGAAGAGTTCGTCAGCATAGCGCTCCGGGTCATGCGTCAGCAATGCTTGCCGCGTCTCGGTTGCCCCGGGTTTCTCATTGCCGCGCCAGGCCGGTCGCGCCGGATTGCCAAGCGCGGTCATCACGCTCGCCAGCCGCTCGCCCAGCGTCCAGCCAAGCGGGCTGTGCAGACCCAACATCGGTGCGACGAACACCGCAGCATCGGGCATCGCCGCCCCTTCGACCAGCGCGCGCAGCGCCAGATGACCGCCCATCGAGTGGCACATGACGACATGCGGACCGGGCCCTTCCGTCACCCAATGCGCCCAGAAATCGCGAAAGTCGTCGACGTAGAGCTTGAAGTCGTCGACATGGCCGACATGCGGATCTGGCGACAATCGCCCAGACCCGCCCTGGCCGCGCCAGTCGAACGAGGTGATCGACCAGCCTTGCGCGTGCCAGTGCGCGAAGGCCTCCAGATACTTTTCGAAAATGTCGCCGCGGCCGCCCAGAAACAGCATTCGCCCGCGAACGCGGCGCTGCACCGGCCAGTCGAATCGGCGCAGCATCCAGCCGTCGCGTGCCGTCCAGCGCGTGATCCGCGCGGCCGCGGGAATCGCACGGCGATAGAGTTGCGGGGAGACCATGGGCTTTGGTTACGTTTTAGAAAGGCATGACGTCTAGGCTTTTCCCTCATGGGTGGGCCTTCCTTTTCTGCAGTGTTGCTCGTCGCACTCGCGATGATCCTGGTTTCCGCCGGGATTCAGGACGCGCGCACGCGCGAAATCGCGAATTGGAAGAATGCCGTGATCGCGCTGATGGCCCCGCTGTGGTGGTGGTCGAACGGCTTGGCGCTATGGCCCGACATGGCGATGCAGATCGGCCTGGCGCTGATTGTGTTCGGCCTGTTCGTCGCGGCATTCCAGTTCGGCTGGATGGGCGGCGGCGATGTCAAGATGATCGGGGCGCTCGCTCTGTGGCTGCCGCTGGTGCCGCTGATGTGGATGCTGATCGTCATGTCGCTAATTGGCGGCGCGCTGACGATGGCATTGCTGATCGAGCACGCGATCCGGCATCGTACCGGCCAGATCGAGGTGCCGTACGGCGTCGCGATCGCGATCGCCGCGCTGATTGCGTTGCGTGAACCGCTTTTTAACCACTTTGGTGTGAATGCTTAACGCGGGCTCAATCGCCCGGGTCCGAAAGGTCTGAAATGGATAGTCGCAAGGTCATATTGCTGGTGGGTGCGCTGATCGTCGCGGCGATCACGGCGTTCATGGCACGATCGCTGATCGTGGGCAGTTCGGCGCCGCAAGCCGCAGCCGTCGTTGCCCAACAGCCGACCGGACCCGAGGTCTTGGTCGCCACCAAGCCACTGCCCGTCGGCACGATCCTCGACGCGACCTCGCTGCGCTATCAGCCGTGGCCGAAGGATCTGGTCGAAAACGTCTATTTCATCAAGAAGGCTGGCTTCGACCCCAGAACGCTGGTGGGCACGGTCGTGCGCAACGCCATGACCGCGGGCCAGCCGATCACCAACGGATCGCTGGTCAAGCCAGGCGACCGCGGTTTCCTCGCTGCCGCCCTCGGGCCGGGCATGCGCGCGGTCACCGTGCCGGTACAGACCCAGACCAGCGTCGCGGGCTTCGTTTTCCCCGGCGATCGCATCGATCTGATCCTGACGCAAAGCGTGCCGGGCGGCGGTGACGGTCCGCCGCTGAAGGCGGCCGAGACGATCATGCGCAATCTGCGCGTCCTCGCCACCGATCAGCGCACCGACAATGCGACCGGCGAAGATGGCAAGAGCATTGTCCGCACCTTTTCGAACGTGACGATCGAAGCGACGCCAAAGATCGCCGAGCAGATCGCCGTCGCACAGACGCTCGGCTCGCTCTCGCTGTCGCTGCGCTCGATCGCCGACAATAGCAGCGAGCTCGAACAAGCGATCGCCAGCGGTGATGTCAGCATGCCCGACGATCCAAAGGCGGAGAAGGCAATGCTGACCAGAATCGCCAGCACGCCGTCGACCGGCACGTCCACCATGGCGACCGGCGCCGACGTGTCGCGCTTTCAGCGTCGTACCGTGCCCGGCAAGACTGCCACGAACGGCCCGATGGGCGGCGTTGGGTCGAGCGCCGGCGCGTTTCCGGGGGGTGCGGTCAATACCGGCCCGGTCGTCCATATCGCACGGGGAAATGCGGTGACGGAAGTCGCCGTTGGGGGGAAGAAGTAGATGCGTAGCGTGTCCATCTCGCTCGGCTGGTCGCTCGCCGTCGCGCTCGTCGGCGGAAGCGTCGCGGTCGCGCCGGCGGCTGCCCCGGCCCAGACCGTCAGCGGCGGTACGGTGTTGCAAGTCAACACCGGTCGCGGACGCCTCGTCACGCTGACGCGGCCGATGAGCGACATCTTCGTCGCCGACGACAAGATCGCCGACGTCCAGGTCCGATCGCCGACCCAGCTCTATATCTTCGGCAAGACTGCCGGCGAAACGACTGTTTCGGTCACCAACAAGGCGGGCGCCGTGGTCTATTCCGCCACCGTCCGCGTCGGCAACAACTTCGATTCGATCCAGCAGATGCTGTCGCTCGCCATGCCCGACGCCCGCATCGTGGCGACGCCGATGAACGGGCTCGTCCTGCTCACCGGCACCGTGAAGGCACCGGAAGACGGCGCGGAAGCGACCCGCCTGGTTCAGGCCTATGTGGGGGACACGACCAAGGTGCTCTCGCGTCTCGGCACGGCGACGCCGCTCCAGGTCAACCTGCAAGTCCGCATCGCCGAGGTCAGCCGCAGCTTCGTGAAGAACATCGGCGTCAATTTGCAAACCCTGAACAATAGCGGCGGCTTCAATTTCGGCATCGGCCAAGGCCGCGGCGCCTCTCCGCAATATACGCCGGGCGGGCCGCTGTTCGTCGGCGGCACGGTCGCTTCGACCGGGACCAGCTTGCTCACCACGGTTGCCAACGGCACCACGCTTGGCGCAGCGGGCAAGATCCTCGGCCTCGACGTCTTGTCCTCGCTCGATCTGGGCGAGCGCGACGGTGAGGTTTCGACCCTCGCCAACCCAAACATCACGGTCATTTCGGGCGAGACCGGCTCGTTCCTGGCCGGCGGCGAAATCCCGATCCCGATCAGCCAGGGGCTTGGCGCGGTGTCGGTCGAGTATAAGCAATATGGCGTCAGCCTGTCCTACACGCCGACGGTGCTGGCGGACGGCCGCATCTCGATGCGGGTGCGTCCGGAAGTGTCGCAATTGTCATCGGACGGTGCCGTGACGATCGCCGGGACGACGATCCCGGCGCTCAGCACGCGGCGGGTGGAGACGACGGTCGAGCTCGGTTCGGGCCAAAGCATGATGATCGGCGGCCTGCTGTCGAACAGCCACAACAATTCGATCACCAAGGCGCCCGGACTGGGCGATGTGCCAGTGCTCGGCGCGCTGTTCCGCTCGAACGCGTTTCAGCGCAACGAAACCGAATTGGTCATCGTGATCACGCCCTATCTGGTCAAACCGACCAACGCGAACGACATCGCTCTGCCGACCGACGGGCTCAAATCCCCGACTGATCTCGGCCGTGTGTTCCTGGGCCAGTTGAGCAACGGCACCACCGGCGGTGATCGCCCCAAACCGACGCTCGCGCCGCGCAGCACAGCGCAGCCGACCTTCGGTGCGGTGACCCCCGCGCCGGTCGTTCCGACGGTTCCCGGACCCGCGCCTGCGCCCAGCCCGCAGCGCCGCGACGAAACGATCTCGGCTGCTCCAGCCCCGGTTGTGCCGCCCAAGAAGGGCCTTGCCGCCGCGCCCGGTTTCAGCCTCAATTAAGCCCCGGAAGGACTAGACCATGTACAAGCGTACACTTCTGATCGCGACCGGCCTGGCCCCCGCCCTGTTGATCGGCGCGTGCACGACTGTCGGCCCGGGTTCGGGCACCGAAAACCGCGGCCTCGAATCGGTTCATCAACCGGTCGTCAGCCGCAGCGATTATGCACTCGACGTGGCAACCAGCGGCAACGGCTTGGCCCCCGGCGAGGAACAGCGCCTTGCCGGCTGGATGGGCTCGCTGCGGCTCGGCTATGGCGATCAAGTCGCGATCGACGATCCCAATCCCGGCGGCACGGGCGTACGCGACGATGTGGCGCGCCAAGTCGCGCGCTATGGCCTGCTTGTATCCGACGACGCGCCGCTCACCAATGCGCCGGTCACGCCGGGAATGATCCGCGTGGTGGTCAGCCGGATGCAGGCGAGCGTCCCCGGCTGCCCCGATTTCAGCCGCGTCCGCGGCCCCGATTTCGAGGGGCATACCGGATCCAATCAAGGCTGCGCGATCAACACCAATCTCGCCGCGATGGTCGCTAACCCGACCGATCTGGTCCGCGGGCAGACCGGCAACGGCATCACCGACACTGCAACATCGGGCAAGGCGATCGACCTGTATCGCAAGGCGACCCCGACCGGTGCCGGCGGGACGACGGTTAAGTCCGAAAGCTCGAAAGGCGGCAACTGATGAACGCACCCTTCAATCCGGGGCGGATCGGCCTGCGCGACCCCTTTACGGCCTTTGTCTGCGACGAAACCACCGCGGAAACGCTGCGCCCGATCGCCGTCGAAATGGGCTGGGCACCGGAAAAGGTGAACAAGGGTGGCTTGCGCAATGCCGTGCAATCGCTCTCGGTCTCCGCTTCGCCGCAGATCCTGTTCGTCGATCTGTCGGAGAGCGGCGATCCGCTGAACGACATCAACGCCCTGGCCGAAGTGTGCGAGCCGGGCACGGTCGTGATCGCGGCCGGCCAGGTCAACGACGTGCGGCTGTACCGCGATCTCGTCGTGAGCGGCATTCAGGATTATCTGCTCAAGCCACTCAACCCCGACATGCTGCGCGAAGCCTTTACCAATGCGCAGACGATGCTCAACGCGCCCAAGGCGGTCGAGGCCGGGACCGAACGTCCGCACATCTCCACCGCCTTCATCGGCGCGCGCGGCGGGGTCGGGGCATCGACGCTCGCGACCTCGGTCGCATGGGTGCTGAGCGAAAAGGGCGCGCGGACGACCGCCCTGCTCGATCTCGACGTGCATTTCGGGACGGGTGCGCTGTCGCTCGATCTCGAACCCGGCCGCGGGTTGACCGATGCGATCGAGAATCCGAGCCGCATCGACGGGCTGTTCATCGAGCGCGCGATGGTAAAATCGAGCGAGCGGCTGTCGGTCCTGTCGGCAGAAGCGCCGATCAACTCGCCAGTGCTGACGGATGGTGCGGCCTTCTACCAATTGCAGGAGGAAATGCGCGCCGCGTTCGAATGCACCGTGGTCGATCTGCCCCGCGGGATGTTGGTGCAGCACCCGCATCTGATGACCGATATTCAGGTTGCTGTGATCGTAACCGAGCTGACGCTCGCCGCCGCGCGCGACACCATCCGGCTGCTGTCGTGGATGAAATCGAACGCACCACAGACGCAAGTCGTGGTCGTCGCCAATCGCGTCCAGCCGGTCGCCGTGCTCGAGATCAGCCGCAAGGATTTCGAAGGGTCGATCGAACGCCGAATCGATTTCCTGATTCCTTTCGATCAGAAGCTCGCCGCGCAGTCGGCCAAGCTCGGCAAACCGTTCGCGGAGGCCGGTAAAGGCAACAAGACGATCCTCCCGATCGTCGATCTGGCCACCAAATTGATGGCGGTCGGCGATTCGGCGGAGTCGATCGACAGTGTCAGCGCGAACGCCGGGAAGAAGAAGCCGGTCGGCAAAGGCACGTCGCTGATGGGCAAATTCGACTTCAAGTCGATGATTTCACGCCCCGCCAAAAAGAAATGAGCCGCCTGGCGGGGGCGTAAACCCCGTCGTAACGAAACGGAGCGCCAGATACGCCTGTGGAACTGATACCGGTCCTTTCGCTGGGTGCAGGTGCGTTGATCGTGCTGGCACTGCTCGCCGTCGCGTTCAGCGGCCCCAACGCCGCGCGGGCTAGCACGCGCCGGATGGGCGCAGTGCGCGCGCGTCACAACGAATCGGCCAACGCGCTGGTCGATGCGCAAATGAAGCGAATCGCCGCCGCCCGCAGCAACAAGATGGACGCCGCAGCGATGCGCTTCTTGCCGCGCCCCGCGCTGCTGAAAAAGCGCTTGGCGATGACCGGCAAGCCTTGGACCGTCGGCCAATATGGCATAGCGACGCTCGGCATCGTCACGATCGTCACGCTCCTGCTGATCTTTGCTGGCCTGCCGATCGTTCTGGCGCTGCTGGTCGGCGTGGTGGTCGGGGCGGGCGTGCCACACATGGCGGTCGGTTACTTCATCAAACGCCGCATCGCGCAATTCACCGCGAAATTCCCGGATGCGATCGAATTGCTGGTGCGCGGGCTGCGCTCAGGCCTGCCGATCACCGAGACGATCGGCGTCGTGGGGGCAGAGCTCGACGGGCCGGTCGGCGTCGAATTCAAGGCGATCACCGACAAGATGAAAATTGGCCGCTCGATGGATGCAGCCCTTCAGGAAACAGCCGACCGGCTCGGCACGCCTGAATTCCAATTCTTCGTCATCACCTGCGCGATCCAGCGCGAGACCGGCGGCAACCTTGCCGAAACGCTCGCCAACCTCGCCACGGTGCTCCGCATGCGTGGGCAGATGAAGCTGAAGATCAAGGCGATGTCGTCCGAATCCAAGGCGTCGGCATACATCATCGGATCGCTGCCGTTCATCGTGTTCGGCATGATCTGGATGATCAATGGCAGCTATATGCAGACCTTCTTTACCGACCAGCGGCTAATGGTGCTGGGCGGCGGCGGGCTGCTGTGGATGGGCCTCGGCGCATTCATCATGAGCCGCATGATCAATTTCGAGATTTGATGCGATGACCAACGCCCCCACCGGACCCGTCATCCTCGGCGTCGACGTCTATACGGTCGCAACCTTGCTCGCCGGGGTCGCCGCCTTCATGGTGCTGCTGGCAATATACGCCGCGACGACCGCGCGCGACCCGATGACCAAGCGTGTCAAGGCGCTGAACGACCGGCGCGAACAGCTCAAGGCGGGCATCACCGCCTCGACCAAGCGTCGCGCCAAGCTCGTTACCAAGAACGAGACGACCGACCGGATCAAGGCGCTGCTCTCCGGCATGAAGGTGTTGCAGGACAGCCAGGTCAAGGCGGCGCAGATCAAGCTGATGCAGGCCGGTATCCGGTCGAAGGAATATGCCGTCGCGGTCATTTTCGGTCGGCTCGTCATTCCGCTGACTTGGGGCGTGTTCGTCCTGTATCTGGTCTATGGGACCGAGATGTTCGCCGATTGGACGCCGTTCAAGGCGTACGGCCTCGTCGCGGTGAACTTCATCCTGTCGTACAAGGCACCCGACCTCTATCTCAACAACAAGATCACCAAGCGCAGCAAGGAAATCCAGAAGGGGCTGCCCGATGCGCTCGATTTGCTGGTGATCTGTGCCGAAGCGGGACTGACCGTCGACGCCGCCTTCAATCGCGTGGCGCGTGAGTTGGGCAAAGCCTACCCCGAACTCGGCGACGAATTCACGCTCACCGCGATCGAACTCGGCTTCCTGTCCGAACGGCGGCAAGCGTTCGAGAATCTGGCGCAGCGCGTGAAGCTGGACGCCGTGAAGGGCGTCGTCACAACGATGGTCCAGACCGAAAAGTACGGCACACCGCTCGCTTCGGCGCTGCGCGTGTTGTCCGGCGAGTTCCGCAACGAGCGCATGATGCGCGCCGAGGAAAAGGCCGCGCGCCTGCCCGCAATCATGACGATCCCGTTGATCTTGTTCATCCTGCCGACGCTGTTCGTCGTCATTCTCGGGCCAGCCGCTTGCTCGATTTCGGATGCCTTTAAGGACGGCGTCTAACCCCGACTCGACGCTTGCCCCAAAGCGGCGTTGTCGGCAGGATCGCAGGCGTACCGAAACCGCAGGGGCGTCGCGATGCCGTTCACGACACTGGAACAGTTCCTCTTGCTGGGCACCGTGCTGCTCGGCGGCTGGTTGCTGGGCTATGCCAGCGCACCGAACGCCGCCAAGTGGAAGCGGCGGCTGCGTGCACAATCCGAGCGCTTCACCGCTGTGCAGGCCGAAGCGAAGGATCGCATCCGCGCCGCAAACCAGCGCGCGACCGATCTGCACAGCGACCTGGAGGCGGTGCGCGCCGACCATGCCGAGGCGGAACGGACGATCGCGGGGCTGCGTGGGGCGACCGCGGCACCTGTGGTGAAACCGGACTCCGAACCCGAAACACCCCGCAAGGGCTGGTTCGAGCGCGCCGATTAGCCAGCGCGGCATACCGTGGCGCGGCGCGCGCGGTCGAGCGCGGGGAAAGTTGCGCGATCGGCCACGAGGATCCGCACCAGCGCAATGCCCCGCGCACCTCGCACGCGGACCGCCTGATACCCCGCCGGAACCGCCTGCCCTTCCCGCGCAACGGCGACGCGGAACGGCTTGCCCTGCGCTTGCCCGCCATTGCGGACGAAGGCGGTGTCCGTCCGCGAATCGAAGATCGACAGCGACCAATAGGGCGCCGCCACCGGCACCGCGTCGATCAGCAGCGGCGCCTTCGACACGTCATACGGGCAGGACGAATAGGCCAGATCGGGGCTGGGCCGGACGATCCGGCGGCTGCTCGCATCGGCGAGCGGAACGTGACTGAAGCGGCCGAAGCCGCCCTCCGACACACGCCGGATCGCCGCGCCCATCAGCACGTCGGGCGTGAAGACCAACCCGGCATAGCAGGTCGCGCCCGCCACGATCAGGCCGAGCAGGACAGGGCCGGTCCAGCGCGCCATCAGCATCCCTCCCGCATGATGCGCGGCAGGACGTCCACGCTCGGATTGCCCGCCCCGCCGTCGGTCGGCAGATAGGTGCGCAGCGTTAGTTCGAGCCGCGGCACCCCGCCGCTCGGCAGCCACGCGCCGGGCTGCTGCGTCGGGGCGAGCCGGATCGACCAGCCGCCGCGCCCGCCGCTTTGGAAGGCGTTGCTTGCCACCGAAAAACGGTTGGCGGGGTTCGCGATGAGATAACCCGCCGGATCATAGGCGGTCATGCTCCACCATGCGGCGGGCAGTTCGCCGCCAAGGATCAGATAGCGGCAGCGCCCGTCGAGCGGCGCGCCGTCACTGTCGGTGGCGGCGGTGTAATAGCGCGCCTCCTGCGCCGGGAGCGCGAGCAGACCCTTCACCGCCACCACGGCGCGGGTGTACGGATCGGCGCTGGCCGAGCCGAAGCTGCGGCCCGTGGCCCAGGGGCCGATCGCGACATTGTTGCCGAGGGCGGCGTTGCGGACAAGCCAGACCGCCCCGCCAAGCCCGACTGCCGCCCCGGCAAGCGCGCCGATCAAATAGCGCGCCCAGCGTTTCACTTCCGTGCCGCAAGCGCCGCTTGCGCCGCCGCAAGCCGCGCGATCGGCACGCGGTAGGGCGAGGCCGATACGTAATCGAGGCCCGCGCCTTCGCAGAACGCGATGCTCGCTGGGTCGCCGCCATGTTCCCCGCAAATGCCGAGCTTGATGCCGGGCCGCGCCGCCCTGCCCCGCTCCGCCGCCATTTCGATCAATTGCCCGACGCCCTCGACATCGAGGCTGACGAACGGATCGCGCGCGTAGATACCGCGCTCGACATAGGTCGTCAGGAAGCGCGCCGCATCGTCGCGGCTGACGCCGAGCGTGGTCTGCGTCAAATCGTTGGTGCCGAAGCTGAAGAACTCACCGATCTCGGCGATCTCACCCGCCATCAGGCAGGCACGCGGCAGCTCGATCATCGTGCCGACGAGGTACTCTAGCGTGGTGCCGGTATCGGCGAAGACGGCCTGCGCGGCCTTGTCGACCACGATCTTCATCAGCTCCAGTTCGCGGCGCGTGCCGACGAGCGGGATCATCACTTCGGGGATCGGCGCCGCGCCCGATTTCTGCGCGACGAGAACCGCCGCCTCGAAGATCGCTCTAGCCTGCATTTCGTAGATTTCGGGATAGGTTACGCCCAGGCGGCACCCGCGATGGCCCAGCATCGGGTTGAATTCGTGCAATTCCTGCGCACGGCGCTTGAGCACGTCGACCGCGATCCCCGCCGCTGCCGCGACATCGGCGAACTCGCTTTCCTCGTGCGGCAGGAATTCGTGCAAGGGCGGATCGAGCAGGCGGATCGTGACCGGCAGGCCCGCCATCACTTCGAACAATTGCACGAAATCGCTGCGCTGTTCGGGCAGCAGCTTTTCGAGCGCCACCCGCCGACCGGCTTCATCCTCGGCCAGGATCATCTGGCGGACGTTGGTGATGCGCTCGGCATCGAAGAACATGTGTTCGGTGCGGCACAGGCCGATGCCCTCGGCGCCGAATTCGCGCGCGACCTTGGCGTCCAAGGGCGTTTCGGCATTGGCGCGGACCTTGAGGCGGCGCGCGCCATCGGCCCAGACCATCAGCGCGGCGAAATCGCCCGAGAGTTCGGGCTGCACGGTCGGCACTTCGCCCGCCATCACTTCGCCGGTGGTGCCGTCGATCGTGACCATGTCGCCTGCTTTGATCTCTCGGGCACCGACGCGCATCACGCCCGCCTTGGCATCGATCGAGATGCTGCCCGCGCCCGAGACGCACGGGCGCCCCATGCCGCGCGCGACCACCGCCGCGTGGCTGGTCATGCCGCCGCGTGCGGTGAGGATGCCGCGCGCCGCGTGCATGCCGTGGATGTCCTCCGGCGAAGTTTCGGTGCGGATCAGGATCACCGAATCCCCCGCCGCAGCGCGCTTCTCGGCGGTATCGCTGTCGAACACCGCGAACCCGCTCGCAGCACCTGGCGAGGCAGGCAGGCCCTTGGTCAGCACGTCGCGCACTGCCTTGGGGTCGAGTGTCGGGTGGAGCAATTGATCGAGCGCTTGCGGATCGACGCGCGCGACCGCCTCGTCGCGGGTGATGAGCCCTTCCTCGGCCATGTCGACCGCGATCTTCAGCGCGGCCTTGGCGGTGCGCTTGCCCGATCGGGTCTGCAGCATCCAGAGCTTGCCCTGCTGCACGGTGAATTCGATGTCCTGCATGTCGCGATAGTGCGTCTCGAGCAGGTCGAAAACTTGCGCGAGTTGGGTGAATACCACCGGCATCGCCTCTTCCATCGAGAGCGGCTTGGCCCCGGCCGCCGCGCGCGCGGCGGTGGTGAGATATTGCGGGGTGCGGATGCCGGCGACGACATCCTCGCCCTGTGCGTTGATCAGGAATTCGCCATAATAGGCCTTGGTCCCGATCGCCGGATCGCGCGTGAAGGCGACGCCCGTTGCCGAGGTGTCGCCCATATTGCCGAACACCATCGCCTGGATATTGACGGCAGTGCCCCAGCTTGCGGGGATGTCGTTGAGGCGGCGATAGACCTTGGCGCGCTCCGACTGCCACGATCCGAACACCGCGCCGACTGCACCCCAGAGCTGGTCATGCACATCCTGCGGAAAAGGCTTGCCCCATTCCGCCTCGACCAGGCGCTTATATTCGGCGACGAGCTTCTGCAGGTCGGCGGCGGTCAGATCGGTGTCGAGGAAATAGCCATTGTCCTCCTTGGCGATTTCCAGCGCATCCTCGAACGCGGCATGGTCGAGTTCGAGCACCACGTCCGAGTACATCTGGATGAAGCGGCGATAGCTGTCCCACGCGAAGCGCGCGTCGCCGCTGGTGGCAGCCAAGCCCTCGACCGTCGCATCGTTGAGGCCGAGGTTGAGGACGGTGTCCATCATGCCGGGCATCGAGGCGCGTGCACCGCTGCGGACCGAAACGAGCAGCGGATCGGCGGCATCGCCGAAGACCTTGCCGGTGATGCCTTCGATATGCGCGATGCCGGTGGCGACTTCGTCGCGCAGGCTCTGCGGGAATTGCCCGCCTTCGTCATAATAGACGGCGCAGAAGTCGGTCGAGATGGTGAAGCCGGGGGGCACCGGAAGGCCTATCGACGCCATCTCCGCAAGGTTCGCGCCCTTGCCGCCGAGGAGGTTGCGGTCCCCGCGCCCGCCATCCGAAACGCCGCCGCCGAAGCGATAGACATAGTGTGTCATGTCATTCCTCTAAGTGTCTGATTTCGCTGGGGAGGCGATCTTAAAGTCACAGGTGAGTCGCACCATCGACGATGCTAACCCTCGATCTTCGAGAAATCGGCGACGCTGTGGACGGCGGCACGGACGCGATCGAGCAAGGCGAGCCGCGCGGCGCGCTTGGCGGCGTCGGGGTCATTGACGATCACGGTTTCAAAGAACTGGTCGATCGGCGCGCGCAAGCTTGCGAGTGCCGCCATTGCGCGTTCGAAATCCTCGGCTTCGATCGCGGCGGCAGCGGCGGGTTCGGCTGAGTCGAGCGCGGTGGCGAGCGCAGCTTCTGCTGGTTCGGGCGTGTAGGACAGCGTTTTTTGCTCCCTCTCCCCTCCGGGGAGAGGGCTGGGGAGAGGGGCCGAAACGGAGGACGGCGTTTGGGACTGCCCCTCTCCCCGACCCTCTCCCCGAAGGGGAGAAGGAGAAGAAGAAGCGCCAAACCCCTCCTTCTTCAAGATATTCGCCGCGCGCTTATACCCGGCGAGCAAGTTCGTGCCGTCCTCGGTCCCGATGAACGCCTGCAACGCATGCACGCGGGCGAGCAAGCGGACGAGATCGTCCTCCCCCCCGAGCGCGAACACCGCGTCGATCAGGTCGTGGCGGACGCCGGCTTCGCGTTGCTGGACTTTGAGGCGGTCGGCGAAGAACCAAACCAGCCCCGCGTCACCAGTCGCGATCTCATTCAACAGCAGCCGATCAAGCTCGGCTCGAAAATCCTGCCGCCCATCGTCGCGCTGACCTGACGCGATCACATCTGTCATCGTCTCGAGCGTATCGTCGAGACTAAAGCGCAACTGATTGTCGAGCACGAGGCGAATGATGGCGAGCGATGCACGCCGAAGCGCAAAGGGATCTTTTGAGCCGGTCGATTTTTCGCCGATCGCGAAGAAGCACATCAGCGTATCCAGCTTATCGGCCAAACTCACCGCCACCGTTACCGGATCGGTCGGCACGGCGTCGCCCTGCCCGACCGGCTTGTAGTGATCGCGGATCGCGGCGGCGACCTGGGGGTCTTCGCCTTGCGCGGCGGCGTAATAGCCGCCCATCAGGCCCTGCAGCTCGGGGAATTCGCCGACCATGCCGGTGACGAGATCGGCCTTGCACAGGCGGGCTGCGCGTTCGGCTTGGTTGGCCAACTTCTCCCTCTCCCCTTCAGGGGAGAGGGTCGGGGAGAGGGGCTGTACTGGGTTATCGAGCGGAACGCCGGTTGAAGCGTCCCCCTCTCCCCGGCCCTCTCCCCGGAGGGGAGAGGGAGCAGAAGAGACAATCCCCTCCTCAACCAGCCACCGCGCGAGTTTCGCCACCCGGTCGACCTTGTCCGCCACCGTGCCGAGCTTTTCGTGAAACACGATCCGGTCGAGCTTCTTGGCTTGCTCCTCCAGCGGCACCTTCAAATCGGTGTCGTAGAAGAATTTCGCGTCCGAAAGCCGCGCGGCGAGGACCTTGCGGTTGCCCTCGACGATCTTCGCGCCGCCATCGCTCGCATCGATATTGGCGGTGCAGACGAAGGCGTTGGCCAGGGCGCCCGCGGCATCGCGGCACACGAAATACTTCTGGTTCACCCGCGCGGTGAGCTGGATGACTTCGGGCGGCACGTCGAGGAACGCCGCATCGAAGCGCCCGAGCAGCGGCACGGGGAATTCGGTGAGGCCGGCATTCTCGGTCAGCAACCCCTCGTCCTGCACGAGTTCGAGCCCGGCCTTGCGCGCGGCCATCGTTGCGCCGAGCGCGATGATCTGGCGGCGTTCGGCCTGATCGACGATGACGTGGCAGGCACGGAGTTTCTCGACGTAATCGTCGGCGTTACCGATCGTGATGATGCCGGGATGGTGGAACCGGTGGCCGACGGTGGCTGCTCCGCTGACGATGCCGGCGATCTCGCAGGGGACGATCTCGTCACCGAACAAGGCGACGATGCCCTGCAACGGACGAACCCAGCGCAGCGATTCCATCGTGGTGGATTGGGCGCCCCAGCGCATCGCCTTGGGCCAGGGGAAGGCGCGGATGATCGCGGGGATCGCCTCGGCCAGCACGTCGGCGGTGGCGCGGCCGGGTTTGTCGATCACCGCGAAGAGCACGCCGTCCCGCTCGACCAATTGATCGCGCGTCAGGCCGGTCTTGCGCAGGAAGCCTTCGAGCGCTTGCGGCGGCGCGCTCGCCTTGGGGCCCTTGGTTTCCTCCGACACGGCGGCGGTTTCGGCGGGCAGCCCGCGTGCGATCAGCGCGAGACGGCGCGGGGTCGCGTAGGTGACGAGGTCGCTCGCAGCGAGGCCGGCCTTGGCGAGCTCGGCGGCGAACAGCTTGGCGAGATCCTCGCGCGCACGATCCTGCATCCGCGCGGGGATTTCTTCGGAGCGAAGTTCGAGAAGGAAGTCGGTCATCATTTTTCCCTCTCCCCGCTTGCGGGGAGAGGGCAAGCGAGCGCAGCGAAGCGCGGGAGAGGGGCAGTCACTCGGACGGCAGTTCCCAGCACTGCCCCTCTCCCCGACCCTCTCCCCGCCAGCGGGGAGAGGGAGACTTTCGTGCCCCCCATCATGCCGCCCACCCGTTGCGGTCCATCCAGGCCTGGCAACTGCCCTTCGCGAGATCGCGGACGCGGCCCATGTAGGCCTGGCGTTCGGCGACCGAGATGACGCCGCGTGCTTGCAGCAGGTTGAAGACGTGGCTGGCCTTGATCGCTTGCTCATACGCCGGGATCGGCAGCTTGGCCTCCAGGCAATTCTCGCATTCGGCCACGTGTTTGCGGAATTGGTCGAACAGGCTGTCGGTGTCGGCGATTTCGAAATTCCAGGTCGACATCTCGACCTCATTCTCGTGGAACACCTCGCCGTACGTCACGCCCGCATCGTTGAACGCGAGATCGTACACGCTGTCCTTGTTCTGGATGTAGAGCGCGAGGCGTTCGAGGCCGTAGGTGAGTTCCCCCGCGACGGGTTTCATGTCGAAACCGCCCATTTGCTGGAAATAGGTGAACTGCGTCACCTCCATGCCGTCGCACCACACTTCCCAGCCGAGCCCCCACGCGCCGAGCGTCGGCGATTCCCAATCATCCTCGACGAAGCGGATGTCGTGAAGCAGCGGATCGATGCCGATCGCGGCGAGGCTGCCGAGGTACAATTCCTGCAAGTTCGGCGGCGAAGGCTTCAGGATCACCTGATATTGATAATAATGCTGCAGCCGGTTGGGATTCTCGCCGTAACGCCCGTCGGTCGGGCGGCGGCACGGCTGGACGAAGGCGGCGTTCCACGGCTTGGGGCCGAGCGCGCGCAGCGTCGTCGCGGTGTGAAACGTCCCCGCCCCCATCTCCATGTCATAGGGCTGGAGGATCAGGCAGCCATGATCGCTCCAATAGCTGTGGAGCCGGAGGATCATCGCCTGGAAGCTGAGGGGTTGGTCGGTCACGCGGCGGGCTTTGCCGCAGCGCCGCGAAGGGGTCAACCGCGCGCGGCGCGCATCGCGGTAAAGTCGTCCAGCACTGACTTTTTGTCAGGGGTAGTTGACATTGTCGCGACTCACTGTCATTTAGTCATGGACGGCTGACATTGGGTCAGCGTCGCATGACGGAGGGTTGCAATGCGCAAGGCAGACAGACGCCCGATGACGCCTGCCGAGGGCGACGCATGGTTGCTGTTCACGACGCTGGCGATGACGTTTCTGACGGTGATCCTGTCACTGTCGAGCGCATCGTGACGATGCCGCGGATATGGAACAGGATGTGAAGAACCGGCTGAAAGTGCTGCGCGCCGAGCGCGACTGGAGCCAGGCCGAGCTCGGCGGGCGGCTGGGCGTGTCGCGGCAAGCGGTCAACGCAATCGAGACGGGCAAATACGATCCGTCGCTCCCGCTGGCGTTCAAGCTGGCGCGGCTGTTCGAGATGCCGATCGAGGAGATTTTCGATGACGAGACTGGAACCGGCCATGCCCAATAAGGACCTTGGCCCCGGCGAAGCCGCCGACCGGGCGCGGTCGCGGCGGACCGCGATCAATTTCACCATCCTCGCGTTGCTCGGCGGCGTGGTCGGCTTCACCGCCGCACTGGTCGAACAACCCGATGCGCCGATCAGCGCGGGCGGCACAATACCCGCCTGGTTCGCGATCCTGGCGGCGACGGTGTTCGTCGTCGCGGTGGTCGCGGGCAGCGTGGCCTACTACCGCAACATGGATGAGCTGCAACGGCTCGACAATTACTGGGCGACGACGGTGGGCGCCAACGTCTTCCTGCTCGCCTACCCGGTGTGGCTGGTCCTGTGGAAGGGCGGACTGGTGCCCGCGCCCGACGCGATGATCCTGTATCTCGTGGTGCTTGCCACAACGATGACCGCCTATTTCTGGCGCAAATTGCGCTGACCCCTCACCCCCATCACAAAGGACGTTCTATTATGGACACGAAGACGATGACGGTCGCGCTCGCGGCCCTGCTGCTCGGCGGCAATACCGCGCCCCAAGCGGCCCCTGCGCCTGCCCTGACGATGGTCGATGCCGACCCGGCGCTGTGGGTGGTCAAGGACAAGGACACGACGATCTATCTGTTCGGCACGGTGCATGTGCTCAAGCCCGGCCTGTCCTGGTTCGACGAGGCGGTGAAGACTGCGTTCGACAAGAGCGACCAGCTCGTGCTCGAAATGGTAACGCCGGAGCCAGCCGCGATGCAGGCGCTCGCGATCAAGACCGGCTTCACCGCGAGTGGCCCGACGCTGCCCGAAAAGCTCGGCGAGGCGGACCGTGCGGCGTATCTGAAGGCGCTGGGCGAATTCGGCATCCCGGCGGCCGCACTTGACCGCGCCAAGCCGTGGATGGCGGCGATCACCCTCACCACGGTGCCAATCATGAAGCTCGGCTATGATATCAACCAGGGCCCCGAGCATGTCTTGACCGCGGCCGCGACCACCGCGAAAAAGCCGGTGATCGGGCTCGAGACCGCCGAGGAACAGCTCGGCATCTTCGATGCGCTGCCGGAACCGGTGCAGATCAAGTTCCTCGACCAGACGGTGCGCGATCTGCCCAAGGCGGCCACGGAAATCGGCACCATGGTGTCGAACTGGAGCGCGGGCGATCCCGACGCGCTGGCCAAGACGATGAACGAAGGCATGGTCGAGCAACCCGAAGTGAGCAAGGCGCTGCTGACCGATCGTAATATCCGCTGGGCGACCTGGATCGACAATCGGATGAAGACGCCGGGGACGGTGTTCATCGCGGTCGGCGCCGGGCATCTGGCGGGCAAGGACAGCGTGCAGGTGCAGCTCGGCACGCATCACCTGAAGGCGACGCGCGTGCAATACTAACGGGCGCGCGGCGGATGCGCCGGATTGCGCGATCGCTGGGGCCCCTGGCGATCGCGCTGACCCTCCTGACCGCCGCGTGCAGCCGGCCGCGCCCTCCGATCGAGGCGCGGCCGGCGCTGTGGCGCGTGGCGGACGCGGACACGACGATCTGGCTGTTCGGATCGATCCACGCGCTGCCGCCGGAGGTGCGCTGGCAGACGCCGGAGGTGGAGCGTGCAATCGCGGCGGCGGATACGCTGATCCTCGAAGTGCCGCCTGCCGACGCGGATGCGGCGCGCGCCGAGTTTCTGACCGTGGCGCAGCGGGATGGCTTACCGCCGATCCGCGAACGCGTGGCGCCTGTCGATCGTGGCGTTCTGGAGCGCGGCATGGCGATGGCGGGTGTGGCGCCCGAGTCGCTGGACCGACTGAAGACCTGGGCGGCGGCGCTGACGATCGGCGCGGCGGCGGGGCGGCGCGAAGATGCGAGCGGCACGGACGGGGTTGAGCCCGTGCTGACCGCGCGCTTTGCCGGACGTGCGATCGGCGCACTGGAAACGCGCGGCGGTCAGTTCGCGGCGTTCGATCGCTTGCCCGAGGCTTCGCAACGCGCGCTGCTAGTGCGGGCCGCACGCGATGCAGTGCAGCCCGATGCGGGATACCGGCAGTTGCTCGCGGCCTGGGCGGCTGGCGATGAAGCGCGGCTGGCCGCGACGCTCGATCCGATACGGGGCGACGCCGCGCTGATGACGGCGCTGGTGACGACACGCAACGCACGCTGGGCGAGCGCGATCGTGCGGCGGATGGCGCGGCCGGGGCGCGTGTTCGTGGCGGTCGGCGCGGGGCATCTGGTCGGCGCAGATTCGGTCGTGGCGATGCTGCGCGCGCGGGGGTTGCGGGTGAAGCGGGTGGAGTGACGGAGCGCGGTTGCGTTATTCACCCCCCTGCCCTATAGGCGCGCGCTTCGATCAGGGTCATCCCTGGAGGCCTGATCGATCATCTGAACCCTAACGTAATCGGAGTTTGCAATGAGCGACCAATTGACGCTCGCAGCCGAGACGCGCGAACAGGTTGGCAAGGGAGCCTCCCGTTTGCTTCGTCGTGAAGGCCGCGTCCCCGCCGTTATCTACGGCAACAAGCAGGAACCCCTGTCGATCCACGTCGAGGAAAAGGCGCTGATGCGTCTCCTGATGACGGGTCACTTTATGAATTCGGTCGTCATGGTCGAAGCCGGTGGCCAGCAGGTTCGCACCCTGCCGAAGGACGTCGCGTTCGACGCCGTCACCGAACGCCCGACGCATGTCGATTTCCTGCGCATCGGCGCGCACACGACGGTTCACGTCAATGTGCCCATCGTGTTCACCGACGAAGACGATTGCCCCGGCATCGCCAAGATGGGTGGCGTGCTGAACGTCACGCGTCATGAGCTGGAACTGGTGTGCGATGCCGCCGAAATCCCCGCCGAGATCACGATCTCGCTCAAGGGTCTCGACGTCGGTGCATCGATCCACATTTCGGACGTGAAGCTGCCCAAGGGCGTCGAGCCCGCGATCACCGACCGCGATTTCGCGATCGCCACGATCGTGCCGCCGACGGTGCCGACGGTTGCGGATGAAGAAGCCGACGCCGCAGTCTCCGAGGCACAGGCTGCAGAGTCTGAAGCCGAAGCCGCTGCAGACGATGCGGCCGAAGCGGAAGCCGACAAGGCCGAATAACCTGCGCCCTTGCGGGATGCAGGCAATCGGGGCAGCGGGGGCGAGAGCTTCCGCTGCCCCGTTCGTTTGAAGGACAAAGACGATCGTGCAACTCTGGGTCGGCCTCGGTAACCCCGGCGCGCAATACGCGCTCAACCGGCACAATGTCGGTTTCATGGCGGCCGATACGATCGCCGATTTCCATGATTTCGGCAGCGTTAAGAAGGCGTTTCAGGGCTGGACCCAGGAAGGCCGGATCGGCGGGCAAAAGATCCTGCTGCTCAAGCCCGCGACCTTTATGAACGAAAGCGGCCGCAGCGTCGGTGAGGCGATGCGCTTCTTCAAGCTCGAACCCGATGCGGTCACCGTCTTCTATGACGAGCTCGACCTCGACCCATTCCGCGTCAAGGTGAAGACGGGCGGCGGGGCGGCGGGCCATAACGGCATCCGATCGATCGCGCAGCATATCGGCGAGGACTTCCGCCGCGTGCGATTGGGCATTGGGCATCCGGGGCACAAGGACAAGGTCAGCCCCTATGTGCTCGGCAATTACGCCAAGGCCGAGATGGACCCGCTTGCCGAGTTGCTCGGCGCGGTATCGGCCGAGGCGGCATGGCTGGCGGCGGGCGACGACCAGCGGTTCATGAGCGATGTCGCCCTGCGATTAGGAACTGGAAAATGAGCGTACGGACCCTGTTCGCGACCCCGTTTTACGAGGGCAAGTTGAAGAATGCGGCGCTGGTCGCCGAGCTCGACCGGTCGTGCCAGGCGCTGGCCGTGGATGATCGCGCCGGGCGGAGCTGGTCGAAAGACCATGGCTATCGCGGCTATACGTCCTATGCCTCGCTCAACGACCTGCTGCACCGCGATCCGGCATTCGGCGATCTCGTCAAGCTGCTCAACAAACATGTCGCCAAATTCGCCGAGGACTGCGCGTTTGAGCTGAACGATCGCAAGCTCAAGCTCGACAGCCTGTGGGTCAACGTCCTCAAACCCGGCGGCACGCATTCGGGCCATGTCCACCCGCACAGCGTCATCTCGGGCACGGTCTATATCGTGGTGCCGCCGGGGGCCGGAGCACTCAAGCTCGAAGACCCGCGCCTGCCGATGATGATGGCCGCGCCGTCACGCCGCGCCGATGCGGCGGAGAGCCTCAAGCCGTTCGTGTATATCGAGCCGCAAGCGGGCAGCGTGTTCCTGTGGGAAAGCTGGCTGCGGCACGAAGTCGTCCCCGGCAACGCCAAGACCGAACGGGTGAGCATCAGCTTCAACTACCGCTGGTAAGTTCCGGCCACTGGCATTCCGGCGCGCTAGGCCGTATCGGCGGCGCATCACCATATTCGTGCTTCAAGGATCATCATGGGTTTTCGCTGTGGAATCGTCGGGCTGCCCAATGTCGGCAAGTCCACCCTGTTCAACGCGCTGACGCAGACGGCGGCGGCGCAGGCGGCGAACTATCCGTTCTGCACGATCGAGCCGAACGTCGGTAACGTCGCGGTGCCAGACCCGCGGCTGGACAAGCTCGCCGCAGTGGCAGGCTCGGCCAAGATCATCGAGACGCAATTGGGCTTCGTCGACATCGCCGGGCTGGTGCGCGGCGCGTCCAAGGGCGAGGGTCTGGGCAACCAGTTCCTCGGCAACATCCGCGAAGTCGATGCGATCGTCCATGTGCTGCGCTGCTTCGAAGATGGCGACGTCACGCATGTCGAGGGCAAGGTCGATCCGATCGCCGATGCCGAGACGGTCGAGACCGAGCTGATGCTGTCCGACCTCGAAAGCCTCGAGAAGCGCGTGCCCAATCTGCAGAAGAAGGCGACGCAGGGCGACAAGGACGCGAAGATCGCCGCATCGGTGCTGGCGCAAGCGCTCGATCTGCTGCGCGAGGGCAAGCCTGCGCGGCTGACCGTGCCGAAGGACGAGGACGAGGCGCGCGCCTTCGCGCAGGCGCAGTTGCTGACCGCCAAGCCGGTGCTCTACGTCTGCAATGTCGATGAAGCCAATGCCGCCGAGGGCAATGCCTTTTCCGCACGCGTGTTCGAAAAGGCCAAGGCCGAGGGGGCGGAGGCCGTCGTCGTCTCCGCCGCGATCGAGGCCGAAATCGCGACAATGGCGGCGGACGAGCGCGGCGAGTTCCTGGCCGAGTTGGGCCTGTCGGAAACCGGGCTGACGCGCGTCATCGTCGCCGGGTACAAATTGCTGCACTTGCTCACCTTCTTCACCGTTGGGCCGAAGGAAGCGCGCGCCTGGACCGTGCATGTCGGCGCGAAGGCCCCGCAGGCGGCGGGCGAGATCCACACCGATTTCGAAAAGGGCTTCATCCGCGCCGAGACGATCGCGTTCGACGATTACGTTACGCTGAAGGGCGAAGCGGGCGCGCGCGATGCGGGCAAGCTCCGCGCCGAGGGCAAGGGTTATGTCGTCGCGGACGGCGACGTGATGCACTTTTTGCATAGCTGATGCCGATCGCGCTGGTGCGTGCGCCAGCATGCCCGCTGAGAATGTCGCGAATGACAAGCTGTTTCCGAAACCGCCGGATCCGTTGCACCACCGCAAATTCGGTGTGCGCAAGCGCGAGGCTGGCTATGCGTACCGGATGCCGCTGGTCGGGCCGGTCGCGCTCCCGCTCGGCGGTGCGGGCGGCGTGGATGACAAGCCCCCGCGCTGGATGCGGCCGATGGCCGCTTTCTGCTGAGTGTCAGCGTGTTCGCAAAGGTGTCGCTCGGCCCCTGAAGCTGTCATGAGCTTGACGCACATTCGCAGCATGAGGACGCCCATGCGCTGGACCACCCGTATCTTCGCCGCCGCCTTGTGCGCCGCCCTGCAAGCATGCGTCACGCCGCCGCTGGCTGGGCCACCCGCCCCGACCACGGCGGTGAGGGAGGTTCGCGCGCCGGTGACCATCCTCATCTCGATCGACGGGTTCAGGCCGGACTATCGCAACCGCGGCGTGACCCCGAACCTCGATGCGTTGGCGAAGAGCGGGATCAGCGCGGCGATGCGGCCAAGCTTTCCCTCCAAGACCTTCCCCAATCACTGGACGCTGGTCACCGGATTGCGCCCGGACCGAAGCGGGATCGTCTCGAATGCGATGGAGGACGCAGCGCTGCCCGGCGTGAAGTTCACCATGGCGGACTCGCAAGATCCGTTCTGGTGGAACGCCGCCGAGCCGATCTGGGTGACGGCGGAGCGCGCCGGGGTGCGCAGCGCCACGATGTTCTGGCCGGGATCGAACGTGGCGTGGGGCGGCACCAAGGCGAAGGACAAGAAGCCGGTCGGCGGCATGCGTGCAGAGGATTGGTGGCCCTATGACATCGAAGTACCGCCCGCGCAGCGCGTGGCAGGGGCGCTCGACTGGTTGCGGCGGCCGGCGGCGACGCGGCCAAAATTCCTGACGCTCTATTTCGACACGATCGACAGCGCGGGACACACTTATGGTCCCGATGCGCCCGAAACGACCGCCGCCGTGGTCGATGTCGACGGCATGATCGGCGATCTGGTGGCAGGGTTGCGCGGGCTTGGCCAACCCGCCAACCTTGTGATCGTCGCGGATCACGGCATGGCCATGACGAGTCCGGAACGGACGGTCGCGCTGGATACCATCGCAGACCCGGCGGATTACCGGCTGTTCGAATCCGGGCCGTTTGCCAGTTTCTATCCCGTCGAAGGCCATCAGCCCGCTCTGGAAAAGGCGTTGCTTGGCAAGCACGCGCATTTCGAATGCTGGCGCAAGGCCGACATCCCCGCGCGGCTGCGGTACGGGACCAACGCGCGTATCCCGCCCTATTTTTGTCTCGCCGAAACCGGCTGGCTGCTAGCGAAGACCGCACCCAGGGAAGCGGGTGGGCGCGGCAATCACGGCTATGACAATTTCGCGCCCGATATGGCGGCGCTGTTCATCGCGAGTGGCCCCGCGATCAAACAGGCCGGAACATTGGCACCGTTCGACAATGTCGATGTCGCGCCGTTGCTCCGCGATCTGCTGGGGCTACCGGCTGGCACCGGGCTAGACGGCAATGACGCCCCGTTCCGCGCGGCGCTCGCCAAGTAGCGCTTGCGTTTGGACTCGCGCCGCTCGACATATCGGCGATGCACTATTTCGAAGATCTGGAAGTCGGCGCGACGGCGTCATTCGGTCACTATGCGGTAACGCGCGACGAGGTCGTGGCGTTTGCAGAGCGCTATGACCCGCAACCCTTTCACTTGTCGGACGAGGCCGCCGCGCAGACCCATTTCGGGCGGCTGTCGGCCAGCGGATGGCACACCTGCGCGATGATGATGGCGATGCTGGTCGAACAGATGAAGGCCACGCAACAGGCTGGTCTGGGATCACCGGGAATCGATGAACTGCGCTGGCTAAAGCCCGTCTATCCTGGTGACACCCTGCGATGCGAAAGCGAGATCATCGACAAACGCGCCTCGCAAAGCCGGCCCGAGATGGGAAGCTATCGCAGCAGAATGACGGTGCGCAATCAGGACGACGTCGCGGTGATGACGGTCGTTTCGATCGGGCTGATCAGCACGCGCCCGACCGCTTAGCGTCGGCGGCCGCGACCGGGGCGGCCCTGCACCCCATAATCGCGCCACATCGGCCGAATCTCGCGGCCAGCGCCACGCCATGTCTGATTGCGCCCTTGCCAATAGCCGCGCTGCTGCGGGTTCCAGCGGCGGCGAACGTTCTGCCGGTCGTATACGTAGATACCGGTGCCGGGATAATAGAAGTCGTTGTTCCAGCCCCAATAGGGATCGGCGCGATAGCCACCGTAATATGGGTCCCACGTGTTCGCGACGCCGTACCCCGCCGAGACGCCGCCATAGCCGTAGCCGTCATTACAGCCCGACAGGGCGCCAGCCGAAAGCAAGGCTGCGGCGGCGAGCGAAAGTTTGACGATCGACATGGGCGGTTCCTTGGCGCTCGAGCCGAGCGCGCTTCGGAAAGTCAACGATCGACGGTGCCGCGCGTTCCGCGCCGCGGATCAGTGCCCCTCGAACGCCACCAGCGAGTCGACCGTCAGTCCGTCGGCACGAAGCGCCTCAGCGCCGCCGAGTTCGGGCAGATCAACCAGGAATTGCGATTGCTCCACCACCGCGCCGGCCTTGCGTAGCAGCCGGACTGCGGCCCGTGCGGTGCCGCCGGTGGCGATCAAATCGTCGACCAGCAGAACGCGCTGGCCGGGGACGAGCGCGTCCTCATGCATCGCGATCCGGTCGGTGCCATATTCCAGCGCATAATCCTCGGCGATCGTCGCGCCGGGGAGTTTGCCGTCCTTGCGGATCAGCAGAACGCCCGCGTTGAGCGGGGCGGCCAGGGCTGCGGCGAAGATGAAGCCGCGCGCCTCAATCCCGGCAACAAGATCGACCGGGCCGTGCGTCGCGGCTGCCATGCGTTCGATCGCGGCGGCGAAGCCTGCGGGATCGAGCAGCAGCGTGGTGATGTCACGGAACTGGATGCCGGGCTTGGGAAAGTCCGGGATCGTGCGGATCAGCGCGCGGAGATCGGCGTTGCGGTCGTCAGTGTCGGCCACGAAGCCCTCGCTCGCTACTCTCGACTAGCCCCCCCATGATCATCCCCGCTTTGGCGAAGACGACAATGGAGGGGCGGGTCGTTCCAGTCTCAGTGCTTAATGTCGCGCCAGATGTTCTGGTACGCGCCGTAGGTAAGCAGCGTGAAGAAGGCGATAAACGCCAGGACCGCGAGACCATAGCCATGCCGGGTCGGCAGGTTCGGCTCCGCTGCCCACGCCAGGAACGCCGAAACGTCGGCCGACATCTGCTTCACGGTCGGCTTTGTGCCGTCGAGATACGTCACCTGACCGTCCTGCGCGAGCGGTGGCGGCATCGCGAGGTTCAACGTCGGGAAGTAGCGGTTGAAATAGAGCCCGTCGGGGGTCTTTGCATCCGGATACTTCTTCAGCATCTCGGCCGGCGGTTCGCCATAGCCGGTCAGCAGCGAGTAGACATAGGCCGGGCCATCATGCCGCGCCTTGGTGATCAACGAGAGATCTGGCGGATTGCCCTGACCGGGATAATAAACGGTCGGGAAATAGTCGGCTGGCGTGTTCGGCCGTTCGACCGTGTCGCCCGACTTCGGATCGACGTCCTTGGCCTTGGTCGCCCAATCGGCCGCGAACTTCTTCACCTGTGCCGCCGAATAGCCGATCTGCGTCAGGTCGCGGAAAGCGACGTGCTTGAGCGAATGGCAGTTGGCGCAGACTTCCTTGTACACCTGCAGCCCGCGCTGCAGCTGGCGGTTGTCATACGTGCCGAGCAGGCCGTTGGAAGCCAGTGCGACTTCCTTGGGATGGAGATGGAATTCCTCTGCTGCGGTTTCAGCCGGGGGATCAGTGATGTAGCCCTGAACCGACCAGAACAGCGCCCAGGCCAGGACGGCAACGATGCCGGCCCCGATGAGGATTGCGATTGCGCGAAGCATTGCTCGTATAACCCTTTATTCAGCCGGAACCGGGCTACCGCTGAATGCGGTATGTGCCGGCGACGTGCCACCCTTCTTCGCCAGAACCGCCTCGGTGATCGAGTTGGGCAATGGCCGCGGACGCTCCATCCGCGAAACGATGGGCAGGATGATGAGGAAGTGCGCGAAATAATAAGCCGCGCTGATCTGGCTCGCCATGACGATACCCGGCGTCGCCGCCGAACCACCGCACCAACCCAGCACCGCGATATCGGCCACCAGCACCCAAAAGAAGATGCGGTAGGTCGGGCGATAATTGGACGAGCGCACCGGCGAGCTGTCCAGCCATGGGAGGAAGAACAGCAGCAGGATCGACCCGAACATCGCGAGCACGCCGAGCAGCTTTGCGGGCACGAACACGAAGTCAACGGTGAAGGCGCGCAGGATCGCGTAGAACGGCCAGAAATACCATTCCGGAACGATGTGCGCCGGTGTCGAAAGCGAATTGGCCGGGATGTAGTTGTCGGGGTGGCCGAGCAAATTTGGCGCGAAGAAGATCAGCGACGCGAAAATGAACAGGAACACGCCGAGCCCGAAGCCGTCCTTGGCGGTATAGTAAGGATGGAACGGAACCGTGTCCTGCTCGCCCTTTACGTCCACGCCGGTCGGGTTGTTCGAACCCGGAATGTGCAGCGCCCAGATGTGCAGGATGATGACGCCCGCAATCACGAACGGCAGCAGATAGTGGAGCGAGAAGAAGCGGTTGAGCGCGGCGTTGTCGGGCGCATATCCGCCAAGCAGCCAGATGCGGATCGATTCGCCTACCACGGGTATCGCCGAGAAGAAGCCGGTGATCACCTGCGCGCCCCAGAAGCTCATCTGACCCCAGGGAAGGACATAGCCCATGAAGGCGGTGGCCATCATGAGCAAGAAGATCGTGACGCCGAGCAGCCAGATCATCTCCCGCGGAGCCTTGTACGATCCGTAGAAAAGGCCGCGGAAAATGTGGATGTAGACGACGATGAAGAACATCGAGGCGCCGTTCGCGTGCGCATAGCGCAGGAACCAGCCGGCGTTGACGTCGCGCATGATGTGTTCGACCGAATCGAACGCCACGCCGCCATTGGCCGCATAATGCATCGCCAGCACGATGCCGGTGATGATCTGAATACCAAGCGCCGCACCCGCGAGCACGCCGAAGTTCCAGAAATAGTTGAGGTTGCGCGGCACGGGGTAACCCGCACCGACCGCGCCATAAACCAGACGCGGGAGCGGCAAGCGCTCATCGATCCACTTGGTGAAGCCGTTAGACGGCGCGTAATGCTTGGCCCAGGGGAAGCTCATATCCGTTGTCCTCAACCCACCGTTATCGTTGTCGGTGATGTGAACTTATAGTCGGGCACCGCGAGATTTTTCGGGGCCGGACCTTTGCGAATGCGCGCAGCGGTGTCGTATTGCGAACCGTGGCACGGACAGAAATAGCCGCCATATTGGCCGCGATCTTCGCCACTGGTGATCCCCTGCGGGATGCAGCCAAGGTGGGTGCAGACGCCGAGCGTGACGAGCCAGTTCTTCTGACCCTTGGTGCGCTGTTCGAGCGTCTCCGGGTCGCGCAGCGACTTCACGTCGACCTTGTCGGCCTCAGCGATTTCCACTGGCGTCAGGTTGCGCACGAACAGCGGCTGTTTTCGGAAGGAGACCGTGATGCCCTGCCCGGCTTCGATCTTCGACAGATCGACATCGGTGGTCGACAGCGCGAGCACGTCGGCCGATGGGTTCATCTGGTTGACCAGTGGCACGACGATCGCGATCGCGCCGACACCGGCGGCACTGACCGCAGCGATGCTCAGGAAATCGCGACGGCGTGGTTCGCCTTCGGGATGCGCCCCGTGCGTGCTCACTTCGTGCTGACTGGGAATTTCGAGGGTATTTCCGCTTGCCATCCACTTGCCCTTGCACTTCGCCCGCCCGCCGAATGCGGCGCGGATGAACGAAAAATTCGACATGGCCACCCGCGAAGGATGCGCGGGGATGCCTCACGCGCCGCACGAGTGGCGGCACTTGTCGCCCTGTTAGACGCGAGAGGGCCATTTTGCCAACAGGATTTTGCCATCTTTTTAAGCGGTGATATCAGGGAAAATGCGTATTGCCCTGTACCAACCCGAAATCGCCGGAAACGTCGGTGCCATTCTGCGCCTCGGCGCGTGCCTTGACACGGGAATCGACGTGATCGAGCCGACCAGTTTCACCTGGAGCGAAAAGGCGCTTGCCCGCTCCGGCATGGATTATGCCCATGTCGTCGACGTGCGTCGCCATGCCGATTGGGACGCGTTCCACGCTCAGGTCGCCGGTCGCATCGTCTTGCTGACCACCCGCGGCGGCGTGCGACTCGATTCGGCGGAATTCCGCGCCGACGATGTGCTGCTGATGGGATCGGAGGGGAGCGGCGTTCCCGACGATGTTCACGCGCGCGCCGACGTTCAGGTGCGGATTCCACTTGCGGCGGGGATGCGTTCGCTGAATGTCGCGGTCGCGGCGGGAATCGCGCTCGCCGAAGCGTTACGACAAACACAAGGGTGGCCGGAATGATCGAACTCGACACGGAACAGGCAGAAGCACGCACTTGGTTCGAACATTTGCGCGACCTGATCTGCGCCGAATTCGTGAGCATCGAGCGGGAGGCCGGGTCGGACGCCGACTTCGACTATACCCCGTGGGACCGCCCCAATCCCGATGGCTCCCCCGGTGGCGGCGGCGTGCGCGGCGTAATGAAGGGCAAGGTCTTCGAAAAGGTCGGGGTCAACGTCTCGACCGTCGGCGGCGCGTTCGAGGGCGACTTCGCGAAAACGATCCACGGCGCGGCCGAGGATCCGACCTTCTTCGCCACCGGCATCAGCCTGGTCGCGCACATGGCGAACCCGCACGTGCCCGCAGTGCACATGAACACGCGCTTCCTGGTAACCACCAAGCGCTGGTTCGGCGGCGGTGCCGATCTCAACCCGCCGCTTCCCTATGACGAGGATACCGCCGATTTCCACGCGGTGATGAAGGCCGCCTGCGACCCGCATGGCGCTGATTATTACGATCGCTATTCGAAATGGGCGGATGAGTATTTCTACATCCCCCATCGGAAGGTGCATCGCGGCGTCGGCGGTCTGTTCTGCGATCATCTCGAAGGCGATTTTGCGGCCAATTTCGCCTTCATCAAGGATATCGGTCGTGGCTTTCTCGACAGCTATCCGCGGATCGTGCGGCGGCGGATGAACACGCCCTTCACCCCCGCCGACACCGCGCAGATGCTCGAATGGCGCGGGCGCTATGCTGAATTCAACTTGGTCTATGATCGCGGAACGCTGTTCGGTCTCAAGACCGGCGGTAATATCGATGCGATCCTGATGAGCTTGCCGCCGCTCGCGACATGGTCGTGACATCGGGGTTATGAGATGGGTCTGATCCCGGTCCGCGACGACGAGGTCGCGACGATCGTCACGACGCTGGAGATGCGGACCAAGCCACCGCTGCGCCCGCTCCCGTCCTCGCCGCTGCGACTCGTCGCGTGGGACCGGCCGAGCGTGGAGAAATACCGCGCGCTGTTCCGGCGAGTCGGCGCGCCGTGGCTGTGGTTCTCGCGATTGGTGATGGCGGAGCGGCAGTTGCTCGACGTCATCCACGATCCGGGTGTGTCGGTCTACGCCGTGGTCGATCGCGCGGGGATCGAGGTCGGCATGCTCGAACTCGACTTCCGCGAACCGCGCACGTGCGAGCTCTCCTATTTCGCGCTCATCCCCGAACTGGCGGGCAAAGGTCTCGGTCGCTGGCTGATGGCCGAGGCGCTGTCACGGGCGTGGGTGAAGGGGATCGACCGGGTATGGGTCCACACCTGCACGCTCGACCATCCCTCGGCGCTCAATTTTTACCGCGCGCAGGGATTCGTCGCGGTCAAGCGCACGGTCGAGACCTTTCCCGATCCGCGCATCAGCGGGCATCTGCCGCCCGATGTCGCGCCTCAGGTGCCGCTGCTGAGCCGCCGGTAAAGCGCGACTTCGATCAGGATCGCGGCGATTACGCCGAGTGTTCGGCCAAGGCCGACCCCGATATCAAGCAACGCGGCCACGATCGGATTGGCCATCGGCGCGCCGTCCATCGCCGTGCCGAGCATTTGAAATGGCATTGCGAGCAAATCGCCGCCGAGCAGCGGCACCGCAGCCAACGCGAGCAGCACCAACCCGTGCCCGCGCGTCAAGGCGAAGCTGCGCCGCCATGCCGCGACCACACCGATCGGGCGTTCCGCGACGAAGAGCGGACCGATCGGCATCAACCGCCCCTTGAGGTACAGCCCCGGTATCAGCAGCAGCAAAGTGGCGATATTCACCGGGAACGTGACGCTGAGTGCCAGCAGGACGTAGCGCGGCAGGAGTCCGATCGCGCTCGACAGCGCGCTCGCGACATGGGGCCGGTCACGATCAGCGTAAAGCAGGAACAGCACGAGTGCGCCGAACACCGAAACGAGCGAGAGGCCTAACAGCAGCAGATCGTTCTGCCGCGACCAGATCGTCACTGCCTCGATCCAGGCTTGCAAGGCGACCGTATCCGAACCCGATGCCGGGAGCGGCGGCGGCGCGGTGACGAACATCGCCTGTGCAATCTCAGGCACCAGGATCAGCCCGCCACCGACGCCGATCAATAGCTCGCGGTCGCGCTTCGCCATGGCCCAGGCGTCACTCAGGACGCTGGCTACATTCAAGGTCATGCCGCCTCGACGATCGCCTCGCGCGCATCGCGCGTCGCCAAGTACAATTTCGCCACGAACGCCGTCGCCAGAACCGAGAAGATCGTCGACGTCGCCGCCACGACGATATGCGTCAGCACCGAGGCCAGCGTGACTGCCCCTTCCCCCCCGATCAACAGGCGAAATACGCTGCCGAACACCGTGTTCGCCGCCGCCGATGCGACCCAAGAGACGATCGCGTAAAGCAGGATCAGGCCGATCACTTTCCAGCCGATGCGGCGCGTCAGGACGAACGCGCGCCCGTACACGCCGAACCCGCGCCGCTCCATCACCATGATCGGCGTGATCAGCAGGACGAAGCGGGCATAAGCCCACAACAGGAATGGCACCAACACCAGGAAATACAGGCCGGCGAAACGTACTCCGCCCGCATTGGTCGGCGGTGCAGGCTGCCGCCCGGCGGCGAGCGCGGTCATGTCCATACCGCTCATGCCCAGCGCGACGCCGATCGGCATGACGAGGACCAGCACGATCAGCGCGGTGAGCAGGCTGATGCCAAGAACCGGCAGGAAGCGACGGTTGGCGGTGGCGACCGCGGCACTGCGCCCGGCTGGCGGATCGAAGGCGAGCGCGGTGATCGCGATGCCGCCCCAGATCGTGACTAGCGACAGCACAAGCACGATAACCCCGATTGTCAGATCCGCGATTTGCCCGTCCGACTTCATCAGCGGCATGAGATTGCCGAGCAACGTCAGCGGCACGAAAATGCCGAGCAAGGCAATCGGCGTGACGGAGGCCAGATTGTCGCTGAGAAATTCGGTAGTGCGGTCCCACACGGTGCTCATCGTCGCAATCACGTCGGCCGTCTCCCCCGGAAGTTGCATGGCTGTTAGCGCAAGCCCGGTGCGCTTGCCAATGACTTGCGTTGGGAATGCGGCTGCACCATTTCCCGGAAGTGACGATGATTCCCGACAGCATCGAATGGCGCGTCGCGCCAGCACCCGTGCCCTATGCCGAGGCGCTGGCCGAGATGGAGGCCCGCGCCACCGCCGTTGCGAACGGCGAGGCGCGCGAACTGATTTGGCTGCTCGAGCATCCGCCCGTCTATACCGGCGGCACCAGCGCAGATCCCGCCGACTTGCGCGACCCGCGCTTTCCGGTCGTGCAGACCGGGCGTGGCGGGCGCTATACCTATCACGGCCCGGGGCAGCGCATCGGCTACGTCGTGCTCGACCTCAACAAGCGCGGGCGCGACGTGCGCCGCTATGTCCATGCACTCGAAGGCTGGGTGATCGACACGCTGGGCGATCTCGGGATCGCGGCGTTCCGCGCCGATGGCCGGGTCGGCATCTGGACCCATGTGCCCGATCCGCTGGGCAGCGACGGTGTCGCCGAGGCCAAGATCGGTGCGATCGGTGTGCGCATTCGGCGGTGGGTGACGCTTCACGGCTTTTCAGTGAACCTTGCCCCGAATTTGTCCCATTTCGACGGTATTGTGCCCTGTGGACTAGCAGATTTCGGCGTAACGAGCGCCGAACGGATCGGCGGACCGGCCGATTTCGGGACGTTCGACGCGGCGCTAGCGCGCCGTTTCGGGGCGTTTCTCGATACTCATTCTTTGGGCTGACAAATCTGGGCTTGAGGGCTTGGCGAATCCCGGCTAATGTCCACTACGGTTTGGGTATTAAAGGTCTCGAGGCCAACCAAATCCATTATCTAGGGAGCTTTCCAATGCGTGCATTCATTTCCAAGGTCGCTGCTGGTTCGATGATCGCTGTTGCAGCGATTGCCATTTCGGCTTGCACCCCCAAGACCGAGACGACGACGACCGACAACACGATGGTCACCGACATGAATTCGACCGACACGATGACCACCAACGACACCATGACCGCCACCGATGGCGCAATGGCGAACGACGGTGCGATGATGTCGAACGACACCATGATGACGTCGAACACCACGACCACGACGACCGAGAACAAGATGTAATCCTTCCCACCAGGGAAAGATTGTATCGAGGGCCGCCCGGGCAACCGGGCGGCCCTTTCGATTCCGGCTCCTTCCAGTCCGGCCTTCTTGATTCCGATCTATGGGATTTGTGGACCGCGCTCTTGACGTCGCGGCGTCAAATTCGAAAGATGGACGGATTCGAAAAAGGATTTGGGTCGCGCGGCGAAACGCCGTAACCGCGATACCGAAGATGAGAGGCAGAGAATGACCGTGTTGCGTACCCTTGCCGTGACCAGCGCGCTTGCCATGGCTGCGCTTGCCACTCCGGCGTCAGCCCAATTCTATTTCCAGTCGCACGACATGAGCGGCCCGCCGATCCGCGGCGATGAACCCGGCCTGCCGACGCTGCCCGGCGCCACCGCCGATGAAGTCCGCGCCAATCTGGTGTGGAATATGCGCTCGGCGCTTAACGTCGCGGCGCTGCAATGCCAGTTCGAACCGAGCCTGCTGACGGTCGAAAATTACAACATCGCGCTGGCCAATCACAAAGACGAGTTCAAGAAATCGTTCGATACGTTGGTCAAATATTTCACGCGTACGGCGAAGGGCGCAAAGCCCGGGCAGACCGCGATGGACCGCTACGGCACGCGCACCTATTCGGCCTTCACCACGGTCGGCGCGCAATATGGATTTTGCCAGACTGCCGCACAGGTTGCGACCGCCGCCGCTTATGCACCGCGCGGCGCGGTGTATCAGGTCGCGATGAACAATATGAGTGCAATGCGCAACGCGCTGGTGCCGTGGGGAGAGGAGCGTTTCCCGCGCTATGTCCGGATCGACACGCGCGTGTGGATGCCGCGGCTCGACGACGCCTGCTGGGACCGGCGCGGCCGCTGGCAGGACCGCAAATGCGGCTCCTTCGCGCTGACGTTGCGCTAAGCGAGGGTCAGCGCAGTCCCAGCGTTTTGTGCGATTGCAGTGTCAATCGCCATTTCGGCCGCGCGAGCACGAGATCGATCGCGGCGGCGTGATTGGCCGCTGCATCGACGCTGTCGAGCGGCTGGATCAGATGGTGCACGAAATCCCAGCGCTCCAGCGCCTCTACGTCGCTGCCGACTTGCGGCCAGACGAGTTTGAGCTCGTCGCCGCGGCGCTGCACGACCTCGCTCCCCGCCTTGGGGCTGATGCAGACCCAGTCGATGCCGGGATGGACCGGCAGCGTCCCGTTGCTCTCGATCGCAATTTCGAACCCGGCGGCGTGGAGCGCATCGACCAGCGCATCGTCGACCTGCAGCATCGGTTCGCCCCCGGTCAGCACGACGAAGCGCTCCGCCGCCCCTGCCCCCCAGAAGCCTTGCACCGCAGCGGCAAGCGCCCCGGCATCGGCGAACTTTCCGCCGCCTGCGCCATCCGTCCCGACGAAATCGGTGTCGCAGAAGCGGCACACCGCGGTCGCGCGGTCCTGCTCGCGACCCGACCACAGGTTGCACCCGGCAAAGCGCACGAACACCGCGCGGCGGCCGGCCTGAACGCCCTCCCCCTGCAGCGTCAGGAACATTTCCTTGACGGTGTAGCTCACCGCCTCAGACCGCGTAGCGGGTGGGATCGGGCAAGCCCGCCTCCACGAACCCCTTCTTGCGCAAGCGGCAGCTATCGCACTCACCGCAATGCAGCCCGCCCGGCGCCGGATCGTAGCACGACCAGCTCATCCCGGCATCAAGCCCCAACCGCGACGCCTCGCGCGCGATATCGGCCTTGGTCATGTTCTGGAGTGGCGCATGGATGCGGAACGGCGCGCCCTCGACCCCGGCCTTAGTGGCGAGTTCGGCCAGCCCTTCAAATGCCGCAATGAATTCGGGGCGGCAATCGGGATAGCCCGAATAATCGAGCGCGTTGACGCCGATATACAGGTCGCGCGCGCCCGCTGCCTCCGCCCAGCCGAGTGCGAGGCTCAGGAAAATCGTATTCCGTGCCGGCACATAGGTGATCGGGATGCCAGGCTGTACGCCACCCTTCGGCACGGCGATATCGGCGGTCAGCGCCGAGCCGCCGAAGGCCGATAGATCGAGCGGAAGGACGACATGGCGCACCGCGCCGAGTGCATTCGCAATGCGCCGGGCAGAGGCGAGTTCGAGCCGGTGGCGCTGATTGTAATCGACCGACAGCGCGAGCAGGCCATGCCCGTCTTCACGTGCGCGCGCCGCGGCCACCATCGAATCGAGGCCGCCCGACACCAGCACGACTGCCAGTGACGTGACCGGAGAGGTCGTTTCAAGTGTCATGATGGCCCCGGGCTAGCCCCAAATGCCCGCCTTCGCAAGCCGCGCAAAAAAACGGGCCGCCCTAGAGCGACCCAGTGGGCGCCCGTCGCCGGGCAATCAGGGAGAAACGTGCCATCCAAAAATTTGCACGTCCCGCTCTACCGCCAAGTCGTAAACCGCCGCTTAACGGGCGGCAGCGCTCGCCGGGCACGCGCCGACGCGACGCGCCTCATATTGTTCCTCGAACGGGGCGCCGTTGATGATGCCCTGCGTATCGAGGCTGAAGTTGCGCGCGGTCGTCACCTTCACGCTGGTCTGGCCATGCCCGGTGCCCGGGCAGGTGAAATGCACCGTCGCCAGATTGGCCTCGTTCGCGATGACGAAGCGTTGGCATTGCAGCGTGCCATGGCCGTATTGGATCAACGTATCGGCATCGGAGATGCACAGCGTGCTTGGCGCCGCGCTCGATCCGGCGGTTTTGAGCTGCCACTGTCCAGGTTCGATCTTGGTCAGCGCGGAAAGCGTCGGCGCGCGCGCCGGGGCCGCCACTGCCAAACCGCCCGCCATCAAAACGCCCGCGCCAGCCAGGCGCACCACGATGCCCATTCGCATAACTCAACCTGCCCGCTGTCCCCGCCCACGCATTACCGTGGTTTAGCGTCCGTCCATAGCATGTTTCGGACAGGGCAGCGACGAACAATATCGATCACGTAACGATATCGGCGCTATCACGCGCGGCCGGCGTTACCGGGAATTTCCGCGCGCAGAACGCGCAATCGACGAAGATCGTGCCCGTTTCATCCGCCATCGCCTGCTGTTCCTCCGCCGGGAATTTGGCGAGGACTTGCGCGATATAGTCGGGCGAGCAGCGGCAGCCGCGGACCAACGCGGTGTCGCCGTGCAGGCGCACTTCGCTTTCCTCGTTGAACAGCCGCCACACCAACGTCTCGAGCGGCAGTGCCGGATCGGCCAATTCCTCGGCCTTCATCGTCTGGCCGAGGATCGCGACATGCTCCCATTCGGGATGATCGAGCCGGGTGTGGAGCCGCTCGCGCCCATCCTCGCCCTCGGGGAGATGCTGCAGCAGCAGACCGCCCGCGACGCGCCCGCCGACACCGACGCGCACCAGCGTCGGGATCTGTTCGGACTGGAGAAAATAATGCTCCGCCGCTGCACTCAAGGAATCACCGTCGAGCGGGACGATGCCCTGATACCGCTCCCCCGTGGTCGCCTGATCGAAGGTGATCGCGAGATAGCCCGCCCCGAACAAGGCGAACAGGCTGGGGTTCTCGGGCGCGGTGGCAAGGCGCTCGGCATCGTACTGGACGTAGCCGCGCAGCTCGCCGCCTTTATAGTCGCACACCAGCAGCGTGACGATGCCGGTTTGCGTTTGCGCCTGCAGCGTCAGTTGCCCACCGGCATCCTTGAGCGTCGAACCGATCAGCGCCGCCAGCGTCAGCGCCTCGGCGAGCAGCGCCTCGATCGGCGCGGGATAGGCGTGCGCAGATAGGATCGTGTCGAGCACCGGGCCAAGCCGCACGATCCGCCCGCGCGCGTGGCGATCGGGAATGGTGAAGCCGAGCGCGCGGTCGGTGTCGGTAGAAGCGGCGTGGTCCATAAAATCCGTTCGGCCCCGGACCTGATCCGGGGCTGTCGAAGCCCTCCTCTCCGCATCCACGACCATCGCGAATGGAGAGGGCCCTTCGACAAGCTCAGGGCGAACGGACTTGGGTGTTCGCTCAATACATAGGCTTCAACTGCCCCCGATCAACCGATCTGCCCGAAGCACCAGCGCAGCACTGATTTCTGCGCGTGCAGGCGGTTCTCCGCCTCGGCCCAGATCAGCGATTGCGGTCCGTCGATCACCTCCGCCGTCACTTCCTCGCCGCGATGCGCGGGGAGGCAGTGGAGGAACTTCGCGTCCGGGCTGGCCTTCGCCATCAACGCGGCATCGACCTGATAGGGCAGCATCGCGCGCAGTTTCGTATCGGCATGATCCTGCCCCATCGAAATCCACGTGTCGGTGACGATCACGTCCGCGCCCTCGACCGCCTCCACCGCCGTGCCCACGACGCGCGCACGACCCTTGCCCAGCGCAACATCCTGCTCCGGCGGCATGAAGCCTTGCGGGCATGCCGCGACGACGTCGAAATGCATCAGCCCGGCCGCCTCCATGATCGAAGCGAGCACATTGTTGCCATCGCCCAGCCACGCGACCTTGAGGCCCGGCAGCGGCTTGCCCGCTTCGATAATCGTCAGCAGATCAGCCATGATCTGGCACGGGTGCGACGTGTCGGTCAGGCCGTTGATGACGGGAATGGTCGCATGATGCGCCATTTCCTTGAGCTTCGCATGATCATCGGTTCGCAGCATGATCGCGTCGCAATAGCCCGACAGCACGCGCGCTGTATCGGCAACGGTCTCGCCGCGGCCGAGCTGCGTGGTGCCGGAATCGAGCACCACCGAGCTGCCGCCAAGCTGGCGGATCGCCATGTCGAACGACACGCGGGTGCGCGTCGAATTCTTTTCGAAGACCATCGCCAGCGTGTGGCCGGCGAGCGGCGCATCGGCATCGGGCTTGCCCTTGGGCCAGCCGACCCGCGCAGCCTTGCGGTCGAGCGCATCGGCCAGCATCGCGGCGACCCCGTCCGGGCCGGCGTCGGTGAGCGAAAGGAAATGCCGCATCTCTAAAATCCTCCCCGCCACGGGGAGGGGGACCGTTCGCGTTCTTCACGCGAATGGTGGAGGGGTAGTTTCAGAGCGCAACTTGTGGGGCTACCCCTCCACCATTTTGCCGGAAGAGGCAAAATGGTCCCCCTCCCCCGTTGGGGGAGGATTTGCGAGCAGTTCACGCCGCCACCGCCGCAGGCGCGAACGTCCGCGCGCCGTCGCTGATCTTCTGCACGAACTCCGCAATATGCGCTTCCTCGATCACCAAAGGCGGCAGGACGCGCACGACATTCTCGCCCGCCGCAACCGTCAGCAGGCCATGATGATCGCGCAAATGCGCCACGAAATCGCGCGCGACCGCGCTGTCCTTCAGCTTGATGCCGAACATCAGGCCCTTGCCACGTACGCCTTCGAACAGATGGTCGAAATTGGGCATCATCTGCTCGACCGAAGCACGCAGCCGCTCGCCCATCGCGGTCACATGATCGAGGAAGCCGTCCTCGAGCATCACGTCGAGGATCGCCTCGCCCGCCGCCATCGCCAGCGGGTTGCCGCCGTACGTCGATCCATGCGTGCCGAACACCATCCCCTTGGCTGCCTCTTCGGTCGTAAGGCACGCGCCGAGCGGGAAGCCACCGCCAATACCCTTGGCCGAGGCGAGGATGTCGGGGGTGACGCCGTAATGCTCATACGCCCACATCTTGCCGGTGCGCCCATAGCCACACTGCACTTCATCGAGCACGAGCAGCAAGCCGTGTTCGTCGCATGCCTTGCGCAACCCTTGAATGAACTCGACCGTGCCCGCAGAAACGCCGCCCTCGCCCTGGATCGTCTCGACCATGAAGCCGGCGGTGGTATCGTCGATCAACGCCAGCGCCGCTTCCAGATCGTTGAACGGCGCATAGCGGAAGCCGGGCAACAACGGCTCGAACCCATCGCGCATCTTCGCCTGGTTGGTCGCCGAAATCGCGCCCATCGTGCGGCCGTGAAAGGCGTTGTTGAAGGTGATCAGCGTCGTGCGCTGCGGATTGCCGTTGGCGTAATGGTAGCGCCGCGCGGTCTTGATTGCGCATTCGACCGCTTCCGCGCCCGAATTGGTGAAGAACACCGTGTCGGCAAAGCTGTTGTCGACGATCCGCTGCGCAAGTTTTTCGCCTTGCGGGCTGCCGTAGAGGTTCGACACGTGCATCAGCGTGGCGGCCTGCTTGGCGATCGCCTCGACCAATTTGGGGTGGCCATGGCCGAGCGCATTGACCGCGATACCGGCGGCGAAATCGAGATACTGTTCGCCTTGCTCGCCATAGAGGTAGCAGCCCTCACCTCGCACCGGGCGCACGCCGCAACGCGGGTACACGGGCATCAAGGCTGGGGTGGTCACGGGGCTTCTCCTCAAAAAGCAAAAGGGCGACCATCCGGTCGCCCGAACGCCGTTTTAGGCGGGTTGCGCAAGCGACGCAACACGCCGCGCCTCGTCACCGCGCACCGCCAGCAAATACATTACCGGCGTCACGATCCGGCTCAGGAACGTCGAGCTGATCAACCCGCCGATGATGACCCATGCCAGCGGCGCATAGAGCGACGATCCGCCGAGCGCGAGCGGGAGCAAGCCGCCGATTGCGGTGACCGAGGTCAGCAGCACCGGCAGGAAACGGATCTCGCCCGCTTTCTCGATCGCCTCCCGCAGCGGCACCCCACGCGCGCGGAGCTGCGTGGTGAAATCGACCAGCAGGATCGAATTCTTGATCTCGATCCCGATCAACGCGACGAAGCCGATGATCGCAAGGAACGACAGCGAATTGCCGGTCAGCAGCATCGCCACCAGCCCGCCGACGGTGCCGAGCGGGATGACGCCTGCCACCACCATCGTTTCGCGAAAACGCCCGAATTCGAGCACCAGCACGCCGAAGATGCCAAAGGTCGCGAGCAGGATGATCGGCCCCAGCCCGGAGAAATTGCGCCGTGCCGCCTCGGCCTCGCCACCGATGCCGAAGCTGTAGCCTGTTGGCAGGTCGATCTTGGCGAGGCGCGCCGCGACCGCGCTGTTGAGGTTGGAGGTCAGAACGCCAGGCTGGTTGTACGCGGTGATCGTGACGGTGCGCTGCAATTTGTAGCGGGTGATCAGCGGCGGTACGCTCTTCAGCTTCGGGCTGGCGATCTCAAGCAGCGGAACACTGCCGCCTTCGAGCGTTGGGACATAGATATTCGACAGCGCCGAGACGGGCTGGTTCGCCGCCATCGGCAGGCGCACCGTGACCGGCCAGGTGTCGCCTTCATTGTCGCGCAACCGGCTCGCTTGCTCTCCGCTGATCGCGAGGCGCACCGCGCGGCGCGCCTCGCCCGGGGCGACGCCGAGCAAGCTCGCCTTGGCGGCATCGAGCCCGAGGTCCATGTCGACGCGGTCGAACGCGAAGGGATTGTCGATGTCGCGCAGGCCCCGCACCTCGCCCAGCGCCGCGCCGACGCGGTCTGACAGCGTTTTCAAGACCGCGAGATCGGGGCCACTGATCCGCACCGCGACGGGCGCCTCGACCGGCGGGCCGTTCTCGAAATTGACCAGCGTTACGCGCGCATCGGGAAAGCCAGCGAGCGCGGTGCGCAGGCGTTTCAGCAGCTTGGGGCTTTCGCTGACGTCCCAATCCTGCATCGTCACGAAGATGTCGCCGTAGCGCGCGCGCTCCTCGCGCGGGAAGATGTTGTAGAAGATCTGCGGATTGCCGCGTCCGGCATTTTCCATGACGTTGACCACCGCAGGCTCGCGCCGGAGGATCGCCGCCACTTGCTTCACCGCACGGTCGGTCGCGGCGATCGTGCCGCCCTCGGGTGCTTCGACGCGGACGATGAAGTACGGCGTCTCGGCCGCCGGGAACAGGCTGAAGCCCAGCACCGGGACTAAAGCGAACGCGCCGACGCACAGCGCCATCGCCCCCCAGAACCACGTCCGTGGTCGATCGAGCGCGTGGTGCAGGATCGGGGCATAAACGCGGTGGATGCCCGCCATGATCCCGCGCAGCAACGCGTTGCCCTCCCCCGTGTGCGGACGCAGCAGCTTGCTCGCGACGAACGGGATGATCGTCAGCGACACGAGCAGCGAGCTCGCCACCGTGACGAGCACCGCCATCGGCAAGCCGCGCACGAAATCGCCCGACCCCTCGGGCAGGAAAGTCAGCGGCAGGAAGGCGAACAGCAGCACGCCGGTCGCCCCCATCACCGCCGCTGTGATCTCGTTCGTGCCCTTGATCGCGGCATCGGTCGGCGTGTCGCCGTCGCGGATGTGGCGTTCGATATTCTCGGTCACGACGATCGAATCGTCGACCAGCAACCCGAGCGATAGGATGAACCCCGAGATGCTGATCTGGTTGAGCGAATAGCCGAGCAGCGCCAGCAGCAGCACCCCCATCGCCAGGCTCAGCGGGATCGAGATCGCGACGATCAGCGACGGCCGGAAGCCGAGCGGCAGGATCGTGACCAGCACCAGCGCCAGCGCGATCGCGAAATCGCGCGCAAGCTGCGCCAGTTTACGCTGAATGTCATTGCTCTGATCGAAGCCGATTTCGAGCTTCACATCGGGAGGTAGTTGCGCACGGACCTTGCCGATCGCGGTTACCAGGTTGTTGCGCAGCGTCCCGGCATCGGCTTCGTCCTTCTGCCGCACCGTGACGAACAACGCGCGGTGGCCGTTGAAGCGCGCGATGTGCGTCTGTTCGGCCTCGCCCCACTCCACGTTCGCGATATCGCCGACGCGCACCAGCCGCCCGTCGCCTGCGCGCACCGGCACCGCGCGGATCGCCTCGACGTCGCGATATGCGCCGCCCGCGTCGAGATTGTAGCGCCGCCCCGCGGCGTTGAGCGTGCCGGCGGGCAGATCGACCCCGCCCTGCTGGATCGCATTGGCGACGGCGGCAGCGGGAATGCGCGCTTCGGCCAGCCGCCCCGAATCGATCGCGACGCGCACTTCGGGGCTGGCCGCGCCATCGATGCTGGTCGATCGCACGCCGGGCACGACGTTCAACCGGTCACGAATGTCGTCGGCGAACTTCGCCATCCGCCGCCAGCTCGCCGTATCGCTGACCAAAGCGAGCTGCAGCACCCCCGCCTCGGTCGTGCGCGGTCGGCGGAAGGCGATGCGCTGGATGCCCTGGGGCAGCCGATCACGCACCGACCCGACTTCACGCACCACGCGGTCGAGTGATTGTTCGGCATCGGTGCCATGTTCGAAATTGACCGAGATGACTGCGGTGCCGTCGGTGCTGGTCGATCGGATCTCATCGATCTTGTCGAGCCCCTGGAGCACGTCTTCGAGCGGCTTGGCGACCGTCTCCTCCATGTCGGCGGCATCGGCACCGGGCAGGATCACCGTCACGACGACGGTCGGGATCGGGAAATGCGGATCGACCGAGCGCGGGATCGTCAGGAAGGCCGAGACGCCCAACAACGCGAGCAGCAGGAAGGCGACGAGCGTCACCTGCCAGCGCCGCACCGCAAAGGCGGTCAGATTCATTGGGCGGGGCCGACCGGCGCGATCTTCATGCCGTCGGTCAAGCGGTCGACGCGCGACAGCGCGACCCACTCGCCCGGTTTCAGCCCGCCCGTAACGCGAATGCCTTCGTCATTCGCCTCGCCGATGCGGATTTTGCGCAGATGCACGCGCGAGGTGGCGAGATCGACCACATAAACCAACGCCTCGCCCGCACGCGGGCCGAAGACCGCGCTCGGCGGTACCGCGAGCGTCGTGACACCGATGCCCTTTGCGGTGATCTTGGCATTGCCGATCTGGCCCGATCGCAGGCGCTTGTCGGCGGGCAGCGCGATTTCGACCGCGAAGGTGCCCGTTGCCCGGTCGGCGCGGCCCGCAATTTCGATCACGCGGCCGACGATCACATCGTCGTTGAGCGCCGCCAGCGTGACCTGCGCGGACGCGCCGAGCGTGAGGCGCGCGGCGTCGCGGTCGGACAGCGGTATGCGCAGCACATAGCCGCTTGCTTCTTCGCCAATGACCAGCACCGGCGTTCCCGCCGCGACGACTTGTCCAGGTTCGGCAAGTCGCGCGAGCACGGTACCCGGGCCGGGTGCAGCGATCGTGGCATTGGAGCGCTGGAACCCCGCCGAGCGGACTTGCGCCTCCGCCGCGAGCAACGTCGCGCGCGCGCTTTCTAGCCGCGGGCGCGTGATCCAGCCTTGCTTCATCAACCCGTCGCTACGCGCATATTCGGCGCGGGCGCGCTCGCGCTCTGCGGTGGCGCGGGTCAGGTCGGCGGCAACCGTCGTGGTATCCAGCGCAGCCAGGATCTGCCCCCGCCGCACCGAATCGCCTTCATTAACGGCCAGCCGCTCGATGCGCCCGGCGCTGGTGAAGCCGAGCGCGGCTTCGCGGCGCAGCGCGACCGTGCCGACACCGCTGACCGTAGCCACGCCCGCAGCGCCACCGACTTGCGCGATGCGGACTTGCGGTGCGCTGGGTGCAGGCCCCTGTTCGGGTGCCGCCTTGCCGCACGCCGCGAGCACGAGGCAGACACTGACGACGATCCGACCCCGCATTACGCTCTCCCGTTACCGAAGCGATACGCGATTAAGTCTCAAATGAAAACTGATTAGTTCTTGATCTTCCAGCCCGATCTCAGCAGCCAATAGCAGAGCAGCGCCAACACCGCGTCGATCACCAGAATCACCGCGCCGCCCAGCAAAACCGGCGAATCCGCCGTGCCGAGGAAACCGTAGCGGAAGCCCGAGATGATGTAGAAGAACGGGTTGGCGTGGCTGAACGCGCGGAACGCAGGGGCCAATTTGTCGACCGAATAGAACGTGCCCGAGAGCAGCGTCAGCGGCGCGATCACGAAATTCTGCACCGCCGCGGCATGATCGAACTTTTCCGCCCAGATCGAGGTAAGCACGCCGATCAGCGCCAGGAACACCGAGCCGAGAATGCCGAACCACAGGATCGCAAACGGGTGCGCGGCGTGGAGATGTACGCCTGGCCACAGCGCCATCGCCAGCGTGACCGCAGCGCCGACGCAAATCGCGCGCGTCACCGCGCCACCGACCATTGCCGCGAGCAATTCGGCGGTGGAAAGCGGCGGCATCAAATAATCGACGATCGTCCCCTGGATCTTGCCGACCAGCAGCGAGAAGCTCGCATTGGCAAACGCATTCTGGAGCATGCTCATCACGATCAAGCCGGGCGCGATGAAATCCGCAAAGGGCACGTCGATTCCGCCGACGTGCACCGGCTGTTTGCCGCCCGTCGCGACGGTGAAGATCACCAGGAAAAGCAGCGTCGTAATCGCCGGGGCCCAGACCGTTTGCAACTGGACCTTGAAGAACCGCCGCACCTCCTTGATATAGAGCGTTCGAAGACCGCCCCAATTCACGTTCCGGATGACCGGAACGCCGGGTGCGTTCATCACTGGACTGATTTGGCCGATTGGGGGCTGGCTGCTCATGGCATGGTCGCTAAAGACTGCTGCCGCCGCCCGCAACCCCGGTAGAGAATCGGCCGGCATAGTATTGGAACGAGAATGAGCTGGACCGACGAACGGATCGATACGCTGCGCCGCATGTGGGAAGCGGGGCAGACCGCGAGCCAGATTGCAGAAGAATTGGGTGGCGTCAGCCGCAACGCCGTGATCGGCAAGGCGCATCGCCTGGGGCTGCAGTCGCGCCCGTCGCCGGTCAAGCCGAACGATCCTGCCGCGGTTAAGGCTGCCGCAGCGCCGCCCGCGCCAAAGCCCGCCGCGCCCGCTGTCGCGGCCCCGCTCGCCGCTCCCCCGCGTCCGCCAGTCGAGCGCGTTGCCCCGCCCGTCGTTGCCGCCCCCCCGGTCGCCGAGATCGAAGACGAGGTCGAAGACGACACCGAAGTCGAGGCCGAGGCACCCGTCGTGGCACCCCGCCCTGCCCCGCCGATCCTGCGCTCGGTCGGCCCCGGCGGCTTCCTGCGTCAGGCACCGGGCGAGCAGCAAGCCCCGATCACCCCGGCCCCGCCGCGCCGCCTCGTCCCCGCCAAGCCATCGGCCGAAATGGCGGGCAAGACGACGCTGCTCGATTTGAACGACAAGATTTGCAAATGGCCGCTTGGCCATCCGGGCGAACCCGACTTTCACTTTTGCGGTGAGAAGGTGAACCCGGGCTTCCCGTATTGCGTCGGGCATTGCGGTCATGCCTATCAGGCGCAGTTGCCGCGCCGCGACCGCCGGCCGACGCCGCCGCTCCCCTTCGGCGGCCCGCGCGCGCGCTGATTTCGGGCTTATGACCGTGATGCGTCGGGTGGCGTTCTCCGTTTTATGCGGAGCGCTGCTCGGCGCGGCCCCCGCGCCCGAGCCACCGATCGTCCGAGTTCGGCTGGTGACGGCGGCGGGACCGATCGTGATCGCGCTCGATACGCGGCGCGCGCCGAGAACGAGCGCGAATTTCCTCGCTTATGTCGATGACGGTCGACTCGATGGCACTTATTTCTACCGCGCATCGCGTCGCAAGACTTCGCCGGGAGGGTTCGTTCAGGGCGGGATCGGCACCGATTCGCATCGCATGCTCGATCGCCTCCCGCTCGAGCCGACCAACGTGACCGGCATCAAGCATCTCGACGCGACGGTTTCGATGGCACGCTACGACCGGCCCGATTCGGGTAGCGGCAATTTTTCGATCATGGTTGGGCCCAACCCGTCGCTCGACGCGCGGGCGGGATTCCCGGGCTATGCGGCGTTCGCGCACGTGATTGCGGGAATGGACGTGGTGAAGCGCATTCTCGCCGTCCCGACGCGGCCCGGTGGTGATGGCGCGTTCAAGGGCCAGATGATCGCCCGCCCGATCCCGATCGTCCGCGCGGTACGTCTCGACGGGGTGGCCAAGCCGACGGGGCGGCTGAAAGTCTGGCAGATGCTGCGTCGGATCGGCTGACCGCCCGCTTGCACGTCTTTGCGTGCAAGCGGGGGTCACGCATTCACTAGAAGCGGAACTGCGCAGTCGCGCGCACGCTGTGCCAGCGGAACTTGTCGTCACTGCGACGGAAGTCAGTGCCGGCGGTGTTCGGCGCGAGCACGAACGGATTGTTCGCGAGCGCAGTCCCCTGCGTCACGCGGACGCGATAGTCGCCGTCCTTATACTGGTTGTACAAATACTCGAGACCGATCGAGAAATGACGCCCGAGCTTCTGCTCGATACCGCCGCCCGCGACGAAACCCCACGAATCGTTCTTGCCGCTGGTGGCGAAAGCATTGGCGACATTGGTCGTCTCGAACGTCGAGTTGATCTTCGCATAAGCGCCACCACCGGTCGCATAGAACAAAGTCTTGTCGAACGCATAACCACCGCGCAGGCGCAGGTTCGCGTTGTAATCCACCTTGCGGCTTAGCGTGTAGCTGGCGGGCGTCGTGCTGAACGCGGAAACGCTGTCGCGCACTTCGCTCTTGCCGAATTCGCCGACGATACCGAACACGACATTGCCCATCTGCTTGTCGAAGCCGATCCGGCCCGAATAGCTGATATTGTCCTTGTCATTGGTGCAGGCGGTCAGCAGGCCAGTGCTGGTCGCGCGGCCGTTGCAGAAGCCCGCACCCGGCTGTGCCGCCGTCGCCGCAAAGGCGTTCGGTCCGGTCGACGTGACGACCGCATCGCCGAAGGTACCATCGAGATTGCGATCGAACAAAACGGTCGAACCGCGGTCATTCGGCTGCGCGTCGAAACCGACGGTGCCACCGACATATAGGCCGTCGAACGGCTTGTCGTCGGCCTCTTGGGCATAGGCAGGGGCGGAAAGGGCGAAGCTGCCAGCCAGCAACACGGCGGCGAGCGAGAAAGTCTTGGTACGCATGAACACTCCTGAATTTTGCTGCATTAGCGAAGCGAAGGACGTTCGAACCGCTCAATTGGCTGCACGAGTGTGAACATTCTGTCATGTTGCGGCTTTTCGGCCACACTGGACGTGTTCGTACGATGTTCCGCCGAGACGCTTGGCAGAAAGGCGTGTGCGCCCTTATAGCAATGGTATGCCCGACGATCTTTTCGCTGCCACCCCGAAACCGACTGGCGATTACGACGCCTCCTCGATCGAAGTCCTCGAAGGGCTCGAACCGGTCCGGCGTCGCCCCGGCATGTATATCGGCGGCACCGACGAGCGCGCCTATCATCACCTCGCGGCCGAAGTGCTCGACAATGCCATGGACGAGGCGGTCGCGGGGCATGCGACGCGGATCGAGATCGAGCTGCACGCGGGCAACCGGCTGGTGATCGTCGACAATGGCCGTGGCATCCCGGTCGATCCGCATCCAAAGTTTCCCGGCAAGTCCGCGCTCGAAGTGATCCTCTCGACGCTCCATTCGGGCGGCAAGTTCGACGGCAAGGCGTACGCGACGTCGGGCGGCCTGCACGGTGTCGGCGTCAGCGTGGTCAACGCGCTGTCGTCCGACACGATCATCGAAGTCGCGCGCAACCGCGAACTGTACCGCCAGCGCTTCGCCCGCGGTGCGACGATGGGGCCGTTGGAACATGTCGGCGCAGCACCGAACCGGCGCGGCACCTCGGTCAGCTTCGTGCCCGATACCGAGATTTTCGGACCGGACATGAGCTTCAAGCCGGCACGGCTCTACAAACTCGCGCGATCGAAGGCGTATCTGTTCGCGGGGGTCGAGATCCGCTGGAAATGCGCGCCCGAGCTGATCAGCGACGACACGCCGCCCGAGGCGGTGTTCCAATTCCCAGGCGGTCTCGCCGATCATTTGCGCGAACAGATCGGCGCGCGAGAGTGCGCAACCTCCGACTTCTTCGTCACGCGGCAGGATTTCCCCGGCGGTGCGGGCCGGGTCGAATGCGCCGTCGCTTGGCCGCTCTGGAGCGACGGATCGTATAGCTGGTATTGCAACACCATCCCCACGCCCGATGGCGGCACGCATGAGGCGGGCTTACGCGCCGCACTGGTGAAGGGGATCCGCGCGTTCGGCGAACTGGTCGGCAATAAAAAGGCCAAGGACATTGCTGCCGAAGATGTGATGACCGGTAGCGAGTTGATGCTCAGCGTCTTCATCCGCGATCCGCAATTCCAGAGTCAGACCAAGGATCGGCTCTCGAGCCCCGAGGCGACGCCGCTCGTCGAAAAGGCCGTGCGCGACCATTTCGACCATTTTCTCAGCAACAATATGGAACGTGGTAAGGCGTTACTGACTTACGTCATCGAACGGATGGACGAGCGGCTCGCGCGTAAAGCCGAGCGCGAGGTCAAGCGCAAGACCGCGACCAGCGCGCGCAAACTGCGCCTGCCTGGCAAGCTGACCGACTGCTCCTCGGCCGGCCCCGAGGGCACCGAGATCTTCATCGTCGAGGGCGATTCGGCCGGCGGTTCGGCCAAGCAAGCACGCGACCGCAAGACGCAGGCGATCCTGCCGATCCGCGGCAAGATCCTCAACGTCGCCTCCGCCACGATGGCCAAAATCTCCGCCAATTCCGAAATCGCCGATTTGATCCAGGCGCTCGGCTGCGGCACGCGCAAGGACTGCCGGTCGGAAAACCTGCGCTACCAGCGCGTCGTCATCATGACCGACGCCGATGTCGACGGCGCGCACATCGCGACGCTGCTGATGACCTTCTTCTTTCAGGAAATGCCCGAGATCGTCCGCGCGGGCCATGTCTACTTGGCGCAACCGCCGCTCTATCGCCTGACCTCTGGCACCAAGAGCGCCTATGCCATGGACGACGCGCATCGCGCCCGGCTCGAAGCGACCGAGTTCAAGGGCAAGAAGATCGAGATCGGGCGGTTCAAGGGACTGGGCGAGATGAACCCGATGCAGCTGCGCGAGACGACGATGGACCCCAAGACGCGCGCGATGCTGCGCATCACGCTGCCGCAGGAATATGAGGAGCGCGCGGTCGTGAAGGATCTGGTCGACCGGCTGATGGGCACCAATCCGGCGCATCGCTTTGCGTTCATCCAGGAAAATGCGGCGCGGATGGACGAAGCGGCGATCGACGCTTAAAATCGCCTGGCGGCGATCTTGCCGGGGAGTCGAATCATGCTGCGTTTCAAGGCATTTGCTATGGCCGCTACGCTGGCGGCGACGCCGGCGTTCGCTCAGCAAAAGGCACCCGAACCCGCGGCAACCGGCCCCGACATCGTCGTAATCGGGATGTCGCTCAAGGATGCGAAGGCCGCGCTGGCGGCGTGCATCGCGCAGCATTGCCCCCCCGACAAGGATGTCGACGCGACTCTGGCGGTGGCCGAAACGCAGTTCGTTGCGGGTGATTACAAGAATGCGCGCGCGACGATGCTTAAATCGATCGGGCGCAACAAGCGCTTCGCCAACGCCTATCCGGTCCCGGTGTCCGATCTGCTGCGCGCCAACTCGCGCGTCTCCGCCCATCTTGGCGAGCAGGATGCCTATTTCGGTGGGGCGCTCGATGTTATCAGCGCGCTCAAGTCGGGGCTCCCGGCGGATGATTGGCGCGTGCTCGGCGCCCAAGTCGAATTGGGAGATGCGTACGCTAAAACCGGTCGCCTGGCGGCCGGGGTCGAACTTTATCGCAAAGTTGCGCGGCGCGCGCGTGAGTTGAAGCAACCGCGCGTCGAAGGGTATGCGTTGCTGCGCGTCGCCATGGTCTATGCCGCCGCCTCCGACCGGCGTGACGATATGAATTTCACCGCCGCCATCGCCGCGAGCAACGCGCTGATCGCCAACTCAGATCCGGCACTTGCGCCATTTGTGCGGTCTGCCAAACTTCTCAAGTTAAAGCTTGCGGTGCGCAGCGGCGATGCGGGCGCGATCGATCGCCTTGTCGCCGAATATCAGGTCGGCACCGTCAGTACGCCGGTTCTGTTGTATGCGCCCAAGATCCAACTTCCGGAACGCGCAATACGGCCCGACCAAGGCGGGGAAACGCTGAATCGCATCCTGCTCGACGATGTCGACAACCAGTGGGTCGATATCAGCTTCGAGGTTCTGCCCGACGGCAAAGTGGGCGAACCCGAGGTGCTCCGCAAAAGTGAGAAACTCTCGGGTGATTGGGTCAAACCGATCCTCACCGCGCTCGGTGGCCGGCGTTATGCCCCACTCGCTGCCAATAGCGATTCTGCGTTCCGGGTTGAGCGCTATACCTTTACCGCACCCTGGACCACGGTCACCGGTACCCGGATGCGCGTCCGCTCCCCAGTGCCGACGATCGAGGCGATTGACTTGTCTCGCGATCCCGCTGTGATGCCAGTTGCAACCCCAGCCACAACGCCAGGCACGACGCCAGCGCCCACTGCGGCCTCTTAACGCACGCTATCCCCGCATCCGCGCCTGATGGTATTTGGCGCGGATCACGATCCCGGCGAACAGATGCAGCGCCGCGACGCCCAGCAGGAACAGCGGCAGGATCATCGGCAGATCGGGCCAATAGCGCGCGCGCAAGGCCGCGAGGATCGCCGCCCCGAGCGCCAGCGCGACACCCAGGTAACGGATCGGCCGTGCCACCATCTTCAATTCGCGCGAATACGCCGCACGCTGCACGGGATCGTTGAGATCTGGCGGCGGTGCCTTGGCGGTCGGTTCGGCCTTGAATCTGGCGGTCATCGGCTGGTCCATTCCTCGGCAAGCAGGCCCCACAACAAGGTGTCGCGCACGCCGATATGCGTCTCCCATTCGGCGCGCAACCGCCCTTCGAGCGTGAAACCCAGGCGCGTCAACAAGGCGTTCGATGACGCATTGTCTGGATCGGTATCGGCGAACACGCGGCGATGGCCTTCCTCGCTGAACAGCAGATCGAGCAAGCGCGAAACGCCTTCGCGGGCATAGCCTTGCCGCGCCGCGCCGGGCACGAGCATATAACCGATCTCGCTGACGCCGGCTCGCCGCTCCCCCGCCCACACGGTGCCGATCGCGCGGTCGGTGCCCTTCACCGTCATCACCCAGCCGCGCTGGCCGGGCTGATCCGTGCGCGTGCTGAGATAGGTGCGCGTTTCGTCTAGAGTGGCGTGTGGCGCGCTGCTCCACCACCGCATGGTCGCTTCGTCGCCAAACGCCTCGTGCAGCGCCTCGGCATCGTCGGCCCGCTGCGCGCGCATCGTGAGCCGTGCGCTTTCCAATGGCGGCGTCATGCCGTCAGCGCGGCGACAAGCGCCTTGACCTTCTTCTGACGCCATTGCGGAAGCGGCGCGACCAGCCAATAGCCGAGCCGGTACGGCTTGGCCTCGCCCACTGCGACCACACGCCCCGACGCAAGATCGCTGGCGGCAAGCAGTTCAGGCACCGTCGCGCGCCCCAGCCCTTCGGCGGCCGCATCAAGCGCCAGCCCGGCATCGCCGACGCGCACCAGCGATACGGCTTCGTCGTTGAGGCAACCCGGCCAGGAAATCCGCGTATCGACCCCACCACCCGGCCGCTCGACCGTAATCATTCCGGCGGATTCGAGCGCTTCGCCCTCATGCTCGCCCGGCCCGTCACCCCAGCGGATCGCGAGATCGAGATTGGCTTCGGTGAAATCGATCGTCTCGTCGGCGGATATCAGCACGAAGCGCAATTCGCCGTCACCGCGCGCAATCTCGGCAAGGCGTGGCATCAGCCATTTCTCGGTCAAATCGCGCGGCGCGGCGATCGTGAGCGACTTGCTCGTTTGCCCCGCCTGCATCGCGCGGACGGCTTCCTCGAACTGCCAGAACCCCTGGCGCAGCGCGGCGAGCCCGCTTTCGCCCTCAGGCGTCAGTTCCAGCCCCTTCGTGGTGCGCCGGAACAGCACGACGCCCAGCGTATCCTCCAGCGCGCGGATCTGCTGCCCGACCGCGGCCGGGGTCACCGCGAGCTCATCGGCGGCGCGCGTAAAGCTCAAATGCCGCGCGGCCGCATCGAGCACGCGCAGCCCGTTCAACGGAAGATGCGTTCGTTTCACGCCCCCACCGCAGGCGCAAGCAACGCAAAACGGGGGATTTCGACGTCGAAGCCCGCGCCGTCGTCACCCATCATATGGTAGCTGCCGAGCATCGCGCCGCTTGGCGTCGAGAGCGGGCAACCCGAGACGTAATCGAAGCTGTCGCCCGGCGCGATCAGCGGTTGTTCGCCGATCACCCCCTCGCCCTCAACCGAATGGCGCGCGCCGCGTCCGTCGGTAATGACCCAGTGCCGCGTGAGCAATTGCACCGCCATCGCGCCGGCATTCTCGATCCGGATATGATAGGCCCAGAACCACCGCCCGCGATCGGGCTCGGATTGTTCGGGCAAGAAGCTCACCGACACGCGCACGATCACCCCGCGCGTTTCCGCGGCATAGGGAAACAGTGCCTTCATGACGTCGCTCACAAACCCACCGCAGTCAGCGCCCGGTCGATATCCTCGATCACGTCCTGCGCATCTTCAAGGCCGACATTGAGCCGGATCAGCCCCTCGGTCACGCCCATCTCGAGCCGCTTTTGCTCCGCGACGCCGGAATGCGTGGTCGAGGCGGGATGCGTCATCAGCGAGCGCGAATCGCCGATATTGTTCGAGATATCGACAACTTGCAGCGCATCGAGCAGCCCGTGCGCCTGCTTGCGATCCGCCACTTCGAACGCGAAGATCGGGCCGCAGGCTTCCATCTGGCGCATCGCCAGATCGTGCTGCGGATGGCTCGGCAGACCGGGGTGAAGCATCCGCGGAACGCGCGCCTCGATCATCCGCCCGACCTTCAGTGCATTTTCCGATTGCCGCCGGATGCGCAGATCGAGCGTCTCCAGCCCCTTCAGCACGACCCAGGCGTTGAACGCGCTCAGCGTCGGCCCGGTGTTGCGCGTAAAGGGCAGCAACGTGTCGTCGATGAACTTCTGCGTCCCGCACACCGCACCCGCGAGCACGCGCCCCTGCCCGTCCATCATCTTGGTCGCGCTATAGGCGGTCACGTCGGCGCCGAACTCCATCGGCCGCTGCAGCGCGGGCGTGGCGAAGGCATTGTCGACCACCGAAGTTATCCCCCGCGCCCGCGCGATGTCGCAAACCGCTTTCAGATCAACCACATCCATCGTCGGGTTGGCAGGCGTTTCGAAGAAGAACAGCTTGGTGTTCGGCTTGCACGCATCTTCGAATTGCTGCGGATCGCGCGCATCGATGATGCTCACGTCGATCCCGAATTTGGGGAGCAGCGTGTCGGTCAGCCAGCGGCACGACCCGAATGCCGCGCGCCCCGCGACGATATGGTCTCCGGTCTGGAGCTGGCACAGCAGCACCGCCGTCATCGCCGCCATGCCCGTTGCCATCGTGCGACACGCTTCCGCCCCTTCAAGCAAGGCGATGCGGTTTTCGAGCATCTCGACCGTCGGATTCTGCAACCGCGAATAGGTCATGCCGACCTGTTCGCCCGCGAAGCGCGCGGCGGCATCGGCGGCGCAATCATAGGCATAGCCCGATGTCAGGAACAGCGCCTCCGACGTCTCCCCCCATTCGCTGCGCGCGGTGCCGCCGCGCACGGCTTGCGTTGCGGGGCGCCACTGGCGCGTGATGCTCTGGTCTTGTCCGGTGCGGCGTTTCATGTCGCCCACTTTGCCGGGAGCGCGCGGCGTACGTCAATGGGGATCAGGGGGGCATCGCGGGCGCGCGCTTGAAAGGAATGGCTTGAGCGGGGATAGAGATGCTGTGACGCACCCCCAGCCCAGCCCCTTTCGCGCCGCCGCGATCCTCGCTTTGCTGGCGCAGTTTCTGTTCTGCTATCGCCTGACGATACCGTCGAAACTGATGTTCGACGAGGTGCATTATGTTCCCGCCGCGCGAAAGCTGATTGCGCTTGCCGGGCCGACCAACATCGAACATCCCTTGCTGGCGAAGGAGATCATTGCCGCTGGCATCCTGCTGTTCGGCGATAACAGCCTGGGGTGGCGCTTCTTCTCGACACTGGCAGGCACGACGACAGTGCTCGGCGTGTTCGCGATCCTGTGGCTGATGCTCGGCCGCGTCCGCCCGGCGGTGTTCGGCGCGTTGTTCGCTGTGTTCAATTTCACCGTGTTCGTGCAGGCGCGGATCGGGATGCTCGACGGGTTCATGGCGGCGTTGGCGCTGCTCGGCATCACGGGCCTGTTGTGGGCGATGCGGGCAGAAACAGGGCCGCAGGCGTGGTCACGCTGGATCATGGGCAGCGCCGTGCTTGGCCTCGCCGTCGCCGCGAAATGGAGTGCCGCGCCGCTCGTGGCGTTTGCCGCGATCGCGTTCGTGGCGGTGCGGCTGAACGATGCCCGCGCCAACGGTCGGTCGGTCTATGCCGCGCTGAACGCAGGCGGGCATCGCCACTGGCCCGGCATGGCGGCGATCACGGCGATCGTGACACTCGGCGCGGTCAGCATCGCCGCCTATTTCCTGACCTTTGCCCCGGCTTTCTTCTACCATATCGACGCGATGACGCTGGCCAAGCTGCTGCCATTTCAGGGCAATATGTATCACCAGCAGACGCAGATCCTGCCGCATCATCCGTACCAATCATCGTGGTGGAGTTGGCCGTTCATGGTGCGGCCGGTGTGGTATCTCTACGAACCCGCCGACGGTGCGCAGCGCGGGGTGCTGCTGATTGGCAATCTCGCGATCCTCTATGGCGGGCTGATCGCGGTTGTAGCGTGCCTCTACGCCTGGTGGCGCGACCGGAGCGCCGCGGCACTCGCGGCGGCCGGGCTATGGATCGGCAGTTACGGAATATGGGCAGTGATCCCCAAATCGCTCGGCTTTTTCTATTATTACTATCTGCCGACCACCTTCCTGTGCATCGCGCTCGCCGTCGCACTCGACCATTTCAAGCGCGGAAAGCATTGGGACGAAGCGATGCTGATCGTCGTGCTGGCGTTCTTCGTTTTGTTCTACCCGGTGCTATCGGCGGCGCGCTTGAGCGGACCGAACGCTTTCCATTTCTGGACCTGGTTTCCGAGCTGGGTTTAATACCGCCCCCACACAAACCGCGACGACAGCGCGAAATTCCACACCGCCGCCACCACGATCCCCGCCAGCGCCGACAGTGCCCAGGCACCATGCTGCACCTCGAACAGGAACGCCGCGACGCCGACATTCGCCGCCGCCCCGACCGCGCAGACCAGGCAGAACGACACCCATCCGTCGAACAGCGCGCGCGCACCCGTCAGCCGCCGCTCGCGATAGGTCAGCGCGTTGTTGAGGAAGAAGTTGAAGGTCATCGCGACCAACGTCGCCACGATCGTCGCCGCAACGAACTCCAGCCCGCTCTCGCGGAACAACACCCACAGCACCGCCAGGTGCACCACCGCGCCGATCGCCCCGATCGCGGAGAACATCACGAAGCGCACCGGCACGATCCGCCCGAACATCCGGTCGTACAGTGCGATCAGGAACTCCATCGCCACGACGTAATCGAGCTTGCTCTCGCCCTCGGTCCGCAGCCTGAAGGTATAGGGCAATTCGAGGAACTTGAGCGGCCGCGGGCTCGCGGTCATGATGTCGAGCAGGATCTTGAAGCCGATCGCCGACAGCGACGGGATCATTGCGCGCACGATCGCGCTGCGGATCATGAAGAAGCCGCTCATCGGATCGTTGAGATCGGCTTTCAGCACGCGCCTGGAAATCCGCGTCGCCAAAGCGGATTTGGCGACGCGGTCATGGTCCCACTCGCCCGTCCCGCCGCCAGCAACGAAGCGCGATCCGATCACAACGTCGAGCGCGGCGTCGGCTTGCAACGCATCGAGCATCGCGGGCAGGATCGTCTCGTCATGCTGCAGATCGCCGTCGATCACCGCGACGACCGGGGCCGCAGTCGCGCACATCCCCTCGATACAGGCCGAGGACAGCCCACGCCGCCCGATCCGCTGGATCACGCGGACGCGCCGGTCGGTCAGCGCGATGTCGCGCGCGGCCTGCGCGGTGCCGTCGGGGCTGTCGTCATCGACGAAGATCGCCTCCCACCCACGCCCGACCAGCGCCGCGTCGAGCTTGGCGATCAGCAGCGGCACGTTGCGCAGTTCGTTGAAGGTCGGGATGACGACCGCCAACTCCAATGTGGTCGGTTCCAGCGGCTCGCTCATGCAAGTGCGGCCAGCACCGCATCGCCCATCGCTTCGGTCGAGAGCGTGCCGCCAAGATCGGGCGTGCGCGCGCCGCCGCCGATTGCCGCGACCACCGCCGCTTCGATCCGCAGCGCCGAGGCTTCGTCCGCCAGCGAATGCCGCAGCAGCATCGCCGCGGACAGGATCGCCGCGCACGGATTGGCCTTGCCCTGGCCGGCGATATCGGGCGCGGAACCGTGGATCGGCTCGTACAGCCCGCACGTCCCCTGCCACTGGTTGAGCGAGGCCGACGGCAGCATCCCGATCGACCCGACGCACATGCTCGCCTGATCGGACAGGATGTCGCCGAACAGATTGCCGGTGACGATCACGTCGAATGCGCCGGGATTGCGCACCAACTGCATCGCGGCATTGTCGACGTACATATGGGTGAGCTTCACCTCGGGGTAATCGCGCGCGATTTCGTTGACCACCTCGCGCCACAATTGTGAGGTTTCCAGCACATTGGCCTTGTCGACCGAGGTGATGATGCGCTTGCGCCGCTGCGCCATTTCGAAACCGACGCGCGCGATCCGCGCGACCTCGACCTCGTCATAGCGCATCATGTCATGGCCTTCGCGCAGGCCCTTATTGGTAATGCCGCGGCCCTTGTCGCCGAAATAGACGTCGCCGGTCAGTTCGCGCACGATCACCATGTCGATCGCACGCGCGATCTCGGGCCGCATCGCGGAGGCATCCTCGAGCCCCGGAAACAGCTTGGCGGGCCGGAGATTGGCAAACAGGCCGAGCGCCTTGCGCAAACCCAGGATCGCCTGCTCCGGGCGCAGCGCGCGCTCGAGCCCGTCCATCTCGGGATCGCCGACCGCACCGAACAGGATCGCATCGGCGCGCTTGGCGAGCGCCAGCGTCTCGTGCGGCAGCGGATGGCTGGTCGCGCGATACGCCGCGCCACCAACGGCTGCGGTTTCGAAGCTATGGCCAAGGTCGAGTGCTTCGAGCACGCGCCGCGCCTCGCGCGTGACTTCGGGTCCGATGCCGTCACCGGCGAGAATTGCGATCAGTGCCACATAGAATTCCGTTCGGGCTGAGCGTGTCGAAGCCCTGCTCTCCTCTTCCACCCGCAAGGAAGAAAGAACAGTCCTTCGACAAGCTCAGGACGAACGGGCATGAGAGTCCTTGCCGAGGCGCGGGGCTTCACGCAACCGCCCTTTTCAGCCGATCGACCAGCCGCGCGCGCGCATCGAGCGTCACCGCGCGCCGTTCGACCAGAATTTGCGCGGCCAGCGCCTCGCCCGTGATGCCCAGCGCCTCAAGGATTTCGGGCCATTCCGGGGCCACCCCGCTGGCAAGCGCCGGCGGCAGCGTCTCGCGCTCCAGGCCATAGCCAAGCTCCGCCAGCACCAGCAATTCATAGCGCGCCAGCGCCAGCGCCCACCCGCGCGCCGCGGGGGCGGATTCGACCGCCGCAATCGTCCCGTCGAGCGCGGCGTACAATCGCGGATAGGGTTGCGCCTCGGGCAGCGCAGCGGCGGTCAGCGTCGTCACCCAATCGAGCGCGAGCGCCGGGAGCGGCTCGGCATAAAGCGGCGCGCGGCTGGTGACGAGTTCGACGCTCAAACTGGCAAGCTGATCATCGGTGCGCGCACGCCATTCGCCGATCACGCGGTTGGCGGGTTGCAGGATCGGCCGGATCCGGCTGGAGCGCCCACCCCGCACATAGCCCGCCTGCAACCCATGCTCGGCAGTCAGCGCGCGCGCGATCGCGCCATGCTCGCCGTGATGGCGGATCGCGAGGATCAGGGCTTCGGCGCGCAGGTGCATGGCAGCGGTGTAGCGAAGGGGTCGGTGTTGGCTATCACCTAAATCCGTTCGGGGTGAGCTTGTCGCCCCCCCCTCTCTCCACACGTCACGCCGTCTGCGGGGAGATGTGCCCTTCGACAGGCTCAGGGCGAACGGTGGGGAAGCTACCGCCGCAGCTTCTTCGCCAGCCCTGCCAGCCCCCAGCGCGCGACCGCGCGCTTGCCCCACGCCGCACACCGGTCGAACGCGCCGAGCGCGGCCAGCGTCGCGCGGTTGGTCGGCGTGGCGCGCAGCAACAGCAGGTCGAGGCATTCGACCCCGTGTGTCGCGAAGCTGCGCTTGTGCTGGCCATCGCCTTCGGTGAAATCGAACCAGCGCAGGCGCGGCTCGGCGTACAAATCCCCCATCACCTCCAGCATCAGCACACCGCCGGGGGACAGATCGTTATACACCGGATCGTGCCCGACATGATCGTAGCGCACGGTGCCGTTCTCGATCGGGCAATAGAGATACGCCGCCGGCTCCCCGCCAACGTACAACAACCACGCCCGCACCGCGCCCGCGGCCGCCAGCGCATACATGCTCTGCAGGAACGCCGCATCCTCGGGCAATCCACCGCCGAGCAGCTTCTCCTGATAGGTCCGCTCGGAAATCCCGCGCGCGACCGCGTGGAACTGGCTCAACTCATCGGGCGTGCGGAACCGCCGCACGTCGAGCATTCCGCCCGACGCCTCCATCACTTTCTTGGCCTTGCGCTTCAGCCCGGATCGCGTGTTGCCCGAGAGCGCCGCGCGATACGCCTCGAACCCGATCGTCAAATCGGCATAATGCCGCGGGTAGCATTGCCGGACATGCGCGATCATCCCGCCGCCGACTCGCGCAACCGCTTCCAATTGTTTCTGCGGCAAGGAGGTGATCGCATAGCCATGCGCGGCGCGGTCGAGCGGCGGCAGCGCCGGCACCCGTCCGTCCAGAACCTGATCGAGCGACAGCGGCACGCGCACCATCCGGCGCTGGACCGCCGCGATCGTCCGCGCGCCGATCTGAAAGCGCAGCGGCAGCAGTTCGGCGTTTCCGGGAAGGACGATCGGCGCGGACATGCCCCGCCCTTTACCGGGGCGGGGTGAAGAAAGGGCTAAACTCCCGGCCCGATCCAGCCTCAGTCGCCCGTCAGAATCCGATCGACCAACTGCTTCACCGTCGGCACGAAGCCGTTGGAATAAAACGGATCACGCTTGAACTGATACGCACCATGCCCGGCGAACATCAGATTCTGGTCGATCTCGCCGCCATGCGCGATGTCCTGCAGCGTCTTCTGGATGCAGAAGCTGCGCGGATCGGCGAGCCGCCCAGTCGAGTTGGTCTCGGTGTCCGACCAGCTCGAAAACGCGCATTGGCTGAGGCACCCCATGCAATCCGCCTGATCCTTGCGGATCACGCCCTTGTCCTCGGGCGTCACGAACACGAGCGTGTTGTCCAGCGTCTTCAACGCATCGGTAAAGCCGGCGCGATACCATTGCCGCGCGCGCAGCAGATCGCCAAGCGTCACCCAGAAATTCTTGCCCTTCACGCCGACGTCGAGCTGATGCGTATGGTCCCCGGCGGGTTGCGCCGAAAAGGCGATCTGCCGGTCCGACCGCGCCTGCAGATGCCGCAGGAACGGGTTGAGGACCGCGCTCGAATAGAAACCGGTCGGGGAGAAACGGTGCAGCAGCACTTCGCCTTCCTCGATATTGGTCAGCTTGGCCTTCCAGCCTTCGGGAATCGGGCTTTCCTGCGTCAACAACGGCCGCGTGCCGAACTGGAAGGCGATGCTGCCGAGCTCGGGATTGTCGATCCAGTCGGACCAGTCGCGCAGATACCACACGCCGCCCGCCATCACGATCGGCACGTCGTCCGAAATGCCACCTTCGCGCATCGTCTCGCGCAGCGCCTTCACGCGCGGATAGGGGTCCTGCGGAACGAGCGGGTCCTCGGCATTGGACAGGCCGTTATGCCCGCCCGCCAGCCACGGATCCTCATAGACCACCGCTGACAGCCATTCCGACGCCTTGGAATAGGCGCGCTTCCACAGTGCCCGGAAGGCCCGGCCCGAACTCACGATCGGGAGATAGCTCACTTCATAGGACGCGGTGATCTCGGACAATTTGTACGGCATCCCCGCGCCGCAGGTAACGCCCGAGACGAGCCCGCGCGTGCGTTCCAGCACGCCGTGCAAAATGCGTTGCGCCCCGCCCATTTCCCACAGCACATTGATGTTGATCGCGCCCTTGCCACCGGCAATGTCGAACGCGCGCTGGACTTGCTGGACGGCACCCTCGATCGCGTACTCGATCAGCTCTTCGTGCCGTTCGCGCCGCGTCAGCGCTTTATAGACTTGCGGGATGATTTTGCCGTCCGGGTCATAGCTGTCGGCATTCACCGCCGAAACCGTGCCGATTCCGCCCGCGGCGGCCCACGCCCCCGCGCTCGCGTGATTGGTCGCAGCAACCCCCTTGCCACCTTCTACGATCGGCCAAACCTCACGGCCGCCATAAACGATGGGCTTCAAACCTTTAAACAACGCGAGAGACCTCCGATTGAAAGATACGCTTGGTATAGGCTTTGGATGCATCCCGCCGCAAATCGCATTTAGGCAAATGCATCCGGTCGGCCGATGACATTTCCGTAAAGCGCCGCATAGCGCGCAATCATCCCTGCTTCGTCATATTCTGCGACGGCCTTGGCACGGTTCTTTTGGCCAAGCCATGCCCTGCCTTCCGGAACCGACTTGGCCAGCGCCTCAAGCGCATCGCGCAGCGCCACTTCCTGCGTCCGGCCTTCGACATAACTACGATTCTCGGGCACCACCATCCGCAACACATCGCCCACCGGGGTGGAAACGATCGGCAGGCCCGCCGCCATCGCCTCGACCACGCAGATCGGGAATTGCTCGCTCTTGGACGACAGCGCCAGAATGTCGAACAGGCCGATATATTCGTGCGGCCGCGGCAGGAAACCGGGCATCACCAGTTGATCCTCCATCCCCATCCGCTCGGCCGTATCTAGGATCGCCTGCCGCTCCGGCCCCTCCCCCACGATCACAAGACGCACGCGCGTCGACATGCCGCCGACTGCGCGCACCAGCATCGGCAGATCCTTGACCTCGCGCAGGCCCGCCAGCGTGCCGATCACCACTTCGCCCGGCTTGCGCTTGAGGCCTGGAATCGCGTTTGGCTTCGGCTTCCTGGCATAGAGCGCGGTATCGATACCGTTCGCGATGCGGTGAACGCGCTCGCGCGGCTGCTTCCAGATGTTGAGCGCGATGTCCTCAAGCGTCTCCGATGGCACGACCAACGCCGCCGCCTTGGTCAGCGCGAAGCGGCGATAGACATTGCGCTGCGGCTTCAGCCACTTGGCCTCGTCCGCATTGAAGCCGTCCTCATGGTGGATCAGCGGCGGCACGCCCTTCGACGACACGCGCCGCGCCATCGCCCCGTCGATCGCGCCCCAATTGTAGCTCAGCACCAGATCGAAGCGGCGCATATACGCGGCAATCGCTTCATAGCGGTTGACCGAGGGATTACCGGTCAGCGGCGGCGCATTCTGCGCGATTTCGTAATCGATCCCCTTGGCGATGGCCTCGCGCGCCCCATACTGTCCCTCCATCCCCGACACGATCGTGTGGCGCGCCCGATCCCCAAACACGTTCATCAACCGCACCGCCCGCGCTTCCTTGCCCCCGAGCGAGAAGGTGGAATGGAGGTGCAGGATGTTGACCGGACGAGGCATAATCGGGGCCTTAGCGGAACGGAATGCGGGCGTCATCATTTGCGCTTGCCCGGTCGGCATGCTCATTTATGTCTCCACCAGCGCGCGGCGGCATCAGAAGCCCGGAGAAAGATTATGGCCATGAAGGTTAGGATTTTGGGAAGGACCACGGCAATCCTTCTGTGGACAGCGCTGCTCGGTGCTACCACCGCGAATGCGAAGAGCGATGCGGCGCACTATGAAGGGGCTGATGCGGGATGCCTCATCTATTCGGTCGGTACGGTGAAGATCGGGATGAATTTCACCTTTCCCTACGGACCGATCAAAAGCCCGGGCGACAAGCGCCGCAGCCCATGGGCGGGTGAAATCAAGCCCAAGGTCGGCGGCGCGATCCGCTTGCAGATCAAAGATCCCGATTTCGTCGGTACGGAAACCGGGCATGTCGTCGTCCGGTGCTTGCCGCCGGGTGACTATGCGGTTGGCAGTTTCGCTTTTTCGGGGTCGCTTCCCGGTGTCGGGTCGTATGAATGGTCGCCCGAGAAGCCGTTCGCCTTCCCTTTTCGCATCCGCAGCGGCGAGGCGACCTATATCGGCAGCTTCATGCGCGCGCCGTCGGCGCAAACCCCGCTGCAACCCATACTCGGCATGGCGGGATTTTTCGTTGTCGCGGATCGGAATGATCGTGATTTGCCGATTGCCCGGACGCGGCTCTCCCCCTCGATGCAGATCACGCGCCAAGTGACTGATGTCTCGTCTTTCAACAGCGCTGCATTGCAGACGGACGAACCGTAAGCATCGGTCGCCCGGTGCAAATCTACTCAAACGCCCCCTTCGCCACCCACGTCACCCGACACGCCAGATCCGCCTCGCCGCTCGCCACGACATAATGATCCCCCGCATCGGCGATGCCCGTCGTGAACACGACATTGTCGAGATACATCAAGTCCTTGATCGGATCGGTCAGCGCCGCATTCGCCTCAATCAACGGCTCATGCGACGTGCGCAGCACCACGCTCGGGTCGTCGCGGTCGAGCAAGCTCCAATAGGTGCGGTAGATGCCGACCACGCCGGCCGGCTCCACGCCGTGCCACAGCGACAGCCAGCCCTCGGGCGTCAGGATCGGCGGGGCGCCGCCGCCCATCCGCGCGGTCGCCATCGTCGCGGCGTGCGGGCGGATGCCGGGCTTGTCATACGGCTTCCAATGCAGCGCATCGGGCGATGAGGCGAGGTTGATCGACGGCCCGCTGCGCCATTCGCTCCCCGGCGGATAGGCGAAATACAAATCGCCCAACGGCCGCGTCTGCGCGAAATACTTGCCCGCAACCAGCCCCTCGAAGATCAGCATGTCCTTATTCTGATGATCGAGCACGATCCCCTCGAGCTGCCAGTCGAGCGCATTGTCCGAAGTGTAGAGCGTCGTCGAATGCCGCTCCGGGCTGACCGAGCAGGTCGTCATCAGATAGCGGTCACCCACCTTGCTGATCCGCGCATCCTCGACGCCGTAGCATTGGTACGGCGCACGCGGCGCAATCGCCTTGTCGTAATGGACCTGCTCGACCCTGGTGCCATCGGCGTTAAGCTCGACCGGCAGCAGCCACGAGATCGAGGTCAGCGCCATGATCTTCCACCCCGCCGCGCGCATCATGAATTTGCGCGGATCGGCGGTGTCAACGAAATCGAGCGGCCAGGCGTCGAGCGCGTAGCTATGCTCGGTCCAGCGGATCGCATGAATCGCCTGATCATGGATCGGCGTCCGCAGCGCCTCCGCCACCCGCACCATCAACAGCAGATTGCCGTTGGGCAACCGCGTCATGCCCGGATTGAACGCCCCCAGCACATAGGTTTCGGCATCGACCTTCCCGGCGAGCGGCGACTGGCTGAGGTCGATATCGCCGGGGGCGAAAATGAGTGCGTCATGAGAAAAGGTCATCAGTCTTCCTGCATGCGCGGCGTGATCGTCAATTGCTGGATGATCGCGCGGTTGGGCTGGGTCAGGATATACTGCACCGCGACCGCAATGTCCTCCGCACGCAGCGACTCCTCCTTTTTGATCTTCTCGCGCTGGATCTCCGGCGGGTCGGTTTGCATGTTCGATCCGGTCAGTCCCGGTTCGACCAGCGAAACCTTGATGTTCTTCGGCCCCATTTCGCGCCGGAAGGCATAGGCGAAACCCTGGATGCCGTATTTGATGCCGGCATAGACGGTCGAGCTCGGCCCGAGCACGTGCGCGCTCATCGACCCGATCAACACGATATCGCCTTTCCCGTCGAGTTGCTGGACCGCAGCATGCGCACTGAGCAGATAGGCGGTGAAATCGACCGCAATGGCATACCGCAAGTCCGGCTCGGACATCGTGCTCAGGCCCTCGGCCGCGACGGCGGCATTGATCACCGCCACATCGAGCCCGCCGAGATAGGCGGCACCTTGATCGAAAAACGCTTTCACATGCTCCGGATCGCTCAAGTCGATCGTCACGCCGTCGCCCTCGCCGACCTCGCGGATCCGGGTCAGCGCATCATCGAGATGGTGCTGGTCGCGCCCGCAAATGAACACCTTCACGCCTTCGCTCGCCAGCAGCACCGCGATCGCGCGGCCGATCCCGGTCGTGCCGCCGGTAATGATCGCGCGCTTGCCCTGCAGGCGCGTCATCGCAGTGTGGGCGTCAGATATATTGTTCATTCAGAACTCCAGAAGTTGTCGGGGAGACGCGTCAGGATCGCGGGGGTTCCGCTTCTAACTCCCCTCCCTGAAAGGGGTGGGGGTGGGGGTGGGGGTGGGTCGGTATGGGGCGGGAACAGCGTTCGACAACAAACCCACCCACCCGGTGAAACAGCCACCGGCTGTTTCAGATCATGCGGGGCATGATCGACCCAATACTCCCGCCCTTCCAGGGAGGGGAGAGTTAAACGATCCGCGCCAGCAGCCGGTCGATCCCGGCCTCGGCCTCGGGTTCGCCCAAGGTCGGGGTGTGACCGACACCGGCGATCGTCACCAGCTCGCCATCGTCGAGCGTCTCCGCCATCCGCGCCGCCGTCGCCGCTGACAGCACGTCCGATTTTGCGCCCCGCACGATCAACGTCGGCACGCTCTTCAACACCGCCAGCGCGCGCCACATGTCGGGACCGGCCTCGTTGCCGGGAACGCGGAACGGCTCAGCGATCTTCATGTCGTAATCGAGCACGATCCGGCCAGCGCTGTTCAGCCGATAGAGCCGCTTCGCCATCGCCAGCCAGTCCTCCAGCGTAAAATCCGGATAGACCCCGCCATTCGCCTCGGCGACCGCGCGCGCCGCGTGGATCCAGGTGGGCCAGGTGTTCGACCGCCCGACATAGCTGCGAATCCGCGCCAGCCCCTCGGCCATGATGTCCGGCCCGACATCGTTGAGCAGCACCCCCGCCACGCTTTCGCGCGAGGTCCCCGCCAGCAGCATCGAGACGATCCCGCCGAGCGAGCTGCCAAAGGCAATGTAACGCCCCACGCCAAGCTCGCCGAGCAACGCCTGGACATCCTGCACATAGGTGAGCGGGACATAAGTCATCGGGTCCTTGGCATAGCCGCTGTCGCCGCGCCCGCGCAGGTCGATCGCGATCACCCGCCACTCGGGCGAAAGCCGCCGCGCCACCGCATCGAAATCGCGCGCATTGCGCGTCAGGCCGGGCAGGCAGAGGATCGGCGGCTTGGACGAATCCCCCGGATAATCGCGATAATGCAGCCGGATTCCGTCGTTCGACCACCAATATCGATTTTCATAAGGCGACATGGTGACGTCCCTGGCTTGGGCTTTGGGGTTGCGCCCCGGGGTTGGCCGCCTCCATATCCACGCATGAGCACCCCCCCGCAAGCCTATCTCCCGCAGCGCGCCATCCTCGATTTGGGCGATGCCCTTTCTGATCCCGTGGAGGCGGCACGTTTCCCGCAAACGGTCTTACGGTTTCGCAACGATCGCGCGGCGAAGGAGGTTGGACTCGCCGACCTCGGCGACAGCGAATGGCTGGCGCATTTCGGTCGCTTTCAGCCGCTGTCCGGCAATCTCGAACAACCGCTCGCGCTGCGCTACCACGGCCACCAGTTCCGCCAGTACAATCCCGACATCGGCGACGGTCGCGGCTTCCTGTTCGCGCAAATGCGCGACGACCGCGGGCGCCTGATGGACTTGGCGACCAAGGGATCGGGCACCACCCCGTGGAGCCGCTTCGGCGACGGCCGCCTGACGCTGAAAGGCGGGGTGCGTGAAGTGCTCGCCACCGAAATGCTCCAGGCGCTCGGCGTCAACACCTCGCGCAGCTTCTCGCTGATCGAAACCGGCGAAGCGCTCGAGCGCGGCGACGAACCCTCCCCTACGCGCTCTGCCGTGCTGGTGCGGCTGAGCCACGGCCATATCCGCATCGGCACGTTTCAGCGCCTCGCCTATCTACGCGATGCCGAGACAATGGAGCGGCTCATCGGCTACGTCCTGCGCAATCTCTACAACGAAGAACCGGGCGAGGACGCGGCGGCGCAACTGCTTGATCTGGTGGTGGCCCGCACCGCCACCCTCACCGCCAGCTACATGGCGGCCGGATTCGTCCACGGCGTGCTCAATACCGACAATATCAATGTGACCGGCGAGAGCTTCGACTACGGCCCGTGGCGCTTCGCCCCGACCTGGGAGCCAAGCTTCACCGCCGCCTATTTCGATCATCACGGCCTCTATGCCTTCGGTCGCCAGCCCGAGGCGATCCACTGGAACGCGATGCAGCTCGCCGTTTCGCTCCGCACGGTGAGCGAGGCGGAACCGCTGATCGCGGTGCTCGACAGCTTCGCCGAACGCTATCAGCGCGCGGTCTCGACGGCGATCCTGTGGCGGCTCGGCGTGGTGCCGCAAGACCCGTTCAGCGACCGCGCACTCGTCCAGGCGGTCGAGCGCGGCCTCGTGGCGAGCAAACTCGGCCTCGACCGCTTCTTCTTCGACGCCTTCGGCGGCACCGCGCCGACCGATCCGGCGTTCGACGAAGCGCGCACCGCGCTCCAAGCCTACACCCCCCGCAAACCCCGCGACCACGCCTATTGGCAGGGCGAACCCTGTGCGATGCTGATCGACGAGGTCGAAGCGATCTGGGCGGCAATCGACCAGAACGATGATTGGGGGCCGTTTGAGGCCAAGATCGCCGCGATCCGCGAAATGGGCGAGGCGTTGAGCTAGCCCCTCCCCCCCCTCCAGGGAGGGGAGCAAAGTGTAGATTCCCCCGCAAAACTAAGGCAAACACCCCGGCAATGTCTTCCGAACTCCTTTCCTACGAACCCGCGACTGGTGCCACCTTGTGGCGTGGCCAGATCGGCGATGTCGATGCCGAGGTCGCCACCGCGCGCGCAAATTGGGCGCCTTGGGCCGCGCAACCGCTTGCGTATCGGATCGAGGCGCTGCGCCGTTTCGCCAATGTCGTGCGCGCCCGCGCCGATGGTTTTGCCGATTTGATCGCGCGCGAAACCGGCAAGCCGTTGTGGGAGGCGCGGACCGAGGTCGAATCGGTCATCGCCAAGGTCGATATCTCGGTCAGCGCCTATGCCGAGCGCACACCGCAGCGCCGCCTCGACACGCAAATGGGCGGGCGCATGGCGCTGCGCCACAAGCCGCACGGCGTGCTCGCGGTGCTCGGACCGTATAATTTCCCCGCGCATTTGCCCAACGGCCACATCGTCCCAGCACTCCTCGCCGGGAACGCCGTGGTGTTCAAACCGTCCGAAAAGACCCCCGCAGTCGGCGCGTTCCTGGTTGATTGCTTCCACGCCAGCGGCATCCCCGAAGGCTGCGTCCGCCTGGTCATCGGTGGTGCTGCCGAGGGCAAGGCGCTGGCCGGGCATGACGGCATCGACGGGCTGCTCTTTACCGGCTCCGCTCACACCGGCATCGCGCTCAACCGACAGTTCGCGACGCGGCCTCAAAAGATCCTCGCGCTGGAAATGGGCGGCAACAACCCGATCGTGGTGTGGGATTCGCCCGATCTGCCCTCCGCTGCGATCGTCATCGTGCAATCCGCCTTCACCAGCGCAGGGCAGCGCTGCACCGCCGCGCGCCGCCTGATCGTCGATGAGAAACTCTACGATCCGTTGATGGCCGAAGTGACCAAATTGCTCACCCGCATCATCGTCGATGAACCGCATGCCGACCCAGCCCCGTTCATGGGCCCGGTGATCGACAATGAAAGCGCCGACCTGCTGACCGAAAGCTTCCTCGAACTGATGATGCGCGGCGGCCGTGCGATCCGCCATCTCGAACGGCCCGTCGCCAACCGCCCGTTCCTACGCCCGGCGTTGATCGACACGACCGACATGAACGACCGGCCCGACATCGAATTGTTCGGCCCGATCCTGCAAGTCATCCGCAAATCGAGCTTCGACGATGCGATCGAGGAGGCGAACAACACGCGCTACGGCCTGTCCGCGTCGCTGCTCAGCCAGGATCCAGCGCTGTACGACCGCTTCTGGGCGAATGCGCGCGCCGGCATCGTCAATTGGAACAAGCCGACCAATGGTGCCTCGTCGGGTGCCCCATTCGGCGGCATCGGCTGGTCCGGCAACCACCGCCCGAGCGCCTATTACGCCGCGGATTATTGCGCCTATCCGGTGGTATCGAGCGAAGCGGAGCAGGCGCGGGCGAGCATCGGGGTCGGCTTGCGCGACGCCTGAACAGGCGCGCGCGACAAGTTTCGCTACCCCCCGGCAAAGCAACCTTGAATTGCGGCCGCGCTTGGTCCAGCCCATCTGACAGCGATGGCAACACTCCTCGACCCTACTGCGCACATTGTATCGACGGTGGGACGCGTCATCCTCGTCGGCGCGGGCCCGGGTGCTCTCGACTTGCTGACGGTGCGCGCGGTGGCGGCGCTCAAGCAAGCCGATGTCGTCGTTCATGACGGCCTCATCGACCCGCGCGTGCTCGATCTCGCCCCCGCCGCCGCGCAGCGCATCTCGGTCGCCAAGCAGCGCGCGCGCCATACCCTCCCGCAAGACGCCATCAACGCGCTGCTCGTCGCACATGCGAAGACCGGCGCGATCGTCGTGCGGCTGAAGGGCGGGGATCCTTTCATCTTCGGGCGCGGCGGTGAGGAAGTCGAGGCCGTGCGCGCGGCGGGTCTGCCGGTCGAAATCATCCCCGGCGTATCGGCGGCGCTGGGGTGCGCGGCGGAGGCGATGTTGCCGCTCACCCACCGCGACCATTCGAGCGCGGTCAGCTTCGTCGCCGGGCAATGCAAGGGCCTCGCCGATCAGGATTGGTCGGGGCTCGCCGGCAAGGGCCGCACGCTCGTCATCTACATGGGCGTCGCCACGGCAACCGACATCGCCGACAAATTGATGCGCGACGGCGTCGCCCCGGACATGCCGGTGGCGGTGCTCGAACGCGGCACGCTCGACGGGCACCGCGCGATCAGGACATTGCTTGCCGATCTCGGGCAGATGGTGGAACGCGAGAAAGTCGCCAGCCCCGCGATCATCGTCGTCGGCGAGGTGGTCAATCTGTCCGATGCCGAGGATAAATTGGGGCGCTGGGCAAGAATTGCGGAGAGTGTGGCGTGAAATTACTGACCGGGAATGACTTGCCGACCGGCGATGTGATCTGGTGGACCGGCTCAACCTGGTCACGTCACGTCGAGGATGCGAGCGACGTCGGCGATCAGGGCGAGAGCATCGCCCGCGCCGAGGAAGGCGCGCGCCGCGTCAACGTGCCCTATGTCATCGACGCCGCAGCCACCCCCGAAGGCCCCCGCCCCGCCCACATCAAGGACCGCGTCCGCGCGCTCGGGCCTACGGTCCGCGCCGATCTGACGCTGAAACCCGCCGATCCGATGGCGGGAAGCTGGGTGATATGAGCACCCTTGCTCCGTTCGGGCTGAGCTTGTCGAAGCCCTGCCCTCCTTTTTCCTCCGGCCCGCTTGAGAAGAGCAGCCCTTCGACAGGCTCAGGGCGAACGGTGGTGGATAGACCCCATGTATAAATACGACCAATACGACCAGCAGATCGTCGATACCCGCGTCGAGGAATTTCGCGATCAGGTGAAGCGCCGCCTCGCCGGGCAGATCACCGAGGACCAGTTCAAGCCGCTCCGGCTGATGAACGGGCTGTACCTGCAGCTGCACGCGTACATGCTGCGCGTAGCGATCCCTTACGGCACGCTCGACAGCCGCCAGATGCGGATGCTCGCGCACATCGCGCGCAAATATGATCGCGACTATGCCCATTTCACGACGCGGCAGAACATCCAGTATAATTGGATCAAGCTCGACCAGGCCCCCGACATCCTTGCCGAACTGGCGACGGTCGAGATGCATGCGATCCAGACCTCGGGGAATTGCATCCGCAACATCTCGTCGGATCAATATGCCGGGGCCGCAGCGGATGAGGTTGCCGATCCGCGGATCTGGGCGGAATTGCTGCGCCAGTGGAGCACCTTCCACCCCGAATTCACCTATTTACCGCGCAAGTTCAAGATCGCGGTGATCGCGGCGCACGAAGACCGTGCGGCGATGCGGCTGCACGATATCGGGATTCAATTGCTGGAGCGGGACGGTGTGCTCGGCGGGAAGATCTTCGTCGGCGGCGGCATGGGCCGCACCCCGATGATCAGCCACGAAATCCGCGACTTCGTCACCGCCGACGATCTGCTCAGCTATCTCGAAGCGTGCCTGCGCGTCTACAATCGCTACGGCCGCCGCGACAATATCTACAAGGCGCGGATCAAGATCCTGCTCCACGAAATCGGCCCGGACGAATATCGCCGTCAGGTCGAGGAGGAATTCGTGAGCGTCAAGGCGCTCGGGCTCGATCCGCCCAAGGCCGAGTTCGACCGCATCACCGCGATGTTCGCACCGCCCGCGTTCGACAAAGACGTGCCCGATACGATCGACCGCAGCGACCCCGATTTCGCCATCTGGGTCGACCAGAACACCGCCGCGCACAAGCAACCCGGCTATGCCATCGTCACGATCAGCTTGAAGCCTGTCGGCGGCATCCCCGGCGACGCCACCGCCGACCAGATCGACGCGATCGCCAAGCTCGGCGAGCACTTCAGCTTCGATGAACTGCGGATCACCCACGCGCAAAACATCGTCTTGCCGCACGTCCGAAAGGCCGATCTGTACGCGGTGTGGGGCCGCCTCAGCGAAATCGGCCTCGCGCCTGCCAATCTCGACCTGATCAGCGATATCATCGCTTGTCCCGGCCTCGATTATTGCAGCCTCGCCAATGCCCGTTCGATCCCGGTCGCACAGAAGATCACCGAACGCTTCGCTGACCCTGCGCGGCAGCGCGACCTCGGCGAATTGAAGCTCAAGATCAGCGGCTGCATCAATGCCTGCGGGCATCACCATGCCGGACACATCGGGATCCTCGGCGTCGACAAGAAGGGCACCGAAAATTACCAGCTCTCGCTCGGCGGGTCGGGTGCGGAGGATGTCAGCCTCGCCAAGATCACCGGCCCCGGCTTCGACGAGGACGGTATCGTCGATGCGGTCGAGACGGTGACCAACGTCTATCTGGCCGCCCGAGAAGACGGCGAACGCTTCCTCGACACCTACCGCCGCGTCGGCATGGAACCGTTCAAGGAGGCGCTTTATGGGTGATCCCGCCACGCACGACGAACCCGCCGTCACGCTCGACGCGTTCCTCGATACGCAGACCAACGCCACCGCCGTCCGCCTGGAGGCAGGCGACGACGCCCGCGCGCTGCTGCCGTATCTCGATCGCATCGCGCTGGTCGAGGTCAGCTTCCCGAGCTTCCGCGACGGGCGCGGCTATTCCGCCGCGCGCATCCTGCGCGAAGCCGGCTACAGCGGCGAACTGCGCGCGCAGGGCGACGTGCTGGTCGATCAGATGCCGCTGATGAAGCGTTGCGGCTTCGACAGTTTCTCGCCCGAAAGCGAGATCGATCCGGCTACGCTTGAGGCGTCGCTAACGCGCTACGACGATGTCTATCAAAAGGCTGCCGACGGGCGCGTGCCGGTGTGGAAATTGCGGCATGGCTAGTGCAGCGCGCAAGCTCGACCTGATCGACGTGGCTCCCTTCTCGCCCGCCGATGCGGCGGCGATGGAGGCGCGCTACGCCGGGGTCGGCACGCGCGACATGCTCGGCGACCTGTTGACCGGCGAGTTCAAGGGCCGGGTCGCGGCGGTGTCCTCGTTCGGTGCTGAGAGCGCTGTTTTGCTCCACCTGATCGCGCAGATCGACCGCGACATTCCCGTCATCTTCCTCAACACGCAGAAGATTTTCGGCGAAACCCTGCAATATCGCGACGAACTTTCGGAGAAGCTCGGCTTCACCGATTTGCGCGTGTTCCGCCCCGATCCCCACTTGCTCGCGGCGAAGGACGCGACGGGCTTGCGCTGGAATTACGACCCCGACGGTTGCTGCGACCTGCGCAAGGTCGAGCCGCTGCGCCGCGCGCTCGCGCCGTTCGACGCCTGGATTTCGGGGCGCAAAGGTTTCCAGGCCGGCACCCGCCTGCAAATGCCGCGCTTCGAAGAGGATGAAGGTCGCCTGAAACTCAACCCGCTGGCGGATTGGGACAAGACCGCGCTCGACACCTATTTCGCCGAGCACGAATTGCCGCGCCATCCGCTTGAGGCCGAGGGCTATGCCTCGATCGGCTGTGCGCCATGCACCTCGAAAGTGCTGCCGGGCGAAGACCCACGCGCGGGACGCTGGCGTGGGTGGGAAAAGGTCGAATGCGGGATTCATGTGCCGGAGAAGCCGGGGGAGGAGCCGGTTTTTTAAGGCGGAATGTTTCACCTCCGCCTCCCCTGCCGCCACCCCGGCGAAGGCCGGGGCCCAGCTGCGAAGGCCTAGGTGGCAAGTACACCCCAACACCGTTCGGGCTGAGCCTGTCGAAGCCTTGCTTGCCACAACCGGCGTCCGGTGTGTGGCATGCAGCCCTTCGACAGGCTCAGGGCGAACGGGGTGTGGGATACCTCAGGCTTTCAAGCCGCCAGCGCCCCCCGTGGCAGCACCGCCGCCGCATAATCGCTCTCCGCAAGCGCAATCAGCTTGCGATCATCATGATTCCACGGATGGAAGCCCGGCAAAAAGAACGCGAGCCAAGCCCCCAGAATCTTCCGCGCCATCCCCGGCCGCCCCAGCGCGTACCACACGATCCCGAAATGCGCCTTCGCGCCGGTAATGCCATCCTGCCGCAGCAATTCGAGCATACCCCTGTAACGCCCCGCGAAGAACTTCACCGTCGTGCCGATCATCACCAGCGCCTTGATCTGCCAGCGCTTCCAGCGTGTCCAGTCGCGCGTGGCGTGCAGCCAGGTGTCATAGGCGACGCCCTTATGCTCGATTTCCTCGGCGGCATGCCAGCGCCACAAGGCGGCGGCCTGCTCGTCCCCGCCCGCCAGATGGCGCGGGTTGGCGATCAATTGGTGCGCCAGCATCGCGGTGAAATGTTCGAGCGCCATCGTTGCCGCCAGGCTCGCGATCGGCGGGCGGCCCTTGGTCAATGCCAGCGCCTCATCGATATGCCGGTCGAGCAAGGTCACGTCATACCCTTGATCGGTGACGTGGCGGTTGAACGCGACATGCTCGCGCGTGTGGATCACTTCCTGCTTGATGAACGCCTGGATTTCGGCGTGTAGGCGCGGCGGCGTGCCTTCGCGGAAAGTGCGGACGCTATCGATGAAAAAGCCCTCACCCTTGGGAAAGGTTACTGACAGCGCGTTATAGAAAGCGGTCGCGAATGGATCGTTGTTCAGCCACCAACGGCGCATCTGCGTCCCGCGGCCAAAGCGCAGGTCGCGCGGGACGATCGTCAAATCGGCGGGAGTGGTTGCTTTCGCCATGAAAAGCTCCAAACAGATCGGAATAACAGGCTCCAAACTATGTATTACTTACATCAATGTCAATAGTGCGCAAACGACTCAGCCCGGAAGAATCCCGCGATGCCGCAATCGAAGCGGCGCGCGCGTTGCTGGTCGAGGCGGGGCCACAGGCGGTCACGCTCAAGGCGGTCGCGGCGCGAATCGGGCGCACCCACGCCAATCTGCTCCACCATTTCGGTTCGGCCGCGGACCTGCAAAAGGCGCTGATCACGCATCTCGCGGACTCGATCACTGCTGAAATCGGCGCGGCGGCGAAGCGCGCCCGGCTGGGCGATTCCGATCCGCGCGAAGTGGTCGATCTTACCTTCGATGCCTTTGTCAACGGCGCGGGCGCGATGGCGGCGTGGATGATCCTGTCGGGCAATAACGACGCGCTCGATCCGGTCCTCAGCGCGATCCTCCGCCTGGTCGATGATCTCGCCGAGGATGAAGAGACCGGCAAGCAAATCCACGAAGACACGCTGCAACTGGTGCTGATGGCGATGGGCGACGCCTTGCTCGGCGGCGCAATGGCCAAGGGGCTGGGCTTGCCGCCGGAAGCCGCGCGGACGATCGCGACGCGGTCGCTGATGGCGTCGAAGGCGATCCTGCCGGCTTGACGGGCAAGCGCCGTGGCAAAGAGTTGCAGGTCGGCCATGCCCCCGGCATGGCCTTTAGGGTGCGGGGCACCCTAAACCTGCGACTCGTCGGTCGCGGCTTTGGCCGCGCCGGCCGGGCGCGCTCTACGCTCGCTTTAGCTGCGCTAAAGCGTTACAGGCGCGCCATGCATTTCCTCGACCAAGCAAAGATCTTCGTCCGATCGGGCGCAGGCGGCCCCGGTGCCGTCAGTTTCCGGCGCGAAAAGTTCATCGAATATGGCGGCCCCGACGGCGGCAATGGCGGCAAGGGTGGCGACATCATCTTCGAAGCCGTGCCCGGCCTCAACACGCTGATCGACTTTCGCTACACCCAGCATTTCCGCGCCCCGCGCGGCCATGGCGGCTCGGGCTCGAACCGCACGGGTGCTGGCGGCGACGATCTGCTCATCCGCGTGCCCGTCGGCACTCAGGTGCTGAGCGAAGACAAGGACGAAGTCCTCGCCGATTTCACCGTTCCCGGCGAACGCATCGTGTTCCTGCGCGGCGGCGACGGCGGTCGGGGTAACGCCACCTATAAAACGTCGACCAACCGCGCGCCGCGTCAGCACGGCACCGGCTGGCCGTATCAGGAAATGTGGGTGTGGCTGCGCCTCAAGCTGCTCGCCGATGCCGGGCTGGTCGGCTTGCCCAATGCCGGCAAATCGACCTTCATCAACGCCGTCACCAATGCGCAGGCCAAGGTCGGTGCCTACCCCTTCACCACCGTGCGCCCGCAATTGGGCGTGGTCAGCCGCCACAATCGCGAATTCGTCGTGGCCGACATCCCTGGCCTGATCGAGGGCGCAGCCGACGGTGCCGGGATCGGCGACCGCTTCCTCGGCCACATCGAACGCTGCAAGGTCCTGCTGCATCTGGTCGACGCGACCGAGGAGGATCCGGTCGGCAATTACCGCATCGTGCGCGGAGAACTCGATGCTTACGGCGAGGGCCTTGTAGACAAGCCGCAAGTGATCGGCCTCAACAAGATCGACGCGCTCGATCCTGCCGACGTGAAGAAGCTCGTCACCAAGCTCAAGCGCGCCAGCAAGTCCGAGGTAATGCCGCTGTCGGGCGCGGGCGGCACGGGGATCGAGGCGGTCGTCGACCGGCTGATCGAGGCGATCGGCCCGGCCGAAGGCGCCCCCGCGCGCGACGACGACTCACCGCCGGGGGAATGGTCGCCGGTTTGAAGCGAGCGCGCCATCTGGTATACGCACAATGATGGCGACCCAGATTGTCTACCCGCTGCTCACTGCCGAGGAATTCCTCGAAATCGATTTCGGCGACCGAAAGGCCGAACTCGACAACGGCGTGATTCGCATGATGGCGGGCGGCACGGCGCGTCATGCGCGGGTGCAGGTGAATATCCTGGTGGCGCTTGCAAACCGGCTGCGCGGAAGCGGATGCACACCGTATAATTCCGACATGGCAGCGAGAACCCGAGATCGCTCCGTCCGCTATCCCGACGTATCTGTCTATTGCGGGCGCGACGAAGCGAAGGATGACGAGAAAAAAGCGTTTGACGATCCACGGGCCGTGTTTGAGGTTCTGTCGGCAGGGACGGCACGGACCGATCTTCGTGAGAAACTCGACGAGTATAAAGCCCTTTCGAGCGTCGATACGATCGTCTTCGTGGATATCGCGACCGAGCGCCTGAGGATCGTACAGCGCACCGGCCCTAATGGGTGGAGCGACGATACCTATGACGTCGAGACCGATGTCAGGTTGCCCACGCTAAACCTCGTCATCCCCCACGCCGAGATTTTCGCGCGCGATTAACGGTGATTGGCGCGCGCCCCGCCACACGCTAACGCGGAGCGCAATGTCCGTGTTCGCCCCCGCTCCCTGCCCGCGCCTGATCGTAAAGGTCGGCTCGTCGCTGCTCGTCGCTGCCGATGGCACGGTGCGGCGCGATTGGCTGACCAGCCTCGTCGCCGACCTGGCGGAACGCGTCCGCGCGGGCCAGGAAATCGCGATCGTCTCCTCGGGCGCAATCGCGCTCGGCGCGCGCCGCCTGAAGCTCCCCAAAGGCGGACGCGCCAGCCTGGAGGATGCGCAGGCCGCCGCCGCCACCGGGCAAATCGCGCTGTCGCAAGTCTGGGCCGAATTGCTCGGCGCCGAAGGCCTCACCGCCGCGCAAATGCTGGTGACGCTCGACGATCTTGAGGACCGCCGCCGCTATCTCAACGCCTCGGCCACGCTCGGGCGCTTGCTCTCGCTCGGCGTCGTGCCGGTCATCAACGAAAACGACAGCGTCGCCACCGCAGAAATCCGTTTCGGCGACAATGACCGGCTCGCCGCACGCGTGTCGCAGGCAGCGGGCGCACACGGCGTCATCCTGCTGTCCGATGTCGATGGCCTCTACAGCGCCAACCCGACCACCAACCCGAATGCGACGCTGATCGACCGCGTCGAGCGAATCGATGCCGCGATCGAGGCGATGGCCGATGGCGGATCGGGCTCGGGCATGGGATCGGGCGGGATGGTGTCGAAGATCGCCGCTGCACGGATCGCCACCGCTGCGGGCGTGAACCTCGCGATCGTCTCCGGACATGTCGAGCATCCGCTTGCCGCCTATGAATCGAGCGGGCGAGGCACCGTCTTCATCGCCGAGCGCGCCGCGCCTGCGCGGAAAGCGTGGCTGGCGGGCGGGCTGACCGCGAAGGGCGAGATCGGCATCGATGCGGGCGCGGCCAAAGCCCTGTCGAGCGGCAAGAGCTTGCTCGCGGCGGGCGCGACGCGCGTCACCGGCGGCTTCCTGCGCGGCGATCTTATCGCGATAATCGGCCCCGATGGCCGCACACTGGCGCGGGGCTTGAGCGAATATGACGCCGCCGAAGCCACCGCCTTGACCGGCAAGCGCAGCGACGAACAGGCCGAAATCCTCGGCTATGCGCCACGCGCCGCACTCGTTCACCGCAACCACATGGCGCTCGTGTGAGCGAGACAGACATCTTTCACCGTTCCCCGGCGAAGGCCGGGGCCCAGTCGCGGAGCTTCGGCGAATCGGGCGACACGTCACTGCACATACGCGGTCGCACGAAGGCCAAGACCTTCGCCGGGGAAGCCAATCTTTGGATGCGCGAACGATGACCACTCTCGCCATCACCGGCGGCACCGGCTTCGTCGGGTCGCGCGCCATCGACCTCGCCGTCGCGGCGGGACACAGCGTCCGCGCCCTCACCCGCCGCCCGCAACCGCCGCGCGACGGCGTCACCTGGATCGAAGGCGCGCTTGATACCGCCGAACCGCTCGACCGGCTGGTCGACGGCGCCGACGCCGTCCTGCACATCGCGGGCGTGGTCAACGCGCCCGATCGCGCCGGTTTCGCCGCCGGCAACATCGCAGGCACGCAAGCCGTCCTCGATGCAACGCGCACCGCCGGCGTCCGCCGCTTCGTCCACGTCTCCTCCCTCGCCGCGCGCGAACCAGACCTCTCCCTTTACGGCTGGTCGAAGATCGAATCGGAAGTGATCGTTACCGCCTCCGGCCTCGACTGGACGATCGTCCGGCCGCCCGGAATCTACGGCCCCGGCGACATGGAGATGCGCGACTTGTTTCGCATGGCGAAGACCGGCGTGGCGGTGCTGCCGCCGGGGGGGCGCGTTTCGGTTATCCATGTCGATGACATCGCAGCCTTGTTGCTGAAGCTCGCCAGCGCTGATGCAACGGGCGCCATCCTCGAGCCTGATGACGGCCGCGACGGCGGATGGAGCCATGCCCAACTGATCCGCGCGATCGGGGTCGCGGTCGGGCACAAGGTCGTGCCGCTCGCCGTGCCCAAGGCGCTGCTCACCACCATCGCGCACGCCGACAAGACATTTCGCGGAAAGGGCGCCAAACTCACCCCAGATCGCGTCGGCTATCTCTGCCACCCCGACTGGACCGTCGATCCCGCCCGCCGCCCGCCGCCCACGCTGTGGCAGCCAGCGATCGACACCCCGCAGGGCTTGGCCGAAACCGCGGCATGGTATCGCGCGAACGGCTTGCTATAGGCTTGCTATAAAGCCGCCGCATTTCTCCGGCAAAGCGTCACGACCCTTCAAGGACAGACCATGAGCGACCGTCAGGCAATCTACGATACGATCACCGCGCAGATCGAACCTTTCAACAAAAAAGGCGTGGCGCTGAGCGATGCGACGACCTTTCAAGGCGATCTCGAATGGGACAGCCTGACCGTCATGGATTTCGTCGCCGCGATCGAGGACGAATTCGAAATCATCATCACGATGAACATGCAGGCCGAAATCGAAACCGTCGGCCAGTTGGTCGATGCCGTGCAGAAGCTGAAGGGCTAAAAATTTCCCGTTCGTGTCGAGCGACGTCGAGACACCGGTCTCCGCGCGGTGTCTCGACGTCGCTCGACACGAACGGCTTGGAGTGAATGCAATGACCGAAGCCGCCGCCACCGCACACGCGCTTGATCTCGATCCGCCAATGGTCGCGCCCGAACGCGATCTCATGTCGAAATTCGACCCGATCATCGCCGAACGCCAGGCGCTGATCGATACCGGCGTCACCGATCCGTTCGCGATCGTGATGGAGCAAGTGAAATCCCCGACCGAAGCGGTGATCGCGGGCCGCGATACGATCCTGCTCGGCACGTACAATTACATGGGCATGACGTTCGATCCCGACGTGATCGCCGCCGGCCACGCCGCGCTCGACCAGTTCGGCTCGGGCACCAATGGCAGCCGCATGCTCAACGGCACCTTCCGCGACCATATGGAAGTCGAGGACGCCTTGCGCGATTTTTACGGCGTCAGCGGCGCGATCGTTTTCTCGACCGGTTACATGGCCAATCTCGGCATGATCTCTACGCTCGCAGGCAAGGGCGAGTACGTCATTCTCGACGCCGACAGTCATGCCTCGATCTATGACGGGTGCCAGCAGGGCAATGCCGAGATCGTCCGCTTCCGCCACAATTCGGTCGAGGATCTCGACAAGCGCCTCGGCCGCCTGCCCAAGGAACCGGGCAAGCTCGTCGTGCTCGAAGGCGTCTATTCGATGCTCGGCGACATCGCGCCGCTCAAGGAAATGGTCGCCGTCGCCAAAAAGCACGGTGCGATGGTGCTCAGCGACGAAGCGCATTCGATGGGCTTCTACGGTCCCAACGGTCGCGGCGTGTATGAAGAGCAAGGCTGTGAGGCCGATGTCGATTTCATCATCGGCACCTTCTCCAAATCGGTCGGCACGGTCGGCGGCTTCTGCGTGTCGAACCATCCGAAGTTCGAGGCGATCCGGCTCGTCTGTCGCCCCTACATCTTCACCGCATCGTTGCCGCCGTCGGTTGTGGCGACCGCCGCCACCTCGATCCGCAAGCTCAAGCATGCGCATGGCAAGCGTCGGCAATTGTGGGAAAACGCCCGTTCGCTGCACGGCGGGCTGAAGGCGCTCGGCTTCAAGCTCGGCACCGAAAAGCCCGACAGCGCGATCATCGCGATCATCCTGGACGATCAGACGCAGGCGGTTGCGATGTGGCAATTGCTGCTGGATAACGGTTTGTACGTGAACATGGCGCGGCCACCAGCCACCCCGGCAGGAACATATCTGCTGCGCTGCTCGCTTTGCGCCGAGCATACGCCGGAGCAGATCGCCCGCGTCCTGCAGTTGTTCGAAATGGCTGGTCGCGCCACCGGGGCGATCGGCTGACCTGCGCGGCCCGACCCTAGCCACGAGTCACCGCTTGCGGTAAGGTACGGAAATGAGCGGAATTGAGCGCGAAGCGGTCGGTGCGGAGCGCACCGGCACGCCGTGGCACACCGTTGCGCTGCTCGTCATGGCGGTGCTCGGCGTGGTGGTGCTCGTCGCGCTCAATCTGACGCTGGGGGAGGCCAACCGTCAGCGCGACCGCGCGCTGAGGTTGCAAACCCACAGTTACGAAGTGATGATCCTCTCGGCGAGCCTGACCGGGACGATCGCGCATGCCGAGGCCTCGCTCGGGCGTTATGTGATCAGCGCCGACAAGGATCTGGGACAAGCCTATTCCGCCGATTGGACGCTGGCGAGCCAGCAGCTATCGCGGCTTGACCGGATCACGCGTGACAGCCCGGAACAGCAGGCGCTGATCGCCAAATTGCAGGGCGCCATGGCAGTGCGCGGCGACGAGCTGAGCGACGTGGCACTCAACACGCTGTACAAGCGCAACGATCAGGCGCTCGCGCTTTTCTACAAGGCGCGCCTCGGGCCGTCGCGCGCCGAGATCGATCGCTTGCTGGACGCGATCGGCGTGCAGGAGCGCACCGTGCTGGCGCAGCGGACCGGCATTACGATGAAATCGGTCGCGCGATCGACCGGGTTGGCGAGCGCGCTGTCGATCTTCGGCATCCTGCTCGCGGCCGGCGCGGTCGCGCTTGGTTGGTTGACCGTGACCGCGCTCGGCCAACGCGCCGTCGCCCGCGCTGAGGCCGCAGCCGAACGCGATCGCGCGGCAGAGCTGGAGGCAGCGGTCGAACGCGCCTCCGCCGTCCTGCTCGCCCAGGAAAGCAAGCTGCGCCAAGTCCAGAAGATGCAGGCCGTGGGGCAGCTGACCGGCGGCATTGCCCATGATTTCAACAATATGCTGGCGGTCGTGCTGGGCGGGTTGGAACTGGCCAAACGCCAGGTGGCGAATGATCCGGTCGCGGCCCAGCGCCACATCGACAACGCCACCGAGGGTGCCAATCGCGCCGCCGCCCTCACCCGGCAACTGCTCGCTTTCTCGCGCGAAGAAGCGTTGCGCTCGGAACCGATCGAGCCGGTCGCGCTCGTGCGCGGCATGTCCGACTTGCTCGATCGTACGCTCGGCGACACGATCGAGGTGACGGTCAACGCGCCGGAAGGGCAGAGCTGGCTGGTCCGATCCGACCCACATCAGCTCGAAAACGCCGTGCTTAATCTCGCCGTCAATGCGCGCGATGCGATGGAGGGGCGCGGCCAGCTCACGATTACCACTGCAGGCGTGACGCTGACGGAGGGGGCGGTCGGCACCTGCCAGGCGGGCGACTATGTCGCGCTTTCGGTCGCCGATACCGGCTGCGGCATGACGCCCGATCTGCTCGATCGCGTGTTCGAGCCCTTCTTCACGACCAAACCTGCGGGCAAGGGCACCGGCCTGGGCCTTAGCCAGGTGTTCGCCTTCGTGCGCCAGGCCGATGGCGAGGTTGGGCTGAAGTCGGTCGTCGGCGAAGGCACCACCGTCACGCTCTATCTCCCGCGCTATGTCTCTGATGCGCCCGCAGCCGATGAAACCACCCCCGCAACGCCCGCGCCATTCGAACATCGAACGTTAGATATTCTAGTGGTCGAGGATGACCCCCGCGTTCTCGCGGCCACAATGGGGGCGCTTGAGGAGCTTGGGCATCGCCCCGTCGCCTGCAATGATCCGCTCGCCGCACCCGCCGCGCTGGACGGTCTCGGGCGGGTCGATCTGATCGTCAGCGACGTGTTGATGCCGGGGCAGACCGGCCCGGAAATGATCGCGGGCCTGCTGCGTAAGCACCCTGATATTGCAGTGCTTTTCGTGACCGGCTATGCCGGTGACGCGGGCGGCGAGGCCGAATTCGGCGGGCATCACGTACTCCGAAAACCCTTCACGCTCGCCGCCCTCGAACGCGCCGTCGCCGCCGCTGCGAACCGCTCCGGTACCGCGATCGACAGCATCGCGGCGGAATGATTTGGTAGCTGACGAAACCGCCTCACCCGGATATAGCGGCACAACGGCGCCCGCCGTCTTACGCCCTCCCCTCCGGCCGGACGCCCTCCCCGCACGCTCATGAAATCCATCGACCGCTACATGGCCCGGCTGATCGCGGTGCCGCTGTTTTCGACCCTGGTCATCTTCGCGATGCTGCTGGTGCTCGATCGCATGCTGCGCTTGTTCGATTTCGTCGCCACCGAAGGCGGCCCCGTCAGCGTGGTGTGGCGGATGCTGGCGAATTTGCTGCCCGAATATTTCGGCCTGGGCATTCCGGTCGGCTTGCTGCTCGGCACGCTGCTCGCCTTCCGCAAACTTGCCACCTCGTCCGAACTCGATGTGATGCGCGCAGTCGGCATGAGCTACACGCGCATGCTCTACGTGCCCTACCTCTTCGCGCTCACGCTCGGCGCCGTCAATCTCGCGATCGTCGGGTTCGTCCAGCCCGAGGCGCGCTTCAACTACGAAAAGCTGCGCTTCGAACTCCGCACCGGCGCGCTCGGCGCGTCGATCAAGGTCGGCGAGTTTACGCATTTCGGCAAGGACATGACGCTGCGCATCGAGCAGAGCCATGATTCCGGGCGTCGCCTGTCGGGCATTTTCCTGCGCCGCGACGATGGCAAGGGCGGGTCGATCGCAGTCACCGCCGCCAGCGGCCAGTTCTTCGCGACCGACAACCCCGACGAGATCATCTTCCGCCTCACCGACGGCACGTTGATCCGCACCGAGGCGACTGTCACGACGCCGCGCGTGCTGCGCTTCAGCATCAACGATCTCCCGATCCCGCTGCCCAAGACCGAGAATTTCCGGATGCGCGGTGCGGAGAATCTGGAGCGCACGCTGCCCGAACTCGTCCGCATCGGCGGCGACCGCGGCGCCAGCAAGGAAGCCCGCGCGACCAGTCAGGCGGCCTTCAATTTCCGCACGGCGGAGGTCCTGTCGATCCTGCTGCTGCCGCTGCTTGCACTCGCGCTCGGCGTGCCGCCCAAACGCTCGACCTCGGCACTCGGCGTGTTCCTCGCGATCGTGATGATCGTCGCCTATCACAAGGTGAACGAATATGCGCAGGCTGTCGGCGGCCTCGGCAAGATCGACCCGTTCCTGGCGATCTGGATCCCGTTCGCGGTCTTTGCGGGCCTCACGCTGTGGATGTATTACACCATCGCTTATGTGCCCGGCGGACAGCCGATCGGCGCACTTGAACGCGTCTTTTCGAAGCTCAGCAAGCTGATCGTGAAATTGCTGCCGTGGCGGCGTGACAAGAGCCCCGCGGCATGATCTCGTTCGAACTGTTTCCATCGCGGACCGTCTCGCTCTACATGGGCAAGATGTTCCTGGTGCGCACCTTCGCGGTGCTCGCGATGCTGGTGCTGATTCTTCAAGCGCTCGACCTGCTGACCGAATCGGGGCACATTCTCGCGCGGCCTGGTAACGGCCAGCCCGAAATCCTGCGCTACCTGTCGCTGCGCATCCCCGAGATCGTCGCGCAATTCCTGCCCTTTTCGGTGTTGCTCGGCACGATCGTGACGCTGTCGACGCTCAATCAAAATAGCGAAGTTATTGCGCTGAAGGCGTCGGGCCTGTCGGCACACCAGGTCCTTGCCCCGCTGCTGATCACTGCGCTCGGCGTCGCGATGATCTCCTTCACCTTCAATGAACGCATCGTCAGCCGCGCCACCGCAACGCTCGACCAGTGGCAAAAGCTGGCATACGGCCCGGTGCCGGTCGATCGCGGTGACCGCAGCAACGTGTGGGTGCGCAACGGCGACGATCTGCTGCAAGTCGATCAGGTCCGCGGACGTGGCGACCAGACGAAGCTGGGCGGCATCACCTTGTTCGATCGCACGGGCGGCAACCTCGTCGCGATCGTGACCGCGAAGAACGGCGTGCGGCAAGGAAACGGCTGGAAAGTCGCCCCGGCGACGCGCTTCGATGTGGCGAGCGGAAAGCTGACACCGGTCGGCGAAACCGTCATTGCCGCCGGGGTGCGCCCCGATCAATTCACACTCGCGACCGTCGATCCCAATGGCTTGTCCTTCATGGCGCTGCGTTCCGCGATCGCCGATCTGAAGGCTGGGGGCCGCCCGACCAAGGCGCTGGAGGGCGCGATGTGGCACAAACTGTCGGGACCGCTCTCCTCGATCCTGATGCCGCTGCTCGGCGCGGTTGCGGCGTTCGGGCTGGCCCGCTCAGGCAAGCTGTTTGTCCGCGCCGTCATCGGGATGATGCTGGGGTTTCTCTACTTCGTCGCCGACAATTTCGCGCTGGCGATGGGCAATTTGGGAGCCTACCCGCCCTTCCTCGCGGCCTGGGCACCGTTCCTGCTGTTCTTCATGATCGGCGAAGCGGTGCTGATCCGGACCGAAGAATGACGATGGCGACAGCGCAAATGCTGCAAGCAATCGTGTTGCTAATGGCGTGGGTATACTGCGTCGTTCAGACGATCCGCGATTTTCGCCGTCGCTCGTACCTCATGGCGACCGTCGGCGTACTTTTTGTGGTGGCGATAGCGGTCTTTGTGACAATCCCAATCGAAACGCACGCTGTGAAGATCGACCTGCCAATGCGCTAGCCGCGTTGCATCCTATGCACGCGACCCCATCGTCGATCGCACTAACCGCGTCACCAGCCCCGGCAACCCCGGATAACTAGCCGTGTGATACGGCGATTCGGTCCCGAGCGCCTTCGACAAGCGCCGATGCGCCTCCGCCAGCGAATGATACGGCAGGCCCGGCAGCAAATGGTGCAGCGCGTGATAGCGCAAGCCCACCGGCGCCCACAGCACCGGCAGGAAGGCCGGCGGAGGCACGTTTACCGTGTCGAGATATTGCGCGGTAACGCTCATCGCCTCACCCTCGTGATTGTCCCAGAGATGCGCGACCAGCGTGCGAATCTGGTTGAGCACGTACACGCCCGACGTGATCACCATCGCGATCGCCACCATTCGCAGCGGGAACACGCCCGTCGCGATCAGCACGATCAGCGTGACCGCCCAGACGCTGCATGCGCCCTCAAGCCACAGCCACAACCGCGCCGCCTCGCCCTCCGGCATACGACGCCGGAAGGCGGGGTTGATCGACAGCGACGAATAGCGCTCGACCAGCACGCGGTGCATCCCCGGCACGATCAGCGACAGCGGCGTCAGCACGCCGTAGCGCACGATCAACGCGAACGGCGCAAGGATCGAGGTCAGGATGAACAGCGGCAACGTCCACGGCTTCATCGAAGCGAGCGGCAGATATTCCGGGTCCTCGCTCGTGCCATAGCGCGTGCGTGCGTGGTGGAGGTTGTGGACGCCTTCGTACATAAAGCTCGGCACCAGCAGCGGGATGCCCGCGATCACATTCCACCCCAAACGAAAACCCGGCAGGGAGGCGTGCCGGATATGCGTGACTTCGTGGATGAAGCTGCCCGCGCGGTACAGCGCCAGCACCGCTACCACACCCGCCACGATTGCCCAGCCAACCGACGGCAGCGTCATCGCAAGCGCGAGCGCGGCATAGCCGATCCCGGCTGACAGCAGCAGGTCGGTCCAATAGATCGCGGCGCGCGGCGGGTTCAGGTCGCGCGTCAGTTCGGCGGCGGCGCGCAGCATCGCCTTGTCGTCGGCGATGCTCGACAAGCGGACGCGCGGAGCGTCTCCAGCGGAGGCGGCGTCGCGCCGCTCGAAGGTTAGCGAAGTGTCCATGGAATGGGGCATTGCAAGAAGATAGTGGCTAGACGGTGGCAGCGAAAGGGGTGTCGGGGCCACATACCCGCCGCCCGCGCGGCGCCCGCTTGACAGCAGCGCGCCCACGCGGGACGTGTCCGGCACTTTCTTTGAGGTACCGTGCCCGTGGCTATTGCTCCGCTTTCCATCCGCCCGATCGACAACAAGGCCGATCGCAAGCGCTTCATCGATTTGCCCTTTCGCCTTTACAAGAACGATCCCAACTGGGTGCCTCCGCTGAAGGGCGAGGCGCTCGGGCTGATCACCCCAGAGAAGAATGGCTGGTTCAGTCATGCCAAGGCCCAACTGTTCCTGGCCGAGCGCGGCGGCACGGTCGTCGGGCGGATCTCCGCGCATATCGATACGCTCGCGCTGACGATGGACCCGGCCAAGGGTTTCGGCCCGGGCTGCGGACAATTCGGCCTGTTCGACGCCGAGGATGCGGAGACCGCCAGCACCTTGATCACGGCGGCGGAAGGCTGGCTGCGCGACCAGGGCATGAACCGCGTGCTTGGGCCGATCAGCATGTCGATCTGGGAGGAACCGGGGCTATTGGTCGAGGGCTACGATCATCCCCCCACGATCATGATGGGCCACGCCAAGCCCGAATATCGCCACTGGATCGAGGCGGCGGGCTATCACAAGGTCAAGGAATTGGTGACCTATGAACTCGACATCACCAAGGATTTCGTACCGCTGCTTCAGCGGATCATCGCGTCGGGCGACAAGAATCCGCGCATCCGCATCCGACAAGTCGACAAGACCAAATTTGATGAGGAAGCCGCGACGATCCTCGCGATCCTGAATGATGCCTGGTCCGACAATTGGGGTTTCGTGCCGCTCACCCCGCCCGAGATTGCCGATGTCGGGGTAAAGTTGAAGCCGATCGTGTTCAACGATCTGATCCGCATCGCCGAACTCGACGGCAAACCCGTCGCATTCATGATCACGCTCCCCGATCTCAACGAAGCGATCATGCCGCTAAAGGGCAATCTCTTGCCCTTCGGCTGGGCGAAACTGCTGCTGTGGCTGCGCAGGCCGCGGGTAAAGACGATGCGTGTCCCGTTGATGGGGGTATTGAAGGACCTGCAATCATCGCGTCTGGCGAGCCAGCTCGCCTTCATGCTGATCCAGCAGATCAAGGACGCATCGGTCGCTCATTACGGCGCAACGCGCGGCGAAATCGGCTGGATCCTCGACGATAATCAAGGAATGAACTCGATTGCCGAGGCGATCGGCTGCGACATCAACAAGCGGTACTGGATCTTCGAAAAAGCGCTGTGACGCGTCAACAAGGTGGCGGTGCCGCGGGTGAACGCAGCACCGCCCCAGGCTTAGTTGTTGGCGAGCGGATCAAAGCCGCGATCCAGCCATTCGCCGCGCGTCTTGCAGGTCTTGACCGGAATGCGCGACCCGGTGACCGTATCGACAATGCAATATTTGGTCTTCGACGTTGCAACGCGCGCGCCGGTTGGAGCGGCCTGTGGTGCCTCGGTGGTCGGCGCTGCGGCCGGGCGGGCTTCGCGCGCGATAACGGGCGAGGTGGCGACGCTCAGTACCGCGGCTGCGGTCATCATCAGAAACTTGGTCATGCTGTCCTCCTAAGAAAGCTCGCGGTGGCGTCTCGCCCCGCTACTGTCCTAGTGCATTAGTCATGCCAAACACCTAAAACTTTATATGTGAGTATCTTAGCAAGATTCTTGAACCAATAATGAATGGTAAAATGTACCAATGCTCGGCGCATGGCACCATTTCGCGGCGTGGCGCATCGGCCTAGAAGCGCCGCGAAACGCCTAGATAGAGTTCAACATCAGGTGCCGCGCGATTGAGCCCCGCGACAGCGCCAACGTCCAGTTGCAGATCGTCCTGCGCCGACCAGGCAAGCGATGCCGACGCCAAGCCCTGCGTCGTCCTCCCGCCCGGATCCTCGTCGCGCAACACCTGACCCTCGATCGTCGCGGAGAGCGTCTTCGACAGCTTGACCTCAAGGCCGATCACTTCGGAATACGCAAAATGCCGTCCGCTGCCGTCCTCATCCACCTTGGCGTCGATTTCGCTCGTACTGGCAAGATTGAGCGTTTCACTAAGGTCATAGGTCGCCGGCACGACGACGCCCGCGCCCCAATCCCCCGCCCCGACCGGCGCGCGCCCGACCGGCACAGTGGCGAAGGGCTGCACCGCGATCGATAGCTTGCTTCCGTCCGGATTGAGCAGGTTCGCCTTCATGCCGAGTGTCACGTCGCCAGCGCGCCCGGCGGTATCGATCGCCTGCGTGTTCTTGTCGCGCGTGCGGACGTTGCCATACGGCGTCCAGCCGATCTGCGCCTCGATGCTGTTGGTGAGCCCGACGCGCACGAACGTGTTGCCGATCAGGACGGTATCGCTGCGCGCATCGGGTTGATCGTCGAGCGTCCAATCGACCAGGGCGGTCTCGACCGACACGCGCTTCGGCGCGATCGTGCAGGGCGTCGTGCCGAGTCCCGGCCGGGTCGGGCAATAATCGCGCTCCTCGGCAAAAGCCGGGCTTGCCGCCGACAGCAGCAGGATCGCCAAGACCCACCGCATCATCGCAAGGTGCACCAGGTCGGCGCATGGTCGCTCGCCTTTTCCCGCGCGCGATAGTCCTTGTCGACACCGGCATCCACCAGCCGGTCCGCCGCGATCGGCGAGAGCAATAGATGATCGATGCGGAACCCGGCGTCGCGCTGCCACGCGCCCGCTTGATAGTCCCAGAAGGTCCACACGCCCCCGCTCGGGTACCGTGTGCGCAACGCATCGGTCCAGCCCTGCGCGACCAACGCGCGAAAGCCAGCGCGGCTTTCCGGCTGCATCAGCGCATCATCCTGCATCGCACGGACCGAATAGGTGTCGTCGTCATTGGGAATAACGTTGTAATCCCCCGCCAGCACCACCGGCGTCTCCTCGGCAAGCAACTCGAGCGCCCGCGCGCGCAGCCGGTCGATCCAGCGCAATTTATAGTCGAACTTCGGCCCCGGCTGCGGATTGCCGTTGGGCAGGTAAAGCGAGGCGATCGTCACCCCGTTCACCTCGGCCTCCAGATAGCGGCTGTGTTCGTCCTCCGGCTCACCCGCCAGCCCGCGCTGCCGCTCGACCGGGTCCTGCCCCTTGGCCAGCACCGCAACCCCGTTCCAGCTCTTCTGCCCATGCCAGATCGCCCCATAGCCCGCCTCGCGGATGGCATCCTCGGGAAAGGTCTCGTCGCTGGTCTTGAGTTCCTGCAGGCACACCACATCGGGCTGCTGCTCGGCCAGATACTCGATCAGCCGCGGCAAGCGTGCCTTGATGCCATTGATATTGAAGGTGACGATCTTCACGTGGGCGACCCCTGTTGCCGGGTCGGTTTACACCGCGAAGCTGGAACCGCAACCGCAACCCGATGCGGCGTTGGGGTTGGTCACCTTGAACGCCGCGCCGCCCAATTCCTCGACATAATCGACCGCGGACCCGCGCACGAGATCGAGACTGATCGAGTCAACCACCAGCCGCACGCCATCCTGTTCGGCAACAGCATCGTCGCTGTCAATGGCATCGGCGAAGCCGAATTTGTACTGGAAGCCCGAGCATCCGCCGCCATCGACCGACAGGCGCAAGATCGCGGGTTTACCCTGCTTGGCCGCAATCGTCGCAACGCGCGCCGCAGCGGAGGGGGTCAAAGCGATTTCGGGAGCTAGCGTGGCCATATCCGAGAGATAGGCGCTTGCGACGCTATCGGCAATGCGCCCGATCAATCCGCTGCCGGACCGCCGACACCAATCGGGATGACGCGGATCGACTTGTCCTGTGTCGCCAGCAGGTAATCGGCGGTTTGCAGGAACGGCACCGGGTTCACTGCGTGCCCGTCGAGCCGCACTTCATAATGCAGATGCGGACCGGTCGAGCGTCCGGTCGACCCCATCAACGCGATCAGTTGGCCGCGGCGTACGCGGGTGCCCGCCTCGACGAGAATCTTGGAAAGGTGACCGTAGCGGGTCTGGATACCCTTGCCATGATCAAGCTCGACCAAATTGCCGTACCCACCGGACCGCTCGGCCCGATCGACCACGCCATCAGCGGTGGCATAAACCGGCGTGCCAACCGGGCCCGGAATATCGACCCCGGCATGCATCGCAGCAGTGCCACGGAATGGGTCGGAGCGGATGCCGTAATTGCTGGTATAGGCCATGTGATCCACCGGCTGGGCCGACGGAATCGCGATGACGCCATGTTCAAGCGTGTCGAGTTTCTTCCACGTCATGAACAACGAGCGGAACTGCGTGTCGGCGCGAAGATCGGCTTCGGTAGCGGCGCTATCGGCGGCTTCGAACGGGCCGCCCATCGCGGGCTGCTGTGGCAAAAGGCGTTCGGGCGCAATGCCGAGGCTGCGGACATGCGCGACCGCGCGAGCAAAGCGCTGCTCGGCGACGCGGCGCGCCTGGACCGCAACGGCGACCTGCTGCTGCTCGACCTTCTTGAGCGGCGCGACCACATCGGCGGCGAGCGCATCGGACTTCGGATCGATATTAGGCGTCGGCCGCGACAGCAAGGCGACGTCGGCCTTGCCCGCCACGACGGCCACTAGCAGCGCCTGGCGCTGTTCGACGCGCGCGGCGCGCACCTGCGCGGCATGCTTGATCGTCGCGACGTCGGCCTGCATCTTGCTGACGCGCACTTGCATCTGCGCGACCTTGGCTTCGGGCGAGAGCGGCGCATCGACGATCCCGCTCAGCGCGACCGCACCGACCGCAGCCTGCGCCACGCCATAAGCCGAAAAACACAGGGTGATGGCGGCCACGCTGGCGACTGCGGCTTGCGTCCGCCCGCCGATGCTGAAGCGTTGGAGGTCACGCCCGTCGTGAAAAATAAAGTCGCGGGTTTTGAAATAGGTCTTGAGTCGCGACACCAGTTGCACACCCGAAGCAATAGAAAGTGAGTTCATGTGACCCCAGCGACCGTTACGCGATTGCCGGATAATGCCAGCGCCCGCCCCTCTATTGCCCGCCTGCAGCCCCCCTGCACTCGGACGAGAAGTGTGTGACTGACATTGTAGGAGGCAAGCAAGACATTCGGCGGTGCAGCGCGTTGAAGCGGCACAACCACACGGCGAGTCGTTGAATGCAGGATTAACTGCTGGGCCGATTCGGAAAACGCCTTTGAATCGGGCGTCTTTTTCTTAGGCCAACGCGCGCAGCGCGAGCAGCACTTCGTCGGCATGACCCGGCACGCGCACCTTGCGCCAGCTTCGCACCAGAACACCGTTCGAATCGAACAGGAAGGTCGACCGGTCGACGCCCATATAGGTTTTACCGTAGAGCTTCTTTTCGACCCAAACGCCGAAAGCCGTCAGTGCTTCATCGCCCTCATAGCTCGCCAGCGGGACGGTCAGCTCATACTTTGCGGTGAACTTCTGGTGCTTGGCCGGCGTATCGCCCGAGACGCCAAGGACCTTCGCGCCCGCGGCCTCAAACTCCGGCAACAGGCGGCTGAAATCCTTCGCCTCATTCGTACAACCGGGCGTGTCGTCCTTGGGGTAGAAATACAACACGAACGGAGCGCCGGCATAGTCGGCGAGGTGGATCGCGCTGCCGTCCGGTGCGATCAAGTCGATCGCGGGCAGTAATGCGCCATCCTGGATGGTCATATCTCGATCCCCTCTACCTTTGCGAGCCAGCGCGCAACGTCCTGCCGAATCGTATCGAGCGACGCAACCACGCTTGGCCAATCGGCCATCCCCACTGCGCGCGCGATCAGATCCTGCGTGACCGTACCGGGTATTTGCGCATCGGGCGCGACCAGCCGCAGCGTCACCAGTAGCCGCGCGAGCAGGTCATACGCCGCGATCATCTCCGGCGGCGCCTTGCCGGCTACGATCAGCGCGGCGATCGCGATGCGCAAATTGGGATCCAGCCCTTGCCCGCTTTCGAGCTGGACCATGTGCACCGCAAATTCGAGATCGACCAATCCGCCCGGCAGCAATTTCGCATCGAGTGGTCCGAGCGGCGGCTTGTGCCGCGCCATATCGGCGCGCATCGCGGTCGCCTCGACGATCACGTCGCGCTTCGGCCGGTCGCCGCGCAGCACGGCGTCGATGATGCCCGCCACGGCCGAACGCGCTTCCTCGGACCCGAACACCGGCCGCGCACGCGCGAGTGCCATATGCTCCCATGTCCAAGCACTCTCGCGCTGATACCGCGCGAAGCCGTCGAGCGACACGCACAGCGGCCCCTGCGTCCCCGACGGGCGCAACCGCGTATCGATTTCGTAGAGCGGCCCCGATGCGGTCGGCACCGACAGCGCGGCGCTGATCCGCTGCGCCAGGCGATTGTAATACAGCACCGCGCCGAGCGGCTTTCGCCCGTCGGACTCCGCCAGATAATCGCCGGTGAACAGATAGATCAGGTCAAGATCGGAGGCATGGGTGAGCGCGCCGCCGCCCATCCGCCCGAGCGCCAGGATGAGCAGTTCGCTGCCAGGAACGTACCCATGCACGGCGGCGAATTCCGCGATTGTCGCTTGGGTCAGGACACAAATCGCGGCTTCGGCGACGCGCGCATAGCCCGCCGACACGTCGAGCGGATCAGCCGCGCCGGCGATGATCTGTGTACCGAGCGCGAAGCGCTTCTCCCCCACCACGCGGCGAACGTAATCGAGTTGCGCCTGATAATCCGCGCGACCCGTCATTTCGGCAGCAAGCGCTACGACGTCGCCGACCGGGTCCAGCGCGCTCGCATCGATCAGCCCATCGAACAGTTCCGGCCGCCGCGCGAGATCCTCGGCGAGCGTCTCCGCATGGCTCAGGATCAGCCCAAGCAAGCGCCCAAGCGCTGGCCGAGCCTCGATCAAGCGGAAGAAATTGACCGCGCTGGTCAGCCGCGCGAGCATTCGGTCGAGCCGAACGATCGCTCCTTGCGGATCGGGCGAACTCCCGAGCGCGGTGATAAGGCCGGGCAAGACCGCCTCCAACGCCGCGCGCGCCGCTGCACTGCGCAGCGCCGGATAGGCCCCGCCGCGCCACTGCGCGATCCGCTGCGCGGCGACTTCATTCGTGTCGAACCCTGCGGCAGCGAGCTGACCCGCGAGATGATCGGCATCGAACGACAACGCGTCGCCCTCGTCCGGGTCGAGCGCGTCATAGCTGCGCGCAGTCGCCACGACATGCGGGCGCAGCAGATCGAGCAGCGCCGCACCGTCCGCCAGCCCGTGCAGGCACGCGACCGCATCGAGCGCAGCGCCGCTCGGCAGCGCGTGGGTCTGGCGATCCTCGATCATCTGCACGCGGTGCTCGATCGTGCGGTACAGAGTGTAGGCCGCGCTGAGCGCCGCCGCCTCTTGCGCGTCGACCCAGCCCGCCGCCGCCAATGCCGCCAGTGCGGTGCGCGTATCGGGCACACGCAGTGCCGGATCGCGGCCGCCGTGAATTAATTGGTGAATCTGCGTGAAGAATTCGACTTCGCGAATGCCGCCGCGCCCGCGTTTCAGATCGAACCCCGGGCCAAATGCCTGCCCCTGCGCATAATGATCGCGAATGCGGCGCGAAATACCGCGAATTTCGCCGATCGCGCCGAAATCGAGCGCACAGCGCCAGACAAACGGCGCAACGGTCGCGAGGAAACTCTCCCCAAGCGCGATGTCGCCCGCCGCTGCTCGCGCGCGAATGAAGGCAGCGCGCTCCCACGGCAAAGCGAGCGACTCGTAATAAGAAATCGCGGCATCGACCGACAAGGCGATCGGCGTAACCTCGGGCGACGGGCGAAGCCGCAGATCGACGCGCAGCACATAGCCATCGCCATCGCGCGTCTGCAGGATCTCGACGACACGCCGGGCGATCCGTACCGCCGCGTCCTCCGGCGCCTCGCGCGGTCGGCATGGCAGGGTGGCGGGGTTGAACAGCAGGATCGGATCGATGTCGGAGGAATAATTGAGCTCGCGACTGCCCTGCTTGCCAAGCGCGATCGCGGTGAAGCCGCACGGCTCCGCGCCCGGCGTCCGTTCCTCGATCGCGGCACGGATCGCGGTATCGAGCGCGTGGTCGGCGAAATCCGACAGTGCATGCGTCACCGCGGTCAGGTCGTCGCACCCTGCCAGATCGCCGATCGCGACGCGCAGCGCAAGGCGCCGTCGTGCGAGCCGCAAGCGCTGTGCCGGAGGTGCATCGGGCATTTCCAAATACAGATCTAAAAGGTCAGGCAGCACGCCCGCGGCGAACATCGCGGCCATCGCCGGTTCGCGATCGAGCAGCATCGCGAGGAACGGCGCAAAGCGTCTCGCACGCGCTGCGGCGGCGACAACATGTTGATCTGAAACCGTGTTCTTCACCGGACAAAACGGCCTTCGGCCAGAGCGGGACAATAGACAGGCAACAAACCGCCTCTTCGACCGTTATCGCTTCATGTCAATGTACAGCGCCTCTTATGTCCCGACCGCCAGTTCCTGCGACTATGTCTTGGCGGCCCCGCGGGCGTCCGATGTCTTGTCGGCAACGCTTCGCGCCGCATACGCAACCGAATTGACGGCTTACGAACAATTCTCGGACTTGATTCAGCAACTCGACCTGATCGAAATCTTGCCGGCCCGCTCGTAATCAACGATTTCGACTGAGTTCGTCGACTTCGTCCATGATCGTGTCGAGCGCGGACATGCCGGGCTCGTTGGAGTGGGTGCGACGCGATGCGAGCGTATTATCGTTCATTACCGCTTCCAGCGCCACACGACCGCGCGCCACACGGCTCTTGATCGTGCCGACCGCGACACCGCAGATTTCTGCCGCCTCTTCATAGGCGAACCCGCCTGCACCGACCAGGATCAGCGCTTCGCGCTGTGGTTGCGGCAAATGCAGCAATGCGCGCTGCATATCGCCAAGCTCGACATGCTTGTCCTGGCTGGCGGGTGCGGCAAGGATCCGGTCCGCGACCAGATCGTCCCACTCGCCCTTGAAACGCGCGCGGCGCATCTGGCTCAGATACAGGTTGCGCAGGATGATGAACGTCCACGCGCGCATGTTGGTGCCCGCCTGGAAGCGCAAACGCGCCGCCCATGCCTTCATCAGCGTTTCCTGCACCAAATCGTCAGCAAGATCGCGATTGCCTGAAAGCGACCGACCGAACGCGCGAAGATGCGGGATCACCTGCGCCAATTGCGCCTTGAACTCGGGGTCCGACAGCGAAACGTGCTCGACGATCTCGGGCGCGCCATCGTCCTCGTCTTGATCGAATGCGTCGCTCATGAATTCCGGTCTCGCAAGGGGTGCAATTGGGTATAGTCAGGGACATGGGTATGCCGGACGCCGAAGTCCAACATTCCGGCACTGTCGGCGTTCAACGCTGGAAGAATATCAGCAACGCGGCAAAGATCACCACGACCAGCATGAGCGAGATGCCGAGCACATAGCGAGTCACATGCGGCGTTACGCCGCCGCGCGCTTCCTGTGCGGTAACTTCAATGCGGTCTTCGTCTGCCATAAGCGCCCCCGGGCTATTGTCGTTGTGATTCCGTATCGTATGGAACCCTAACCCCGGAGGCGCGAATGGGTTCCCTCAAACGGCGGGAACGGTCGCCTGGTCGAAGAACAATGCCTGCGCGATCGCGGCCTTGACCGTCGAACGCTGGAACGGCTTGGTGATCAGGAAAGTTGGCTCGGGACGCTCGCCGGTCAACAGGCGCTCCGGGAATGCCGTGATGAAGATCACCGGCACTTCGAACTCGGCCAGGATGTCCTTGACCGCGTCGATGCCCGAGCTGTCGTCGGCCAACTGAATGTCGGCGAGCACGAGACCGGGACGATCCTCCATCGCCAGCGCGACCGCTTCGTCGCGCGTTACCGCGACGCCGGTCACTTCATGCCCGAGGTCGCGGACGATCGTCTCGATATCCATCGCAATGATCGGCTCGTCCTCGATGATCAGCACGCGCGCACGCGTTTGCTGTTCGATTTCGGCCAGCGCCTCGGCAACGAGCGAATCGACCTCGGCGACCTCGACATCAATCAGATAACCGGCGTCCTCGGGCGTGAAGCCCTCCATCGCGGTCAGCAACAGCGCCTGACGCGACAGCGGCGTCATCCGCGCAAGCCGCGCCCGGGCAATCGATTCCTGCCCATCGTCCAGGCTCGCGCTCATCGATTCTGGCGTCTCGTCATAATTGGTCGAGTTCCAGATCGCATGAAACGTGCGATACAATCCCAGGCGGGGATCAACGTCGCGCGGAAATTCCTCGGGAGCCGCAACGATCGCCTCGAGCGTGGCGCGTACGTAACGGTCGCCATGCGTCTGGCTGCCAGTCAGTGCGCGACCATAGCGGCGCAGGAACGGAAGATGGGGGGCAAGCTGCTGTCCTAGCGACATGACTGTCGGGGTCTCCCTTGGGTATGATTTGAGGGACCTTGTGGAAGCGGCCCCCCGCTTATGCAACGCGTTTATAGCCCCGAAACGATCGGAACTTTATTTCGCATCGAACGTGGAACCAACGAAGCGCAATTTGGTTTCATGTTCAATCGCGACCATTCAGACCGAAGCACACGCTTCGCGTCTTTGGCAACATGACGGTTGTTACGGTCGCACATTAACACTATCCGGCATTCCGGATATCCAGGGGGACGGCATTGCGTTCGGGCGACGATTCTTCGAAAAAGCCGGGTACGGCGCGGCCCGTCGGCACCGGCGCGAAGGCTCAGGGCAAGGACCGCGACATGGGCGCGGCCTTGCGAACCGTGTATCAACGCACGGTCGAAGAAGCGATTCCGCCCGAAATGCTGGATCTCCTCGGCAAGCTGGACTGATCGTCCGGTGAATCAGTTGGTCGGCGATACCCCCGCCGCTCGCGCCTTGTCCGATCGTTTCGGCAGCATTCCTACGGGTGCCAAAGTCTTTCTGATCTTGAGCGCGGCGTTGTTGCCGCTTGCGATCATTGCTTTTTTCGCGACGCTCCGCACGGCCGCGATGGCGGACGACGCGACCCGCGGACAAATGCGCATCACTGCCACCGAGAGCGCGCGCAATCTCGCGATCGAACTCGTCGGCGATATGACCGCGCTCCGCGTAGCGCTCAACGCGCTTGAGGCGGATCCTGCCGACGCGCCGAGCTGCGCCCGCGCGCAAGGGGTGTTCGCACCGCAGGCCCCCGCCGGCACGCGCTTCTCCATCACCGATGCTCGTGGCCAGGTGATTTGTGGTCAACGTCTGCCGGTCGCGCTCAGCCCCGCGATCTCACGAACCGATTCGCCGATCGCCGCGCGCTTGCACCCTGGGCGCGGCCTGACGTTGGCGACGACCAGCACGACCGGCCGGACGCGCGCAGCGGCATTCTTTCCTGCTACCGTGCTTGCCGCAACCGCGAAGCCAAGCGGCGATGCCCAACCCTATGAAGCGCGCCTCACGCTTGATGATGATGTACTGTCGCTCACAGAACTTGCGCGGAGCGGCCCGCTGGAACGCCGCGCCGCGCTCAGCATGCCGATCGGCATCGGCGACATCACGCTGACGACGCGCGTGCGCAGCTTGCCGATCACCTCGCCCGTGCTGGTCGCGCTGATCCTGCCGATCATAATGTGGGCCGCGGCCGCCGGTATCGGCTGGTTCGTCGTAGATCGCCTGTTGATCCGCCCGCTGCGGCAGTTGCGGACCAGCGTAGCGCATTTTGTGCCGGGCGAGGAGGTCGATCCAGGAACCATGCGCAGCCTGCCTGCGATAGAAATCCGCGATCTTGGCGAAACCTTTCGCGCGATTAGCCGCACGGTCGCGGCGCATGAGGCCGGGCTTGCCGAAGGGCTGATCCGCCAGACCAAATTGACGCGTGAAGTCCATCACCGCGTAAAGAACAACCTGCAGGTCATTTCCAGCCTCATCAATTTCCACGCGCGCGCCGCCCGCAGTGTCGAGGCGACCCATGCTTATGCCTCGATCCAGCGGCGCGTCGATGCGCTCGCGGTCGTCCATCGCAACCATTTTGCAGAGCTCGAGGAAAATCGCGGTCTGTCGTTACGCTCGGTCCTGGGCGAACTGGCCTCGAACATTCGCGCGACTGCGCCCGATGATTCACCGATCGGCATCGCGATCGATGTGCAACCGTATCTGGTCAATCAGGACGTGGCGATCGCCATCGCTTTTATCATTACCGAAATCGTTGAGTTGGCAATGACGGTAAATCCGGCTGCGCAAATCCGCATATCGGTCGGGCCGGACGAGAGCGACGCGCGCGCCGTCCTGCGTGTCAATTCACCTGCCCTGATCGATGACGACGCGATGCGCACGCTGATCGCGGAACGCTATGGCCGCGTGATTGAGGGCTTGTCGCGGCAATTGCGCTCCAAGCTACACTACGATCCATTGGTCGGCGCGTACGAGATTTCCGTTGCGGTCACCGGACGTGATTGACTTGAAACGTAAAAAAAAGATTCTTCAAAAAATCGTTTTTTTCCCGGAACCCGGCGGCGCGCAGACCGTTTTCATCTTCGGATAGCGAATTTATGCCCCCCCGCTCTCGCTATCCAAGACATGGACCCGGTCGCGCCGCCCCCTCCCCCCCTCGGTGGCGCGTCCGGGTCCAATTTTTTTCCCGCTCCGTCAGCTGCATCTCGTTTGGTTCCGGTGCGGAACGAAGCGCGGCGTCGCGCATTGGATAGCCGACGCGGCCTGCTTTCGGTCAGCGCGCCTTCCTGGAGATATACAATGCGCAAGATCACCACGCTTGTCCTCGCCACCGCAACGCTGCTGATCGCGGCGTGCAACACGGTCGAAGGTGTCGGCAAGGATGTGAAGTCGGCTGGCGACACCGTTGCAAAGACGGCCGACGGCGCGAAATAAGACGAGGTTCATCTCGCTACCGAGAGCCGCTCCCGCAACCGGGAGCGGCTCTTATCGCGTCAGCCTTCGACCAGATCGGTCGGGTCATCCATGACGCGCCGGCGCTCGGTGAACCAGATCGCGATGAGTGCGAGTTCGTACAGCGCCACCAGCGGGATCGCGAGCATGATCATCGAGCCTGCGTCAGGTGGCGCAAGCACCAGCGCGACCGCGAAACATCCGACGATCGCATAGCGCCGCCCCGCAACAAGTTGCTTGCGCGACACCAGGCCGGCACGCTCCACCAGCATAAGCAAGATCGGCAGCAGGAATGCGATGCCGAATGCGAACAGGAATTGCATGACGAAATCGAGATAGCTCGCGACCGAGGTCAGCGCCTCCTGCTCGACTCCGCCAAGGCTTCCCTGAAAGCTGAGGAAAAATTTCAAAGCCGACGGAATCGCGACGAAATACGCGAGCATCGCGCCGACCGTGAACAAAACCGGCGTGGCGAACAAAAACGGCAGCAACGCACGCTTTTCTTTGCGATACAGGCCGGGCGACACGAAGCCCCATAGCTGGTTCGCGATGATCGGGAACGAAATCATCAGCGCGGCAAACAAGGCAACCTTCAACTGCACGAAGAAGCCATCGAACACGCCGATCGTCACGATCCGCTTCTGCCCCGCCTCGAGCAGCGGGTGGACCAGCACCGTGAAGATCTCACGCGAATAATAATAGGTCCCGATCAGCGTGACGAACACCGACACGATGCAGAAAAACAGGCGTTTGCGAAGTTCGATCAGATGATCGAGCAACGGCGCGCGACTCGCCTCGAGATCGTCAACCGGCGCGTTCACGCTTGGTGCGCCCCGGTCGCCGATTTCGTCACCTCGACCTCGGCCTCCACAGGCGCGGCAGCGACCACCGGCTGCTCGGTCATCACCGGCGCGGGATCGCCGACATCGTCCGGTGCATGCGCATCCGCGGGCGGACCTGCCATCGGGAGCATCTGCACCGGCTCGGGCGGATGCTCACGCATGATCCGCGCGTTCTCCGCCGCCCACTTCTTTTCCATTTCCTGCAGCTCGGATTCGCGCAGCATCGTATCGAAGCCCGATCGGAAATGCGTGGCGACGCCGCGCACCTTGCCAACCCAATGCCCGGCAACCCGCATCGCCTTCGGCAAATCCTTGGGCGGGATGACAAGCAAGGCCACGACCCCCAGCAGGATCACCTCGGAGGATGCGACGTCGAACATGGCGGCCTCTTGTCCGCGATCAGATTTCGGTGTCGCGGATACGGTTGCCGTCGCGGTCGAACACCGGTTCCGCCGCCGCCTTGGCGTCGATCCGACTCGGTTCACGTTTCGGCTCGTCGTCTTCGGCCATGCCCTTCTTGAAGGATTTGATGCCCTTGGCGACGTCGCCCATCATATTCGAAAAGCGGCCGCCACCCAGGACGAGGATCGCGATCCCGCCGAAGATCAGCCAGTGTACGAGACTAAAACCACCCATGATCGATCTCCTAATATGCGCTTCATCTAGTGCGTCTCGTCGAAGGTTTCCACCTCTGCGTCGTCTTCCTCAACGCGTTCAACGTCCCAATCGGTCCGCTCGAACGCCAGATCGACCGGATCGAGCAGTCCCGCCGCCCGCAAATCGTCGATCCCGGGCAGATCCCGCCTGCTCGTAAGTCCGAAATGCGCGAGAAACGCGGGCGTCGTCGCATATAGCAACGGTCGCCCCGGCACCTCGCGCCGTCCGGCCGGACGAATCCACCCGGCTTCCATCAATACGTCCAGCGTGCCCTTTGAGATGCCGACGCCGCGAATCGCTTCGATTTCGGCACGAGTCGCGGGTTCGTGATACGCGATGATCGCCAGCGTCTCGATCCCCGCACGGCTCAGTTTGCGCGCTTCCTCATGCTCGCGCCGCAGCAAATGCGCCATGTCCGCGGCAGTCTGGAAATGCCAGCGCTCGCCGCGCTTGACCAGTTCGATCCCGCGTCCGGCATAATGCGCCTGTAACGCCGCGAGTGCCATGCGCACCTCGGCGCCGCCCAGATGCGCCCGGATCGCATCGGTTGTCATCGGTTCGGTCGCGGCGAACAGCACCGCCTCGACCGCGCGCGTAATGGCGTCGGGTGCGGTCATGTCAGCGCGCGCAGATACAGCGGCGCGAAGGGCGATTTTTGGCGTAGTTCAAGCTTGCCCTGCCGCGCCAGTTCGAGCGCCGCGACAAAGCTCGACGCCAGCGCCGATTTGCGGAAGGCTCCCGTCGCCGATTCTGGCAGGAAATGTTCGATCACGTCCCAGTCGACCGCCGTCCCGATCAGCCGCGACACCCGCTCCAATGCTGCCTCCAGCGTCATAACCGCGCGGTGCGCGACGACATGCATCACCGGCCGCGTGCGCGCGGTGATGACGCCGTACGCCGCGATCAGATCATAGATCTCGGCGTGCCACACCGCCTTGCGCTGCGTCCGCAACCCTTCCGGGGCGCCCCGCTGGAACACGTCGCGCCCGACCCGGTCGCGCGCGATCAACCGCGCACCCGCCTCGCGCATCGCATTCAGCCGTTCGAGCCGCAGTTGCAGCCGCAGCGCCAATTCCTCGGGGCTGGGCTCGATTTCGGGATCGCGCGGCAGCAGCAGCCCCGATTTGAGGTACGCCAGCCAGGCCGCCATCACCAGATAATCTGCCGCCAGCTCCAGCTTGATCGCGCGCGCCTGTTCGACGAAGTGGAGATATTGATCGACCAACGCCAGGATCGAAATCGCCTTGAGATCGACCTTCTGGCTCCGCGCCAGCGCCAGCAGCAGATCGAGCGGCCCTTCCCAGCCATCGAGATCGATCGTGAGGGTTTCGGGGTCCATAGTGCAACGCTAGCAAATCCTCCCCCGCACGGGGAGGGGGACCATTCGCGTTCTTTACGCGAATGGTGGAGGGGGCTCGCCACGAGCGCTCCGCCTGCGGCACGCCCCCTCCACCGTTCGCTAAATGCTTACGGTCCCCCTCCCCGTGCCGGGGAGGATTACGCGAGCGCCAGCAACGCGTCCCGCTTGGCGATCAGCGCCGCGATGTCGCCTCCGGCATGTGCCCCTGCGACTGTCGCCATCGCCCGTTCCAGCCGCGCACGCGACACCGCCGACATCTCGTCCAGCCGCCCGGCAATGTCGACCATCTCGTCCATCCGCCCCCAGCAATCGAGCACCAGATCACATCCAGCTTCGATCGCGCCCGCGGCCTTGTCACCCGCGCTGCCCGACAGCGCCTTCATGTCGATATCGTCGGTCATCAACAGCCCGTCAAAGCCGATCCGCTGGCGGATGATCTGCTCGATCACTTGCCGAGACAGCGTCGCGGGCCGGTCCCTGTCCCACGCCTCGAACACGATGTGCGAGGTCATCCCCATCGGCGCGTCCTTCAGGCTGGCGAAGGGCCGCAGGTCGATTTCGAGCTCTTCGTCGGAGGCCGTCACCGTCGGCAGATGATAATGCGTGTCCACTTTCGCCCGCCCATGCCCCGGCATGTGCTTGACCACGCCGACCACGCCGCCACGGCGCAGCCCATCGACGATCGCGCGACCCATCGCCGCGACGCGGAGCGGTTCGGAGCCGAGCGTGCGGATCGACACCGCCTCGGTCGTGTCGGGCTGCGCCACGTCGAGCAAAGGCATGCAATCGACGTTGATCCCGACCTCGCTCAGCATCAGCGCAATCGCTTCGGCATTGGCGCGCGCCGCCTCGATCGCCGACATCGGCGCGAGGTCGTAAAGCGCGTCAAACGCCGGGCCAGCCGGAAAAGCGGGCCATTCCGGCGGCCCCATCCGCGCGACGCGACCGCCCTCCTGATCGATCAGGATCGGCACATCGTCGCGCCCCGACAGCGCGCGCAGGCTGTCGGTCAGCGCGCGCACTTGCGCACGCGTGTCGATATTGCGTTTGAACAGGATATAGCCCGCCGGCTCGACCGCGGCGAAGAACGCGGTCTCATCGGGGGTGAGGGTCAGGCCGGACAGGCCGAAGATGACGGGCTTCATGCGCGCGGCTTACAATGCGACGCGGATCGCTGTCATCCCCACCTGGTTCAGCTCCGCGGCACGAAGCACGCCTGCCCGGCCGCCGCGAGCTTCGCGCACAGGCTCGTCGCCGCACCCGCGCCACCGGCGTTCACGCGCAGCCGATACACCGTCTGGCCGTTGACCTGCGCCGCCTGTACCGATTTGCCCATCGGCGCGAGATAGGCGAACTTCTTCGAAATCGTCGCCCAGGTCGCATTGGCTTCGCTCTCGCTGCCGAACGACCCCAATTGCACCAGCGCACCGCCCGATGCCGCCGCAGCCGCCGACGGGATCGCCGCGATCACCTTGCTGGCGCCAACATCGACCTTCGCCGGGGCAACCTTCTTGCCCGCGACCGGCGCTTCCGGCGCGGCCTTCATGTCGATCGCCGCATTGCTCATCCCGGCACCGTCGCTCGTCGCGATTGCGGTATCGCCCTCGCCTTCGACCTTCATGCCGCCGGGGTCATCGGGCTTGACCTTGTAATCGCCGTCCTGCGCGGTGATCAGCGCGCCATTGCCGTCAACGCCCTGGTGCTTCTTGAAATATTGATAGCCGAAGATCGCCGCCGCCACGATCGCCAATGCGAGCAGGACGAGCAATACGACCCGCACAACTGACGGGCCGTCGTCATAATCGTCCTCGACCGTTTCCAGCCAGGGGAGGCGATCTTCATCGCGCATTTCATACTCGCCGGTCGACATCACTTCATCTCCTGGGCAGCTTCCACGCCCATGATGCTCAATCCATTACGGATAATCTGCGCGAGCGCATCCGCCAAGAACAGCCGTGCACAGGTCATCGCAGGGTTGTCTGGCAGCAGGAATCGCCGGTCGGGGCGATCGTTGCCGACGTTCCACAAGGCGTGGAGCGATGCCGCCAAGTCATAGAGATAAAAGGCAATTCGGTGCGGCTCGCGCGCCGCAGCAGCAGTATCGACGATGCGCGGGAACTGTGCCGCCAGCTTCACCAGCGCCAAATCCTCCGTATCAAGCTGGGACAGATCGACCGCGTCACAGACGATTCCCGCCTCCGCCGCGCGCCGATGCAACGACGCGACCCGCGCGTGCGCATAATTGACGTAGAACACCGGATTGTCTTTCGACGCCTCCACCACCTTGGCGAAATCGAAATCCATCTGCGCATCGGATTTGCGCGTCAGCATCGTGAAGCGCACGACATCCTTGCCCACTTCGCGCACAACATCGGCCAGCGTCACGAAATTGCCCGCGCGCTTGGACATCTTGATCGGCTCGCCATTGCGCATCAGCCGCACCATCTGCACGAGCTTCACGTCGAAGCGCGTCTTCCCCCCGGTCAGCGCCGCCACCGCCGCGACGATCCGCTTGACCGTCCCGGCATGATCGGCACCCCAGATGTCGATCAGCGCATCGGCGGTCTGCGCCTTCTGATAATGGTACGCCAGATCGGCCCCGAAATAAGTCCATTGTCCGTTCGATTTCTTGATCGGCCGGTCCTGGTCATCGCCAAACTGGGTCGAGCGGAACAGCGGCAGGACGACCGGCTCCCAATCTTCCAGCTCCTGCCCCTTGGGTGCCTCGAGCAAGCCGTCGTAGATCAGCCCCCGCGCGCGCAGATCATGCTCGGCCGCCTCGGGCTTGCCCGCCGCCTGCAATTCCGCCTCGGATGAGAACAGATCGTGGTGGATGCCGAGCAGCGCCAGATCTTCCTTGATCAGCACCAGCATCGCCGCGACCGCGCGGGTGCGGAACAGCACCAGCCATTCGCTTTCGGGTGCGTCGGCATAGCGGTCACCGAATTCGGCGGCGAGCGCTTGACCGACCGGGACGAGGTAATCGCCCGGATACAGCCCCTCGGGGATTTCCACCGTCTCGCCCAGCGCCTCGCGATACCGCAGATGCACCGATCGTGCGAGCGTATCGACCTGCCCGCCGGCATCGTTGACATAATATTCGCGGATCACCTTGTGCCCGGCAAATTCCAGCAACGCCGCCAGCGCATCGCCGACCACCGCACCACGGCAGTGACCCATATGCATCGGCCCCGTCGGATTGGCTGAGACATATTCGATATTGACGGTGGTGCCCTTGCCCTGCGTCGAGCGGCCATAATCGTCGCCAGCATCGCGGATCGCGGAGAGCTCGGCGCGCCAGGTGTCGTCGGTCAGAAACAAATTGATGAACCCCGGCCCCGCCACCGAAACGCTCGCCACCTCGTCGAGTCCCTCCAGCGCCGCCGCGATCTTCTCCGCCAGCACGCGCGGATTGGTGCCCGCAGGCTTGGCCAGCACCATCGCGGCATTGGTCGCCAGATCACCATGCGTGACGTCACGCGGCGGCTCGACCGTGATATTCGCGCGGTTGAGGTCGGCCGGCAAATCGCCCGCGGCAACAAGCGCATCGAGCGCCGCATCGAGATGCGCGGCGAAACGGGTGTAAAGGGTCATGATTGGTCCGGTCGTGTTAAGCGAGCGCGGGCCTTAGCGGACGATGTCCAAACACTCAAATCGCAGGTGTTGTCACCGATCTAAAATTATGAGACGCTTTGATTCTGTACTGCGCAGATCTTATTGGAGAAATCGCATGACGGGACTTGCCTTCTCGACCGCGATCGTCAGCCTGCTGGCTGCCCCCGCGCTCGCGCAGCCCGAGGTGCTTACCCCAACCGGGCAGTGGCGCGTCACCACGACCGACTCGCGCTGCGTTATGGCGCGGCAGTTCGGATCGCGCGATGCCCGCACGACGGTGGCGATTGCTCCCGATGTGGTTAGCGGTGAAGCCGCCGTTGCGCTTTCGCAAGTCACGGTTGGCAAGAGCGATGGGCGCGTGACGCGTGTCCTGATCCCGGCGTCGAAACTCGCCACTATGACATCTGATGCGCCGATCACGCTGGAGACCAAAAACGGGCAGCTTGTCGCGTTCACTTCGGACGGGTTTGCCGATGCGTTGAAAGCCTCCGACACCTGCCGCACCAATCTACGGCAAGCCTGGGGGATCGATGACGCATCGGTGGCGCAAGTCGCGGTCCTGGCGACCGGGAAGTTGGGGTTGGACTATTGGGAACGTCCGGCAGACCCAAGTTATGACGGCACCCTAAACGTCGTGAGCCTGTTGCTGGCGGTCGACGCTGAGGGTCGTGTCGCCGATTGTCGGGTGGTCGGCAGCTCCGGGTCGGGCAAGATCGATCGTGCGACCTGTACTGAAGTTACCAATCGGGCTGTGTTTCATCCAGCCAAGAATAGCGCCGGGGATGCCATAAAATCCTGGTCGCTACAGCGTGTCCGCCTCGAAAACCTCAGAATAAACTTTCCAGATCCGCGTGATCCGCCGCCTTCAGTCGGCCCGATTAGCGTAGGTTGGGTCAACACGTCATCGGCACTGAGCGCCCCGTCGGCTCCATCGCCGCGATAGACGCGCGACGTAGCATGGCTTGACGGCTCGGCTGTGAAGCTCGCGTTGTTGCACTCGGCGGGCAAATAGCTCGCAGCGACCGACGCGGTGCAACATGGCGAGCCGTAGGGGTAGGGATGATCGGACGTATTCTGGGGGCCGTCGCCACCGCCTGCCTTGCCCTTGCTGGCGCTACCGCGGGAGCCCAAGTCCCGCCCCCTCCGGCTCGCCCTGTTGCCGCGCTCGTTGGGACTTATGACGGCGGGTCGACACCTCTCGACGTGCGGGAGCGTGACGGCACGCTTTATCTCAACGGCGGCGGGTTTCAGCTGGAACCCGTGCGCCGCTCGGGAAAATCCTTCGTCATTTCGCGGGATAGCCGTGATCGAAGCTTAACCTTCGTACGCCGCCACGGCGCGGTCACGGCGGTGATCGTGGATGGAACCAGCTTCCAGCGTCGCGACTATGGCGGAGAAGTAGAGGCGCAGATCCGCACCGGGGGCCGCAGCGATATTACCGCGATCCGCGCCCGCGCGCGCGCTATAACCCCGCCTGCCGAAGCACCGCCCGAGCGTGCCGAGGAACTGCGCAATCTCGAAAAGATCGTCCCCAATGTTCGCCTCGACATCCAGTACGCGAAAACAAACAATTTCGTCGGCGTGCCGCTTTACGAAAAATCCGGAGCCTTCCTGCAACGGCCTGCCGCAGAGGCGCTCGCCCGCGTCGCCTCCGCACTGCGTCCGTTCGGCTACGGGCTGCTGATCCACGACGGCTATCGCCCATGGTACGTGACCCGCATCTTTTGGGACGTAACGCCCGACAGCAGCCACGTCTTTGTCGCCGATCCGGCGAAGGGTTCACGCCACAATCGCGGCGCCGCGGTCGATTTGACGCTCTATCGACTCGCCGATGGCAAGCCCGTCGAAATGCCCAGCCGCTATGACGAGATGAGCGTGCGTGCCTATGCCGACTATCCGGGCGGGACCACCCGCCAGCGGTGGCACCGCGACCTAGTGCGGCGCGAGATGGAGCGGCAGGGCTTCACCGTCTATCCGGAGGAATGGTGGCATTTCGATTATAGGGATTGGCAGAAGTACGCGATCCAGAACCTCTCCCTGCCGGAACTCCTGACGCGACGTCGGTAGGCGCAAAGGCCCTCGGCAAAGGGCCATTCCGCTTGACAGAGTGTCCGACGCATTCTCTCCTCGTCTCAGACGATCCGGGGAAACCAAATATGCGCCGCGCCGCCTTCCTTCTGCCCATTGCCGCGTTGTGCGCGGCCCCAGCCCTCGCCGCGCCTGCCGACCCGGTGCTGAAAGCCGCAACCGCAGCCCGCGCCGATCAACTCAAGCTGCTCGAAACATTGGTCAACATCGATTCGGGCACCGGCGACAAGGTCGGCGGGCAGAAGGCGTCCGAACTGGTCGCCGCCGAACTGCGCGCGCTTGGCATGAGCGTCGAACTGCTCCCAGCGGAACTCGCGACGCTCCCGGACAATGTCGTCGCGACATTGAAGGGCACCGGAAAGGGCCGCATCCTGATGATCGCGCATACCGACACGGTGTTCGGCCCCGGCACCGTCGCCAAGCGGCCGTTCCGGATCGAGGGCAACCGCGCCTACGGCCCCGGCGTGATCGACGAGAAAGGCGGCGTGGTCGAGGGGATCACGGCGCTGCGCCTGCTGAAGACGCTCAAGCAGACCGATTTCGCGTCGATCACTTTCCTGATCGAAACATCGGAGGAACGCGGCTCCCCCGGCACGCGCGCGCTGATCGACCGGCTGCTCGCCGACGCCGATGTCGAGCTGAACTTGGAGCCCGGCGACGTGCCCGATGTGCTGACGGTCTGGCGCAAGGGCAGCAACGTCTTTCGCATCGACGTGAAGGGCCGCCCGTCACACGCCGGGGTCGCGCCGCAAATGGGCCGCAACGCCGCGGTCGAGTTGATCCACCAGATCGACCTCGCCAGCACCCTCCCCAACAAGGGCGACGGCTTGACCTCCAACCTGACGCTGCTGAGCGCCGGATCGCGCAACAACATCATCCCCGAGGATGCCTCGGCGACCTTCAGTGTCCGCGTCCGCGAGACTCGCCAAGCCGACGAGACCGAGGCGCTGTTCCGCCGCAACGCGACCAACACGATCATCCCCGATACCAAGGTAACCGTGACCCGCGAAGTCGCCTTCCCGCCGCTGCCGATCAACCCCGCGACCGAAGCGCTGGCAGCGACCGCGAAGAAAATTTACGCGCGGATCGGCGGCGTCACGCTCGGCGGCGGAAATGGTGGCGCATCCGAATCGGCGCTGGCCTATGCCAAGGGCGTGCCAGCGCTCGACGGCCTCGGCCCGGTCGGTGCCGGTTCGCATACCGAAGACGAATTTCTCGATTTGCAGACGCTGACGCCGCGGCTCTATCTGCTGACAAGCTTGTTGATCGAACTCGGCAAGCGCCCGCCGACGCGGATCGCCAATCCGTAATTGCGGCGCGGGCGGGCTGTCCTACTCCGGCAAAACCCGTCAGCGTGCCCTCGCTGTTTCGATCGTCCGGCATTTCCCTCTTCCCGCCCGCGCTGCCGGGCGGACCGCGCGACACTGCGTTTACGCCTAACCTTAGCCTAAACTTCCGCGATTGCGCCCGGCCCTCACACCAGTCCCGAAACCGCCTTCGTCCCGCGACTAGCCGGGAACAGCGCTGCCATCGCGCGCGCTGGCTCGACGCGGAAATGCCCCGCCACCGCGCCGCCGATGAACGCGTCGAGCTGCATCGTCGGGCGCAGGTCACGACCCTCGAACAGCGCCGCCTGCGACAGCCCCGGCCAGTCGGCCAGCACCCGCCCGCCGCGCACCGCGCCGCCCAACAGCATCGCCGAACTGCCCGTGCCGTGGTCGGTCCCGCCGGTGCCGTTGACCGCGACGGTCCGCCCGAATTCGGTCGCGACCAGCACCATCGTGTCGCTCCACAACGGGCCGAGGCCGGTCTGCAAAGCGCCGATCATCGCGTCGAGGCCCTTCAGCTGCGCACCGAGCCGCTGGCGCTGCCCGGTGTGCGTGTCCCACCCGCCCGTTTCGATCATCGCGATCCGCGCGCCGTTGGCGGGCACCATCAGCTTCGCCGCAAGAGCACCGGTCGCCGCCGCATTGGCACCCCCGCCCGCCGCCAGATCACCGGTCAGCGCGCGCGTGTTCATCGCCTCGCTCCATAGCGCGTGGAGCTGGCTGTCGCCCTGATACAGCATCGCCACGCGCTGGAGCAGATCGTCCGAGGCTCGCGGCAAGTTCGACGGCGCGTAGGACGACACATCATGCTTGCCGCGCAGGGCGAGCGGGACGGTCGCCGATACCGCGATCGCCTTGGCTTGGGTCGGCGGCAGCACGCCGAGCAAGCGATTGAGCCAGCCGTCTTTCTCCTGATACGCGCTGGTGCCACCGCTCTCGAGCACGTTCTGCCCGTCGAAATGCGAGCGGTCGCGATACGGCGAGGCGACGGCGTGCGCGAACAATGCCTGCTTCTGGCCGTACAATGCGCGCAGCGTCGGCATCGCCGGATGCAACGCGAACATCCCGTCGAGCCGCGCGGCCCCGACAAAATCCTCCGCCAGCATGCCGCGCGCAGCCGCAAATGCCGGATCGCCGACCGGTGCGACGATCCCCATCCCGTCGGCGGCACCGCGCTGGATGACGAAGATGAAGCGCCTGTCGGTGTCCGCCTTGGCAAACGCCATGCGGGGGGCGAGCGCGAGGGTCAGCGCGCCAGCGGCACCGGCCCCGATAAAGGATCGACGGTCAAAGACTGGGGGGTACATGATCTTATCTCCGCAGGAATTCAGGCGCGACCAGTAGCAGGGCAAGGCCCTGCGCCGGGCTTTCGCAATTGGCGATCGCGGTCGCGGTGGCGGGGCTAACCGCGCCGGGAAACAGCTTCGGCGCGAGCGCGCGCGCATCGACATTGGTCGCGCGCGCGGCAAAGCGTTCCGCCGCCTCGACCCGCCGCAATACCGCATCCGGCCCGGCCCAGCTTTCCGCGATATCGTCATATCCCACGGGCTGACCGGGGCGCCATACCGGCTGACCCAATTGCGTCATCAAACCGGTCATCACCAGCGGATCGGCGGTCTTGACGTTCAACCCCCGCAATGCCGAGATCGTCCACTCCCACGGCGTCTTGAACTTCAACGGTTGTTCGACCCACGCCTCGGGCGAGGCAATCAGCGCACGGTAGACCGTCGGCAAATCTCCGCCAGAGGTCAGGAACGCCGCCTGCAACCGCGCCACCATCGCCGGGGGCGGCGTATCGCCCGCAAAATGCCGCGCGAGCTTGGTTGCGATATGCGTGGCCGTCGCGGGGGCCGCGGCCACGTCGTCCAGCACCGCCTGCGCCTGCTTGACCCCGCCCGCGGGGTAGCTTCGGCCCATCACCATCCTGTCGCCAGGCTCGTGCAAGGGGGCCGCAAACACGAAATCGCCGGGCACACCGTCGGTGCCCGCGGCGCGCGCGCCCGGCCCCTGCCCGATCCCGGCGACCGTCCAGCCCGTCATCGCCCGCGCGAATTCGGTGACGTCGCCCTGGCTATAACCGGTGCGCACGCCGAGCGTGTGGAGCTCGAGGATTTCGCGCGCGAGGTTCTCGTTCAGCCCGACCTTGCGATTGCCACGCAGCGCGATCCGCGATCCGAGCGGCGAATTCGGTCCGACCGAAACCGCCTGATCGAGATACAGCAGCATCGCCGGGTGCCGCTCCACCGCACTCAGCATGTCGCGGAAGCGGCCCAGCACGTGCGGCCGGATCGCCTCGAACTCCATTGTGCCCGACAGGCCGATCACCTGCAATTTGTCCGCCGAGACCGCGAAATGGTTCGCCCAGAAATGCACCAGCCGCTCGACGAAGGGCGTGTCCGTGATCAGCGCATTGGTCGCCCGCGCACCAACGGCGCCGGCATAATCGTTCCGCCCGCTGCGTTGCGCGAACTGACGCGCCTGCTTTATCGCGTCGCTCTGGACGGGCGCGGTGGGTCCCGCCATCGCGGGCGCAGTCTGCATTCCGGGGGCGGCCATCTGCATCGGCGCGTCCGTCATCGCTCGGGCAGGCCGCCCCGGACGCCCACCCGCCTCTGCCCGCAGGGCGCGCTGCTGCCGGAAATAATCGGCAAGCTCGGCAGATACGCCTGCGCTGGTCGGCGCGTTGGCGATCGCGTCCGGTTTGGGGTCATATTTGGCGAATTGGCCAGTCAGCCAGCCGACCGGATCGGATGGCACCGGCTGATCGGCGCGCGCGCCGAGACCGAAGCGGTTGAGGGCGATGCTGGCTTTGCTCATCGAAACCATCCTGACGAAGCGCCCGATACGATAGGCTGGTCAGCGTTATGCGCCGCAAGTGTCGCAAGATTGTGCCCGGCTCGGCATTCCGTCGTTCGTTTCCTGCAACTGGTCGTGCGCTCTTTGCGCTTGGTCATATGCTGCAGTGCAATATGATCGCCTCAACAGCAGCGCTCGGGAGGGGGTGCGAGATCGGCTTTTCGAATTCACACGAAAGGGACGATCATGTTCAAGACCTTCATTGCCGCCACTGCCTTGCTCGCCGCAACCGTCGCCCCGGCGATGGCGAAGGACGCGACCCGCATCTTCACGCGCGACGGCGAGACCTATGAATACAGCACCGTCAACAAAGGCGATCATGTCCTGATCAGCGGCCGCAGCCTCACCCGCGGCGGCGCGTTCAAGCTGCGCGTGCGTGGCAACCGCGTTGTCGGCGTGTCCGGCGGCGTCCCGGTCGATTTTACAATGGCCAATGCCCAGGCGAAACTGACCACCACCCAAGTCGCGTCGCGCTAAGCTGCGATCTCGTCCATTCGCCCTGAGCCTGTCGAAGGGCTGCTCTCCCGTTGCGCCGACCGGGCCGCGGCGAGCGGTGCTTCGACAAACTCAGCGCGAACGGAACGGGGACCAGACCGCGCGTTAAAACCCCTCGGGCAGATCGATCGGGCCGACCGCTTCGCGATAGCGCGCGACGGCGTACCGATCGGTCATCCCGGCAATGAAGTCGGCGATGTGGCGGCTCCGCCACGGCGCTTCCGCGGGCAATCGCTCGGGCCAGTCGCCCGGCATCAGCGCGGGGTCCGCTGAATATGCGGCGAACAGCCCCGCCACGATCCCTTCTGCCGCCCGCGCCGCCTCTAACTGGCGCGGGTGGTGGTAGAGATTGGCATACATGAAGCGCTTCAGCACGCGCTCATCCTCGCGCATTTCGGGCGAGAAGCCGACCAGGCATCGCCCGGCGGCACGAACGTCGGCGATATCGCCGATGTCGCTCAGCCGCACGCGCGTCTCGCTGAGCAGATCACGGACCATCGCCCCAATTTGCGAGCGGACCAATTCGCTCACCAACCGCGCCGCCGGAACATCAGGGAAGCGTTTGCGCACCGCATCCCACCCGCGCGCAACGACCGGCACCTCCAGCAACTGCTCCAACGTTAGCAACCCGGCGCGCAGGCCATCGTCAATGTCGTGATTGTCATAGGCAATGTCGTCGGCGATCGCCGCGACCTGCGCCTCCAAGCTCGACCATTGCGTCAGGTCGAGAGCAAAGGCGGCATCGCACTCCGCCAGCGCCCAGCCCGGCGCGACGATCGGGCCATTATGCTTGGCCAGCCCCTCCAGCGTCTCCCACGTCAGATTGAGCCCGTTCCAGCGCGGATACGGGCTGTCGATCGTCATCAGCGCGCGCAGCGTGTTGCCATTGTGATCGAACCCACCCTGCCCCGCCAACGCGGCCTGCAGCGCATCCTCCCCGGCATGGCCGAACGGCGGGTGACCAATATCGTGCGCGAGCGAGAGCGCCTCGGTAAGATCCTCGTTCAGCCCGAGCACGCGCGCGACGGTCCGCGCAATCTGCGCGACCTCAAGGCTGTGCGTCAGTCGGACGCGGAAATGGTCGCCATCGGGCGCCATGAACACCTGCGTCTTGTGGCGCAAGCGGCGGAAGCTGATCGAATGGATGATCCGGTCGCGGTCGCGCTGAAAAGCGTCGCGCGGGCCGCGGGCGGCATCGAATTCGCCCCCCTTTTGTTCTTCGTGAAGGCGGCCGCGGGAGCGCTCCGGGTGCGATGCCCAGGGCGCGAGGTTCGTCACTATGATGTTGGTCCCGTCACTTGCCCGCCAATTTCGTGATCTTCTGCCCGGCATCGCTGACGAACACGAAGCCGGACGCGCCGTCCTTGGCGATGGTGTTGACGAAGCTTTGCGCCTCGCTCTCGGTCTTGAACGGTCCGGTCAGGATGCGATTGGTCGCGCGCAGCGGCGTGGTCCAGCCGCCCTTGCTGCCGAACGCCTTGGATTTGGTGCGCACCTTCGCCCATTGCTTGGGCAGGTCGTTCTCGTTTGCGCCGCCCGACACCTGCACCCAGAAGCGCGACGGTTCGAGGACCTTCGGATCCTTCTTCTTTTTCTCTTCAGCCGCCTTTTTAGCATCGGCGAGCTTCTTGGCCTCGGCAGCTTTCTTGTCGGCCAGCGCCTTCTTGTCCGCCCCCTTTTTGTCGGCCGCCTTCTTATCGGCGGCCTTTTTGTCGAGCGCCACCTGATCGACCGGTGGCTTTTCGGGAAGGACGGGCTTGGCTGCGACAATGCGCTTCACGGGCGTCGGCGCAGGCTCCGGGACCGGCTCGGGCTCGGCGGCAAGCTCGCCGCCGGGTACTTTGATATCGGCGATGATCGCCGCGAGGATCGATTCCTCGCTGCGTACCGGGGTGGGGGACGGCGGCGGGGTCGCCACCACCGGCGTTTGCGCGGGCACCTGCGTCGGCACCGTCTGAGGCTGAAGCGGCACGCTCGTCGGCGTGGGGTTCACCGGCGCAGCATCGACGGTCGTCGTTGCAAACGGTGCTGCCGCGACCGGTTCCGGCGCGACCGGCGTCGGGACCGCGGCGGGCGTCACCACAATTGGCGCTGGGACCGGAGCGGACGTCACCATGACGGACGGCGCAGGGGGTGGCGTCGTCGCCATCGGCGCGATAATCGGCGGCGCTGCAATCACCGGAGATGTCCGCGCGACTGTCGGCGCGTTTGCAACGACGACCGCCCGCGCAGCGGCATCGCGCCCGGCGACCGGAGCACCACGCTGGACAAAGGTCGCGACCGGCGCAGCCGGCGGCGGCGCTGGCGTCACCGCCGGCACACGCACCGCGTTCGACGCCAGTACCACGGGTGCTGGCCCGACCGGTCGATACGCATCAGCAGGCGGCGCCGACGCCACCGATCGCCCGGTGTACGGCGGCGGAGCGGGCAAAGGCAGCGGCGGCGGCGGCGTAAGCGCGGCCATTTGCTCGCCCCCGCGTGCCCGGCTCGCTTTGCGTGCCGCTTTTGCCCGCCGCCGTTCCTCGCGGGCATCGACGACGACCAGCGGGCGCGTGGCGGTGGCGGCCACGACCGGCGCGGTCGGATCGGGACCGAGCGCTGCCAATGGCGGAACGAGCCGCGCATCCGCCATCCGCTCGGGATTGGCGCGCACCTCGCCGAAATGCACCGCAAAGGCGCGGTCGGCCGGCCGAAGCGTCGGCAAAATCTCGAAGAACGGCTGCAGCCCCCCCGCCATGCCGGTCGGCATCATGCTTGTGGCGATCTTCTCCGCACCCGCTTTATCGCCCGCCATCGCGAGAATGAACGCGCGCGTGCGCCATGCGCCGCGGTCACTGCGTCGAAGCAAAGGGTCGATTTGCGCCAGTGCGAGTTCGCGTTTGCCCGAAATGCCGAGCGACAAGGCGTAGCGCCGCTGGGTTTCGTCATTCGGCCCGGCCTTCAACGCCAGCCGATAATCGCGCTGTGCCCGCTCCTGCTCCCCGACCAGATCGTAGGCGAGGCCACGGTCCGCCGCGAAACTGCGCGGATCGGCTCCCAGCGCCTGCGCCTCGGCGAAATGCCGTAAGGCGTCGCCCGGCCGCTCCGCCGCAACGAGCAGGCTGCCCTCCCCCGCCTTCACCCGCGCATTCCGCGGATCGATCCGCCCGGCACGCGCAAAAAATGCTGCTGCGCCCGTATCGTCGTCGAGCTTCAACGCGAGCTCGCCCGCCCGTATCAATGCCTGGAGATTTTGCGGATCGACCGCCAGCAGGCGCAGTTCGCTGGCCAGCAAATCGGCGTCGGACAGTGGCTGGACAGTAACCGGCGCACCATAAGGCGAAGGTGCCGTCGGATAGGGCGACGGATACGTCGTCTGCGCGTGCGCGGCCGCGCCACAAACCGACAACGCAAGGATCGAACCAGCAAGACGGGGAGTGCGCATCCTGTTTCCTAGACGCGTTGACGGTGCGAGCAGCAATGCGGCATGCGGCTGCGCTGCGGCAAAACGAAACACAGGGGCGACAGGCGACACGTCGGGACCACCGACGTGCCGCCCGAGCGTTCTTTTATTGGTTGTTCTGGCGATGCAGGAAGCGCGGGATATCGAGCGGATCCTTGTCGGGTGCCGGATCCTCGTCGCGCGCAGCGCCGCGCGAAACGCTCGACATCCGTTCGAACAAGGTTCCGCCCAGCTTGACGCGGGGTGCCGGGGCGACCGGTTCCGCCGGAACCTCGGCCGCGGGTTCTGCGACGGGTGCCGCACCGGGCGAAAGCCAGCGGCGACGCGTCGGTGCTTCGCTCGGCGTGTCATCGGCGGCGGGTGCTGCTGCCTCCATCGGCTGCTCCGGAGCGGCAACGACGATTGGCTCGGCTACGACCGTCTCGCTACCAAGCACCAGTTCGTCGGTATCGCTCGCGGTCGGCTCGGACGCGACATCCTCGGCAGCGTGGAGCGGTTCGGGCGTGGCTTCTGGCGCGGCCGGAGCTGCGTCTTCGTTCTTCTTCGGGGCCGAGAAGCTGAACGCCCGCGACGCCGGCGCAGCAGCGGCAACGGGGCGCGCTTCCGCCTCGATACCGGTCGCGACGACCGAGACGCGGATCTTGCCTTCGAGATCGGGGTTGAACGCCGACCCCCAGATGATGTTGGCGTCTTCGTCGACCAGCTCGCGGATATGGTTCGCGGCTTCGTCCACTTCGAGCAGGCGCATGTCGTCACCGCCGGTGATCGACACGATAACGCCCTTGGCGCCCTTCATGCTGACGCCGTCGAGCAGCGGGTTGGCGATCGCCTTCGACGCCGCCTCGATCGCGCGATTGTCGCCCGATGCTTCGCCGGTGCCCATCATCGCCTTGCCCATTTCCTGCATCACCGAACGGACGTCGGCAAAGTCGAGGTTGATCAGGCCGGGCATGACCATCAGATCGGTGATCCCGCGCACGCCCTGCTGCAGGACTTCGTCGGCCATCTGGAACGCTTCCTTGAAGGTCGTGTTCGCATTGGCGACCAGGAAGAGGTTCTGGTTGGGGATGACGATCAGCGTATCGACATACTTCTGCAGTTCCTCGATCCCGGCATCGGCGCTCTTGGCGCGGCGGTTGCCTTCGAACGCGAACGGCTTGGTCACGACGCCGACGGTCAGGATGCCCATGTCACGCGCCGCCTTGGCGATGACCGGAGCGGCACCTGTGCCGGTGCCGCCGCCCATGCCGGCCGCGATGAAGCACATGTGCGCGCCCTCGAGCATCTTGGTGACTTGCTCGATCGTCTCCTCGGCCGCCGCACGCCCGATTTCGGGGCGGCTGCCAGCGCCCAAGCCTTGCGTGATCTTCGCGCCGAGCTGGATCTTATGGCTCGCGGTCGATTGCTTCAGCGCCTGCGAATCCGTGTTGGCGACGAGGAAATCGACGCCCTGCACGTCGGCGCGCATCATGTTGGCGATGGCATTGCCGCCAGCCCCGCCCACGCCGATCACGGCGATGCGCGGCGTCAGCTCATCGACTTCGGGCGGCAGAAATTCGATGCTCATATCCGGTCTCCAATTGCGCCCCTAGACCCCGGCGCTTCACATGTACGTAACGCTGTTCTGCACCATCGTTAACGGTCGTTCCAGCGGCAACAACTAAATCCTGTCGTAATTCTTTAATAATTCGCTCTTGCCGCCGCAATCAGCCGGCGAAACAGCGCAAAACCCTTTGGTCGGTGCACCAATTGCTGCTTGCTCGACAAAGCGCGAAGGTCGACCGGGTCGGCCGCAGCGTAGAAGGCCAGGCCGGCGAGCGTCGTGAAAGCGGGCGTGGCATGCGCCTCCGGCAGGCCGGTCAGCCCGCGCGGGCGTCCAATCCGTACCGATCGCCCGAGCGCGGCTTGCGCATAATCGGCGATGCCCTTCAATTCCGCGCCGCCGCCGGTCAGCACGACTTGCCGCCCGACCGGACCTTCGAACTTTAACTCGGCCAGCGCCTTGCCGACTTCGCCGATCAGATGGTCTAGCCGCTGGCGGATCACGGTGATCAACTGCGCCTTGGTGATGCGTGTGCCGTCATGCGCGTCGTCCTCGGTCGAAATCGGCGCGACGTCGATCATTTCGTGATTGTCGCGCGGGGATGCGTTGGCCGATCCGTGCACGCACTTCATCCGCTCGGCCTGCGCGCGGCGCGTGCCGAAAGCAGACGCGATGTCGTCAGTGATGTCCTGCGCCCCGATCGGAATCGACAGCAGCCCGACCAGCATCCCGCCGGCAAACAGCGAGACGTTGGTGATGCCAGCGCCCAGCTCGACCAAGGCGACGCCCAGTTCGCGCTCTTCGTCGCTAAGGCAGGCCATGCCCGTCGCGACCGGCGATGCAATGATCGCCTTCACCTCGAGATGCGCATTCGCCACGCACAGCCCGAGATTGCGCACTGGCGATCCGTCCGCCGCCACAACATGGATATGCACGCCCAAGCGATCGGCATGGAGCCCGAGCGGACGCTTCACGCCGGTCAAGCCATCGAGCGTGTAGAGCGCAGGCTGCGCATGCAGCACCATCCGCCCGGCCGGGTCGATCGAATCCCGTCCGGCCTGCAACAGCGCATCGATGTCGGACTGCTCGACCCGGTGGCCGCCCAACTCGAACTCGATCGAGGCGACGTCAGACACCAGCCCCCCGGCCGAGAAGCTCACCCAGACATTCTCGATATTGGTGCCCGCGATCCGCTCGGCCTGCTCAACCGCTTCGCGCACGGCAACTTCAGTCGCGGCGGCGTCGGCGATGTAGCCGCGCTTGACGCCGCGGCTCTCGCGCTGGCCGGTGCCGAGCACGATCAGCTCGCCGCCATCGCCCTTCTGCGCGATCATCGCGGAGACCTTCGACGACCCGATGTCGAGTGCGGTGATCAATCCTTCCGGTGCCCTGTTCGCCATACGCAGTTTCCCTGTTGTTACCCTTGCGCCTGCGCGCCGGATTGCTTTGCTTCGATCACTGCCGGCGTCGCTTCTGCGGTCGGATCGGTAATCGCCTTGTTGGTCGTCACACCCGGCTTGCGCGCCACCAGCCGGGTCGGATCGCGCATGTCGAAGCCGAGCCAGCCCTTGCCCAGCAACGGCCGCACGCCATCCATCTCTGCGAACTTCATCAAGGCCTTGCTCGCCTCGACATCGCCCTGCGGCAATTGCAGCGTTTCGCCGCTTTCGAAGGTCAGCGTCCAGCGCCGGTTGCCGACCCAGGTCGCTGCCTTCACCTGACCGCGCAAGGCAGGCGCGACGTTCAACAAGTGCCGATACGCCGGTTCCTGTTCATTGGCATGCGCGCCGATGACGAGCGGCAGATCGGGCATCGCTTCGGGGTCGACCGGCTCCAGCCACGTGCCGTTCGCTGCGATCAGCGCCAATTTGCCATCCTTCTGCCAGATCGCCGATGGTTTGCGCTCGACGACATGCACGATCAGCGTATCGGGCAAGCGCCGCGAAACATGCGCGTCCTCGATCCAGCCGCTATGCGCGACCAAATCCTGCCGGATTTTCTCCAGGCTTACCAGCGGCATCGCCATCGACGGCTGGTTCGCCGCGATCTTGTAGATGACATTGTGATCCATCCGGTTGAGCCCGGTGATCTGGATATTGGAGACGCGGAACCCCGCCTGGCCGATCCCCTCGCCGATCGCCGATCCCATCATCCCCGGCACGCCAAGGAACGTCGCCGTCGCCAGCGTCGCCGCGCCGACCAACCCCATGATCGACCAGGTCGCGATCCGCCCCAGCGTCGCTTCGCTGACCGGCAGCGCCGTGATCATCCGGTCGATGATCGATACCTTGGGCGCTTTGCGCCGCTTGGGCTGGACCGGACGGCGCACGGTGCCGCGTTTGATCGTGGCGCTCATTGCAGGGCCTCCTCGATGATGGCCTGGACCAGTTCGGGATACGAGATCCCGCAATGCCGCGCCTGTTCGGGCACCAGGCTGAGCGGCGTCATGCCCGGCTGGGTGTTGACCTCGAGCAGAAACAAGCCGTCGACCCCGGCCTCGTCATCCCAGCGAAAATCCGACCGCGACGTACCCTTGCAGCCGAGCAAGCGATGCGCGTCGAGCGCGATCTGCTTGCACGCCGCCGTGATCTCGTCAGGGATGGCGGCGGGGAAGATATGCTCGGTCTTGCCGTCGGTATATTTCGATTCGTAATCGTACCAGCCGGTCTTGGGCCGAAGCTCGGTCACGCCCAGCGCGGTTTCGCCCAACACCGCCGTCGTCAATTCGCGCCCGCGGATATACGGTTCGGCAAGCAATTCCTCGAATTCAGCCCACGGCCCCGGCGATCCCGCTGCGATCGGGTTGCCGTAATTGCCCTCGGCCGTGACGATCGCGACGCCGACCGACGATCCTTCGTTGACCGGTTTCAGCACATAAGGACGCGGCAACGGGTCGCCCTCGTAGAGGCTCGCCGACTTGACGATCCGGCCGCCCGGCATCGGGATTCCGGCGGGGACCAGCAGCAGCTTGGTCAATTGCTTGTCGATCGCGATGACCGAGGTGGCGAGGCCCGAATGGGTGTATTTCAGCCCCATCAGATCGAGCATCCCCTGCACCGACCCATCCTCCCCCGGCGTACCGTGAAGCGCGTTGAAGACGATGTCGGGGTTTGCTTCGGCCAACTTGGCGGCAACATCCCGCCCCATGTCGATCCGCGTGACGCGGTGGCCCAGGCTCTCGCACGCATCGGCCACGCCCGCGCCCGAGGACAGCGAAACCTCCCGCTCGGCCGACCAGCCGCCCATCAGGACCGCGACGTGCAAGCTCACTTCACCACCCCCACCCGCTGAATTTCCCACTCCAGCGTCACGCCCGAATCCGCCAGCACCCGCGCGCGGACTTCCTCGCCCAGCGCTTCGATCTCCGCACTCGTCGCATTGCCGAGGTTAAGGAGAAAATTGCAATGCTTCTCACTGACTTGCGCGTCACCGATGCGCAAGCCGCGGCATCCGGCGGCGTCGATCAGCGCCCACGCCTTGTGGCCTTCCGGGTTCTTGAAGGTCGATCCCCCGGTCTTCGAGCGCAGTGGCTGCGATTCCTCGCGCGCGGCGGCGATGCGGTCCATTTCGGCCTGGATCGCGGTCGGATCGCCCGGCGAACCCCGGAAGGTCGCACCGACGACAACGCAGCCCTCCGGCAAGGTCGAATGGCGATAGGTGTAGCCGAGCGCCTTGACCGCCAACGTCTGCCGCTCGCCCGAGCGCAGCACCACGTCGCAGTCGACCAGAATGTCCTTGGTCTCGCGACCGTAAGCACCGCCGTTCATCCGCACGAAGCCACCGACGGTGCCGGGGATCGAACGCAGGAATTCGACGCCAGCGATCCCGGCATCGCGCGCGGTCGAGGAGACGAGGATCCCGCTCGCCCCGCCGCCGCAGCGCAAAGTGGTCGCATCGATCGCCGCGACCTTGGCGAAGGGCTTGCCGAGCCGGATTACCACGCCCGGGACGCCACCGTCGCGCACGATCATGTTCGAGCCGAGGCCGAGCGGCAGGACCGGCGTCGCGGGGTCGAGATCGGCGAGGAAGGCGCTGAGGTCGGCCTCGTCCTTGGGTTCGAACAGCCACTGCGCACTGCCGCCGGATTTGAACCAGACGAGCGGGGCGAGTGGGGCGGATTCGGTCAGGCGGCCGGCAACGCGCAAATCCTCCCCGGCACGGGGAGGAGGACCATTTGCCTCTTCCGGCAAATGGTGGAGGGGGCGTGCAGCAGTAGAGGCGGTCGCTTGTGGCGCGCCCCCTCCACCAGCTTCGCTGGTCCCCAGTTTGGGGTCGGGTTGTCCCCCGGACAATCCTTGGCCATGCGGGGCATGGCCAACCCCAAACTCCGCTCCGGGGAGGATTGAGGTGGCACCACGGCTCATCGCGCCGCCTCGATACCCGCTGCCAACCCGGCCGCCCATTTGGTAATATCCCCTGCCCCCAGGCAGACGACCATATCACCCGGCTGCACCACCCCAGCCAGCGCCGTCGCCAACCCGCCCGCATCCGAAACCGTCGCCGCCGAACGATGCCCGCGACGCTTCAATCCCTCGACCAGTGCGTCGGCATCAACGCCCTCGACCGGGGCCTCGCCCGCTGCATAAACGGGGGCCACGAACACCATATCGGCATCGTTGAACGCGCCCTGAAACTCTTCCATCAAATCGCCCAGCCGCGAATAGCGATGCGGTTGCACCACCGCGATGACGCGATTCTCGACGCCCTCGCGCGCCGCCGACAGCACCGCACGGATTTCCACCGGGTGATGCCCGTAATCGTCGATGATCGTGACGCCACCCGTCTCGCCCACCTTGGTGAAACGCCGCTTCACGCCGCCGAATTTCGCAAAGCCCTGCTGGATCGTCGCATCATCGATGCCGAGTTCCAGCGCCACGCCGATCGCCGCCAGCGCATTCTGCACGTTGTGCCGCCCGGGCATCGGCATTTCGATCCCCTCGATCGACCGGCTCGTCCCGTCGCGGTGGCGGACGATCACCTCGAAGCGATTGCCGCCGGGGATCGGCGTCACGTTGACGCCGCGCACGTCGGACTGCGCCGAGAAACCGTAGGTCACCACGCGCCGGTCGCGCACGCGCGGGATGATGTTTTGCACTTCGGGATGATCGAGGCACAGCAACGCCGCGCCGTAGAAGGGCACGTTCTCGACGAACTCGACGAACGCATCCTTCACCGCGTCGAACGAGCCATAATGGTCGAGATGCTCCGGATCGATGTTGGTGACGACCGCGATCGTGCCGTCGAGCCGCAGGAAGCTGCCGTCGCTCTCGTCGGCCTCGACCACCATCCAGTCGCTTGCGCCGAGCCGTGCGTTCGACCCGTAGCTGTTGATGATGCCGCCGTTGATGACGGTCGGATCGACACCGCCCGCATCAAGCAGCGCGGCGACCATCGAGGTCGTCGTCGTCTTGCCATGCGTCCCTGCGACCGCGACGGTCGATTTCAAGCGCATCAACTCGGCGAGCATTTCCGCGCGCCGCACCACCGGGATGCGCCGTTCGAGTGCGGCCTCGACTTCGGGGTTGCCACGCTTGATCGCGGTCGAGGTGACGATCACCGCCGCGTCGCCGAGATTGTCGGCGCTGTGCCCAATCAGGACCTTGATCCCCTTGGCACGCAGCCCCTCGACGACATAACCCTCGGCCACGTCCGACCCCTGCACCGCATAGCCGAGGTTCTTCATCACCTCGGCAATGCCGGACATGCCGATCCCGCCGATGCCGACGAAATGGATTGTGCCGATGTCGGTTGCGACACCCCTCATGCGAAAGCTTCCTTGATCGGTTGCGGCTTGCCGATCGGCATGTCCCCCATCGGATTACCGAGACTCTCGACCAAATCGGCCAGATCGCGCACCGCATCGGGCCGACCGCACGCCCGCGCGCGCCCGGCCGCATTCTGCAGCGCTTCGGGATCGAGCCCAAGCCGCTGCATCTGCTTGGCGAGTTCTACTGGCGTAAAGCTGCGCTGATCGATCGTCCGCGCGCCGCCGGCCGAAGTCATTTCCTTGGCGTTCGCGGTCTGATGATCGTCGGTCGCGCTCGGCAGCGGCACCAGGATCGCGGGCCGCCCCGCGCAGGTCAGTTCCGCCAGCGTCGATGCCCCCGCCCGTGCGATCACCAGATGCGCCCAGGCCAGTTGCTCGGGCATGTCGGGCAAATAGGTGGCGAGGTCGGCCGCGATATCGAGTTCCTTATATTTCGCGCGGCACGCATCGATATCCTCGATCCGCGCCTGATGCGTAACCTGCAAGCGCCGCCGGAACGCCACCGGCAGCAGCGACAGACCGTCGGGCACGACCTGGCTCAGCACGCTCGCACCCTGGCTTCCGCCCGTCACCAGCACCCGGAAAATGCCGTCTTCCTCCAGCAGCGGGTACGGCTTGCTGCGCAGCGCTAGCACCGCATCGCGCACCGGATTGCCGACGAGATGCGTCTTGTCGCGATGCTTGGACGACAGGCGCTGAACGTTGGCATAGGAGGTTGCGATCGCATCGACCTTGCCCGCGACCAGCCGGTTGACGCGGCCGAGCACGGCATTCTGTTCATGCACCGCCGTCGGGATGTCCTGATGGAACGCGCCGAGCAGCGCCGGAAGTGCTGGATATCCGCCGAAGCCGATCACCGCATCGGGGCGGAAGCTCTTGTAGAGCTCGATCGCCATCGCGCGGCCCTTGAGCATCGCCAAGGCCGCCTTGGCGTACCCGATCGGCCCGCCGCCCAACCGGCCTGCCGGCAGGATGTGCGTCTGCACACCTTCGAACAGACCGGGGAAGCGCACGCCGCGCTCGTCGCTGATCAGCGCGACATAATGCCCGCGCTTGGTCAGTTCGGCCGCAAGCGCCGCCGCCGGCACCATGTGCCCGCCGGTCCCGCCCGCCGCCAATACGAAATGTTTCGCCGTCATATGCCGCTCCGCGCGCTCGCATGCGCAATGTATTTGGAGCGCGTAACGAACGGATTGCGCCGCGTGAAGGCCAGCAGCAACCCCATGCCGATCGACAGCGCGATCAGCGACGATCCGCCATAGCTGATAAAGGGCAGCGTCATGCCCTTTGATGGGGCAAGCCCGGTGTTCACCGCCATCGAAATCAGCGCCTGCACGCCGAATTGCGTGGCGAGCCCGGCGGCGGCGAACAGGCGAAATTCGTCCTGCTCATCCAACAATTTGACGAACACCCGCACCACGATCGCCAGGAACAGCATCGCGATAATGACGCACGCGATCAGCCCGAACTCTTCACCGATTACCGAGAAGATGTAGTCGGTATGCCCCTCGGGCAGCCGGAACTTCATCGATCCACCGCCAGGCCCGGTCCCACGCCAGCCGCCCGCGGTGATCGTGTCGTGCGCGGCATTGGTCTGGAAATGGTCGGCCGCGCCGATCCCCTCGGCCTCCGGAAAGAGGAACGCGTTGATCCGCGCGCGCGCCGTGCCGTAGAATGTATAAGCGGCGAGCAGCGCGACCGGCACCGCCGCGATCAGCGCGCCCATCACCTTGGGCGAGGTGCCCGAAATCATCAGCAGCGCCATCCACACCGCGCAGAACACCACCGTCTGCCCGAAATCGGGCTGGAGCATCAGCAACAGTGCGACCAGCGCCGTCATCCCGCCAGTGATGATGACCACCGGCAGCGCTTCGTCCTGCGCCCGCATCGACAGCAGCCACGCCACCGTCACGATGAAAAAGGGCTTGAGGAATTCGGAGGGCTGCAACAGCGAAATGCCGAGGTTGATCCAGCGCGTCGCGCCGTTTTTCTCGACCCCGATCACCGGCACCAGCATCAGCAGGATCAGACAGACCACAGTCCCGAGCAGCGCCAGCCGCCGCGCAAGTGGCACCGGCAGCATCGACACGACCAGCAGGATCGGCAGCGACACCCCGATCCACGCCAGCTGCCACCACAGATAAAACAGCGGCGGCACGATATGCTTGCCGTCTGAATAGCGCGTCGCGGCGGCCGGCGACGCAGCCCCTACCGCGATCAAGCCGACCGCGATCAGCAGCAGCGTCAGCAGCAGCAAAACCCGGTCGATATCCCAGAACCACATGCCGAGCGCCGAACGATCACCACGACCGCCGCGCCCCTTCATGCTCTTCCACAATTTCGGTGCGGGGGCGTTCATTTCAGCGCCTCGACGAGCGCGCGGAACTGGTCGCCGCGATCTTCGAAATCGCGAAACTGATCGAACGACGCGCAGGCTGGCGAGAGCAGAACCGTGTCCCCGGCCTGCGCGTTCGCGGCGGCAGCGGCGACCGCCGTTGCGAGATCCCCGCTTTCCTCGACCGGAACCTTCCCTTCGAGAATCTCGGCGAACTTCGCGCCCGATGCGCCGATCGTATAGGCGCGCACGACCCGGCCAAAGCTCGGCGCGCACGCATCGAGATCGTCGGTCTTGGCCTTTCCGCCCAAGATCCAGTGAATCCGGTCGAACGCCGCGAGCGCGGGCGCGGTCGATTCGGGGTTGGTCGCCTTGCTGTCGTTGACGAACGCGACGCCGTGCTTGGTGGCGATCCGCTCCATCCGGTGCGGCAAGCCGGTGAAGCTCAACAGCCCGGCATCGATCGCCGCGTGCGGCACGCCGAGCGCCTCGCAGACGTTGATCGCCGCGAGCGCATTCTGCAGATTGTGCGGCCCGGCCAGGCTCGGCGACAGCGGCTGCATCATGCACACGCCCGGCGCGATCTTGGTGAGGTCCTCGCCGCGTGCCGACAGGCTGCGCGCGATCTGCGCCGAGGCAGCATCGCCGATCCCGATGATCGCCGCATGGCCCTTCGACTGCATCGCGAACAGCCGCGCCTTGGACGCGGCATAGGCCTCGAACCCGTCATAGCGATCGAGATGATCGGGCGTGATGTTAAGCAACACCGCGACATCGCAATCGAGGCTCTGCGTCAGATCGATCTGGTAGCTCGACAATTCGAGCACATAGACGCCGCCTTCCGGCAACGGTTCCTGCTCAAGGATCGGCAGCCCGATGTTGCCGCCGAGCCGCGACGGCAGGCCGGCGGTCTGCAAGATATGGTGGATCAGCGACACGGTGGTGGATTTGCCGTTGGTGCCCGTCACGCCGACGACCTTGTGCGGCGGCAGCGTGGCGCGGGTCTGGGCGAAGAGTTCGATGTCGCCGATAATCGGCGTGCGTTCGGCGCGGGCGAGCGACGCGACGTGGTCGGTATTGAGCGGCACGCCCGGCGAAACGACAAGCGCACCGTATTCAGCGAGGTCATCCATTTCGAGGTTCGCTACTTCCAACGTTCCCCGGCGAAGGCCGGGGTCCAGTTGCGACCCATCAGCTGCCTTGGAGCCGCCCCCCTCGAAAATCCGCACCTGTCCGCCTGGACCCCGGCCTTCGCCGGGGAACATGGAAGCCAAACGGTCACGAGCCTCTTTCTTCGCATCCCACGTCACCACGTCCGCCCCGCCCGCCAGCAACGCACGCACGGTCGCCGCACCAGACCGCGCAAGCCCCAGCACAGCGTAGCGTTTGCCGCGCCAGAGGGGCGAGACGATCACCGCAGTTTCAACGTCGCAAGCCCCGCCAGCGCCAGGACGAATGCAATGATCCAGAACCGGATCACGACGGTCGGTTCGCTCCAGCCGAGCTGTTCAAAATGGTGATGAATCGGCGCCATCTTGAACACGCGCTTACCGGTGCGCTTGTACCAGAACACTTGGATGATGACGCTCATCGCCTCGACCACGAACAAACCGCCGATGATGCCGAGCACGATCTCGTGATGCGCCACCACCGAAATCGCCCCCAGCGCGCCGCCGAGCGCAAGGCTGCCGGTATCGCCCATGAACACGGCGGCCGGCGGCGCGTTGAACCACAGGAACGCCAGCCCCGCCCCCACGATCCCGCCGCAGAAGATCGCAAGATCGCCGGCATGCGGCACATGCGGAATGCCGAGATAGTTCGCATAATCGGCGCGCCCGACGAGATAGACGATCAGCATGAACGCGACGCTCGCGATGATCACCGGCATCGTCGCCAACCCGTCAAGGCCATCGGTCAAATTCACCGCATTGCCGAACGCTACGATCGTGAAGGCCGCGAACGCAATGTAGAACCAGCCCAGGTCGATCACCGAGCCGGTGTAGAACGGCAAATACAAATGCGTGCCGTTGTTGCGCACGATGATCGTCGCGGCGATCCCGGCGATCGCGAATTCTCCCACCAGCCGCAACCGGCTCGATACGCCTGCCGTGCTCGCTTTACGAACCTTGTCGTAATCGTCGAGAAAGCCGATCGCGCCGAAGCCCAGCGTCACGAACAGGCACGCCCAGACATACGGGCTCGACAAATCCATCCACAATAGGATCGACACGACCAACGCGGTCAGGATCATCAGGCCGCCCATCGTCGGCGTGCCGCGCTTGGCGAGGTGGGTTTGCGGGCCGTCGGCGCGGATCGGCTGGCCCTTGCCTTGCCGCACGCGCAGCCACCCAATGAAGCGCGGACCGATCAAAAGCCCGAGGAACAGCGAGGTCGCCACCGCCGCGCCGGTACGGAAGCTCTGATACCGGATCAGGTTCAACAGACCGGGGAAACCGAGATACTCGGCGAGAAGAAATAGCATTACAGTGTTCCGCTTCGCAAAGCCGCGACGACCGCCGCCAGCCCTACGCCATTCGATCCCTTGATCAGCACCGCGTCGCCCGGCGCCAGCATGGCGGACAGGGCAGCGCGCGCCGCAGCGGCGTCGGCGACATGAACGAAATCGCCCTGCCCCTCAAGCGCGTTGGCAAGCGGCGCAATCCGTTCACCGACCAAAATACCCGCTTTGACGCCCGCCATCGCGATCAGCTCGGCAAGCGCCGCGTGATAGGCATCGCTGTCCGCGCCGAGCTCGCGCATTTCGCCGAGTACGACGATCTTCCGAGCAGCCTGCTCGGCCCCCAGCACTGCGAGCGTCGCGCGCATCGACGACGGATTGGCGTTGTAGCTTTCGTCGATCACCAGCGCCTCACCCGCGCCGACCGACACCGAGAAGCGCGCGCCGCGCCCGGCCAGTCCGCCAAGCTCGGCCAGTGCCAGGCCCGCCAGCGCCAAGTCCCCGCCCACCGCATCAACGGCGGCGAGCAAGGCGAGGCAGTTCGAAACCCAATGCAGCCCCGGCTGGCTGATCGTAAAGCTCAGTTCGCGCGCGCCGATCTGCGCCGTCACGAACGTCCCACCGCTTGCCGTGCGCATCGTCTCGATCGCGCGCACATCCGCGCCTTTTTCCAAGCCAAAGGTTACCGTACGCGCGGCATATGGCGCGGCGGCGGCGATCAGCCGGTCGCGATGCGCATTGTCGTACGGCACGATCGCGACGCCGCCGGGCTCCAGCCCTCGAAAAATCTCGCCCTTGGCATCGGCGATCGCTTCCTCACTGTCGAAGAATTCGCGGTGGGCCGAGGCAACCGTCGTGACGATCGCAACGTGCGGTCGCACCAGCGTCGTGAGATGCGCGAGCTCACCGGAATGGTTCATCCCCATTTCGAACACGCCGAAGCGCGTCGCGGCGGGCATCCGCGCGAGGCTCAGCGGAACGCCGGTGTGGTTGTTGTAGCTTTTGACCGAACGATGCGTTTCGCCGGGTGCGCCGCGGTCGAGTGCCGCGAACAGCGCCTCTTTCGTGCCGGTCTTCCCGACCGATCCGGTGACGCCGATGATCTTGGCGTCGGTCCGCGCCCGCGCCGCGCGGGCGATGTCCTCCAGCGCGGCCATCGTGTCGGGGACGAGCACCGACGGATGCGCACTAGGCTGCGACACCAATGCGCCCGCCGCGCCGCGATCGAACGCCTGATCCAGAAAGCGATGCCCGTCGGTAGCCTCCCCGGTCAGCGCGATGAACAGGTCGCCGGTGGTCACTTCGCGCGAGTCGAAGGTCACGCCAGTGGCACTGAACGGAGCGGACGCGGTCCCGCCGGTCGCCGCCGCGATCTCCTCGGATGTCCAGAGGCTCATGCTTCTCCGCTCCCGCTTGCGGGAGGGGATGCAGGAACAGGCGCAGCGTTTGCCGCACGCCCCTCCCCTAACCCCTCCCGCAAGCGGGAGGGGGACGAGGCCGCCATCTCCCGCGCCACGCTCACATCGTCGAACGGCAGGACCAGGCCGCCAACGATCTGCCCCTGCTCATGCCCCTTGCCCGCAATCAGCACGATATCCTGCGGCCCGGCTTGCGCGATCGCCGCGCCGATCGCGTCACGCCGCGACCCGATCTCGGTCGCGGACGGCGCACCCTCAAGCACCATCGCGCGGATCGCCGCCGGGTCTTCGGACCGGGGATTGTCGTCGGTCACGATCACGACATCCGCCATCGCCGCCGCGACCGCACCCATCTCGCGCCTTTTGCCCATGTCGCGGTCGCCGCCCGCCCCGATTACCACGATCAGCCGACCCCCGGCATGGGGCTTCAGCGCCGAGATCGCGGCTTCCAGCGCGTCGGGCGTGTGCGCGTAATCGACATAGACCGGCGCGCCGCTGCGGGCGATCACCGCGCGTTCGAGCCGCCCGCGCACCGGCTGCAACCGCGCCAGATTGGCGAGCGTCGCCGCGACATCGCCGCCGCCCGCAATCACCAGCCCCGCCGCGGTCAGCGCATTCGCCGCCTGATATGCACCGATCAGCGGGAGGTTGACCGTATAGGTCTTGCCCTCAGCCTCGATCACCAGCCCCTGCCCAAGCAAGGTCGGATCGCGCGACACGAGCTTGAGCGTCTCGCCTGTCGTGCCGACCGAGATCACGCGCTGGCCGCGCCCGCGCGCCACCTCGGCCACGCGGGCCGACACCGCATCGTCCGCCCACACCACCGCCACGCCGTCATCGGCCAGCACTTCGCTGAACAACCGCAGCTTCGCCTCGAGGTAGGCCTCCATCGTGCCGTGATAATCGAGATGGTCACGGCTGAGATTGGTGAACGCCGCCGCCGACACCCGCAGGCCCTCAGTGCGATATTGCGACAGACCGTGGCTCGATGCCTCGAATGCGACATGGCTGACGCCCTCGCGCGCCAGGCCGGCGACGTTCGACAGGAAGGTCACCACATCGGGCGTGGTCAACCCGGTCGAGACGCGGTCGTCACCGGTCGTCACGCCCAACGTGCCGATCGACGCGGCGCTGAACCCGCTCATCCGCCACAACTGCCGCACCATCTCGACGGTGGAGGTCTTGCCGTTGGTGCCGGTTACCGCCACCGCGACGCTGGGAAAGGGCGCGAAATAGCGCGCGGCGAGTTCGGCGAACTTCCGCCGCGGTACGGCATCGGCGATCTGCACGGCACCCGCCACGCGCGCATCGGGCCGCGCCACCACCGCAATCGCACCGCCGGCGACAGCGGCGTCGATGAAATCCTCGCCATTGACGACCGCACCCTGAAACGCGCCGAACACCACCCCCGGCGCGACCTTGCGGTGGTCGATCGCGAAGCCGGTGACGGTGTCGGTCTCGGTTCCGCCGGTCAGCGCGCCCAGTTTCATGGTCGTTTCATTCCGCGTTCTTGCGGTCGCCCGCGCCGTGCCACACCAGCGGCATCAGTTCGGACACGTCGATATCGCGCTTCATGTCTGGCGTCACGCCGAGCAGCGATCCCGTCCGCGCGATCACGCGGCTGACGACGGGTGCTGCGGTCCATGCCGCCGTGGTGAGGCCGAACGATTCGGCATTGCCGATCGGCGAGTTGAGCATTGCCACCACGACATAGCGCGGCGAATCCATCGGGAAGGCGGCCGCGAAGGTCGAAACGTTGGCCTTTTTCGAATATCCGCCTGCGCCCGCAACCTCGGCAGTCCCGGTCTTGCCACCGACGCGGTATCCCGGCGCTTCACCTTTCTTGCCAGTGCCCAGCAGCACGATCATCCGCAGCAATTGCCGCATCCGCGCGCTCGTCGCCTCGGACAACACGCGCCGCCCAGCCGGAGCCGCGCCGGGTGCCACCTTCAGCATCGTCGTCGGGCGCCAGATGCCGCCATTGACCAGCGTCGCATAGGCATTGGCCAAGTGCAGCGGCGTCACGGCGATGCCGTGCCCGAACGCGGTCGTCATCAGCGTCGTATTGCCCCAATATTTCGGCCAGATCGGCCCGGCGCGCTCGCGCAGCTCGATCGACGGGCGCTCGCCAAAGCCCATTGCCGTGAACATCGCGGTCAGCTTGTCCTTGCCCATTTCCTCGGCGATCCGCGCGGTTGCGATGTTGGACGAATAGATCAGCGTCTCGGGGATGTTCAACCAGCGCTTCTGTTCGTCGCCGCGATCGTCGTGGATCGTGAAACGCCCGACCTTCAGTGGCACCGTCGCGTCGAAACGCCGCGCCATCGACGTTACCGTGCCGCTCTCGATCGCCGCGGCCATCGTGATCGGCTTGAAGGTCGAACCGAGCTCATACACCGACTGCGTGACGTTGTTGCGCAGCGCATCGATGCTCGTGCCGCTCAACTTGTTGGGGTTGTAGACGGGCAGCGACACCATCGCGATCACTTCGCCGGTGCGCACGTCGAGCACGATGCCGGTTGCATCCTTCGCCTTGAATGACACCATCGCGCGGCCGAGCTCGCTCTCCATCGCCGCCTGCACGCGCGAATCGATCGACAACGCGATCGGCTTGCCGCGCTGCGCCGGATCGGTCAGTCGGGCGTCGAAAGCGCGCTCGATCCCGGCACGCCCCATAATGTGCAGGTCGGTCGCCGTCGGGCCGATATAGCCGAGTGCATGCGCCGCCAGCGTCGATTGCGGATACAGCCGCTCAGGCTCGCGCGCGAAGACGATGCCCGGCTCGCCCAGCGCGTGAATCTGGTTCACCAAAGCAGGCGAAGCGTGCTTCTCCAGATAGGTGAACTTGCCCTTCATGGTCAGCCGGTCGAGATACCAGGCCGAATCATGCGCCGGCATCAACGTCGCCAACTGCCCCGCCAGCGCTTGCCGGTCCCCCAGCAATTCGGGCGGACGCACGCCGATCGTCCAAGCCTCGATCGTGCGGGCCAGTGGCTGACCGTTGCGATCGAGAATGTCGCCGCGCACCACCGGATTGGCGGTCAGCGTCGCGGCACCAGCCGGCGTACCGAGCAGGCCAAGCAACGCGATCCGCCCGATCACCAGCAGGAAACCCGCCATGATCAGCAACATCAGCATCATCAACCGCACATGCGCGACCGCGACCAGCGCGTGGCGCTGATCGTTCGAGCGGCGCCCGGAAATCGGTCGGGCGATCGGGCGGGCGACGAGCGTGCTCACCGACCGCGTCCCGTTTCAGCGCGCGCGCTGCTGCGCAAATCGCCGATCACGCTATCGTCGAGCAAGGCGCGATCGAGCAACGCTACCGCCGCACGCGGACGTGCTTCGACGCGGGGCCGAGCAGCGGGCTGCGTTTGCGGCTCGCTCACCGCCGCCATCGCAGCGCGGGGTGCCGGAGCGGTGTCGCGCGCGGCCGGCGCAGCGGGCTCGGCAACCGGGGCCTGGCTCGTTCCTGCATAAACCGGTGCCGCGGGCACAAACGACGCCATTTGTGGCCCCGACCCAGCCGCCGTCGGCTCGATCGAGGCAAGCGCCGCTTCATCCGCGACGAATTGGTCGGCGGCAGGTGCCACCATCCCGAGCGACTCGGCATTCCATTTGTCGAGCTGCGCCAGGCTCGCACGCGTGTCGAACTCGGTTTCGAGCGCGCGAATGTCGCGCTTCGCGCGCAAGATCTCGCTCGCCGTGCGGTCGAGCTTCTTGCGCTCCGCTGCCACCTGCAACGGCACCAGCAGGAAACCGAGTGCCACTGCGACACCCGCCAGAAACCATCCGAGACTCTTCCACGCCAGACCCAGCATCACATCGCTCCTTCTGTCACAGAGTGTTCCGGCCAAGCGGCGGCACTGGTACGCGTTGCCGTACGAAGCGTGGCTGAACGGGCGCGCGGATTGCGCGCGATTTCGTCTTCGCCGGCACGGATGCCGCGCCCGACCAGTTCGAAGCTCGGCGCGTGTTTCGCCGCCACTTCGGGCAAATGCCGCGATCCCGCCGGCAGCGATCCGCTGCGTTCGCGCAGGAACCGCTTGACCATCCGGTCCTCGAGACTGTGGAACGTCACCACCGCCAGCCGACCGCCGGGGGCAAGAACACGCTCCGCCGCAGCAAGGCCGTCGGCCAGTTCGCCCAGCTCGCGGTTGATATGGATGCGGATCGCCTGGAAGGTCCGCGTTGCCGGGTCCTTCTTGTCATGCGGCTTGTAGCCGAGCGCCTTGCGCACGATCCGTGCGAGCTCGCCGGTGCGCGTGATCGGGCGATTGTACACGATTGCCTGTGCGACGCGGCGCGCGCGCGGCTCCTCGCCATATTCCTTGATGACATAGGCGATCTGCGCTTCATCGGCTTCGTTGACGAATTCGGCGGCGCTCAGGCCCTCCTGGCTCATCCGCATGTCGAGCGGGCCGTCGGACTGGAACGAAAAGCCGCGCTCGGCCTGGTCGAGCTGCATCGAGGACACGCCGATGTCCATCGTCACGCCTTGCACTGGCACGGCGCCTCGCGCAGCAAGCTCGGCATCCATCGCCGAGAAGGTCGCGGGCACCAGAGTCAGCGCACCATCCGAGGCGGCGACGATCGCACTACCCGCAGCAATCGCATCCGGGTCGCGATCGAACGCGAACACACGCGCACCTTTCGCCAGCATCGCCTGCGTGTAGCCGCCTGCGCCAAAGGTCGCATCGACATGGGCCTCACCGGGCGCGATGGCGAGCGCGTCGATCACTTCGGCAAGCAAGACCGGCACATGCGGCGCGTCGTTCACAGGAGTTGCAAGGATCACAGCGCGATCCCCTTCTGCTTGCAATGGAAACGGCAGGCCGCCTGCATCACCGGGTCGACATCGGTCGCCGCGATAAGCGTCGCCGGATCCCAGATCTCGATCCAGTCGAACGTGCCCCAGAAAAAAGCGTACTCGCCGATTCCCGCATAATCGCGCGGGAATGGGGGCATGATGAAGCGGCCCGATCCGTCGAACGGGGCTTGCTCGCCGCTCGCGCCGCGGCGCTTGAAATTGTAATTGGGCTCGCCGTCCTCGCCGGTGTGCAGCGCCTCGCGCGCTTCGACCTTGGCCTTCAGGATCTTGACGAAAGCGGGGTCATAGGCACGCAGGCAGGCCTGCTTGGGATGGACGCCGACGATGATCGTGCCGCCGTCCTTGCCATCGGGGCGTGGCGAATTCGTCGCCAGCGCCTGTCGCAGCGAGGCAGGAATCGCGACCCGGCCCTTGTCATCGACAAGACCGAGGCCATCTCCCTGATATTCGCTGCGTTCGTCCACGCCCACCCCGCATCGGCGGACAAGCCTCTCCCGTCCCGAGAATCGCATCCGTTGCGATTCTCAGCGCACTGTCGCGCAGGCGAGATGAGTCTGCCCCTGTTGGAAGCAGAGTTAACACGCAGTTTACTGGGGATACAAGGGGAAAGCCGGGGAATGTCGGGGAGGTACGGCTAATTCCTTAGATTTGCCGTCCATTTTTGTCGCGACATATCAGCTTGTTCCCGCTGTGTTCGAACAATCGCTCGCGGCTTCGCGCGCCGTTGCGAACGCGGCTTCAAGATCAGGCATGATTTCCCGCAATTGCCCGGTGCGCCGCGACGCCACGCGATCACCGCTGCGGTTGCGCGATGCGCGATTGCGGCTGGGCAGTGTTGCTCGCGATTTCCGCGCTTGGCGCGACGCCAAGCTCGGCCAGCGGCTCCTTGGTGGCGGTGGCCGCAGCCGCCGGATCGGCGCTATTACCCGATACGATCGCGGAGACGACTTCGGGCCGCGCACTGCCGATCGCGGCAACATCGCGGTCGTGCCGCATCGTCGCAAAAATCGCCGCCGCAAGCCCGATCAGCAATACGACCGCAGCAAGGCCGATCATGCCGACCTTAACGCGCTGGGTAGTCTGGCCTGCTTCCCTTTGCGGGTGCTGTGCGATCATTTTCATAGGCTGTGGCATAAATGTAACGCATTACGACAGTCTTGTCGATGCCGCCCTTTAGGCGGAGGCCAGCCACGGCGGCACCGCTAGCCCTTTCGCCTCGAGCCACGCCCGGTTGTACAGCGTCGAGAGGTAGCGAAACCCGGTATCGCACAGGATCGTCGCGACCCGGCTGCCCGGCCCCAGGTGCCGCGCCAGCGCCACCGCGCCCGCGACGTTGATCCCCGACGACAGCCCCAGGCACAGCCCTTCCTCCGCCAGCAACCGCGTCACCCATGCCATGCCTTCGGCATCGGAAATGCGGAATTGCGTATCGATCGGCGCGCCTTCCAGATTGGCGGTGATGCGCCCCTGCCCGATCCCCTCGGCGACCGATGATCCTTCGGACTTCAGTTCGCCATGCGCATAATAATTGTACAGCGCCGCGCCGTGCGGATCGCTGAGCGCGATGCACACCTTTTCGTCCTTCGCTTTCAACCCCATGCCGACTCCGGCAATCGTCCCGCCGGTCCCCGCGGCGCAGGTGAACCCATCGATCCGCCCGTCCATCTGCGCCCAGATTTCCTCGGCCGTGCCGGTGATGTGCGCCTTGCGATTGGCGATATTGTCGAACTGGTTGGCCCACACGGCGTTGGGCGTCTCCTCGGCGATCCGGCGCGAGGTGTGGACGAAATGGCCGGGGTTCGAATAGGGCGCGGCCGGCACCAGCACGAGCTCAGCCCCGAGCGCGCGCAACGTATCCATCTTCTCGCGGCTTTGCGTCTCGGGCATCACGATGATCGTCTTGTAGCCCTTGGCATTGGCGACCAGCGCGAGCCCGATCCCGGTATTGCCCGCCGTCCCCTCGACAAAGGTACCGCCCGGCGCAATCGACCCGCGCGCCTCGGCATCCTCGACAATCCCGAGCGCGGCACGGTCCTTGATCGAAGCGCCGGGATTGGTGAATTCGCATTTGCCGTAAATTTCGGCACCGGCGGCCTCGCTCGGGCCTTTTAGGAAGACGAGCGGGGTATTGCCGATCAGGGCGAGCGTCGTGGGGAGACTGTGCATGCCCCCTAGATAGCGTTCACGCTCGCGCTCGCAATCAATACACGCTTTGGGCACCGCAAGATTTGCCTGTCCGCGCTGCCCGACACATCGCGTGTTGCCGCGGAATCCTTCCCAGGGCGGTCAGTCTACCCCCGCCGCGCGCAGATGCGGCCCCAGCCGCCCGCTGATCCACAGGAAGAACATCCGATAATCGCTCGCCAGCGACCATAACGGATAGGTGAAGGTCGCCGGGCGGTTCTTCTCCACCCCGAAATGCGCGGCCCAGGCAAAGCCGTATCCGGCGATCGGCAGCGCCGCCCACCAATATCCCCCCGCGACGATCGCCACCGCCAGAAACACGAAAGTCAGCGCGGTGCCCGCATAATGGATCGCGCGCGTCTCGGGTTTGGCGTGTTCCCCCAGATAATAGGGCCAGAATACCGCATAGCTGCTGATCTTCGCTGCCATCGTTCCATTCTCCGGGTCGTGCGCGCACCGCGACATCACGAGCCTTTCACGCAGACTGAAAGATGGCAAGCCGCACGGCCCGCCTTCTATGCCGGCGGGGCGATTGGCCAGCTTGGTCAGATCTGATCGTCGCGCGCGCCAAATCTTGTCGATTTCCGCCGGCGGACATGACGAAAACGTTACAATCTTGCTGCAACGCAAAATTCAATACGCTTAGGGTAAGCTACTCCCTTGACGCACGATGCCGCGTGCGCGAAGAAAAATCGCATGAACATCCGTAACCTCCTCCCCGCCGCCGCCGTTGCGCTCCTCGCGCTCTCGGCCTGTGAAAACAAGCCGCAGGAAGTGACCAACGTCGCGCCCGATCCGATGGCCTCGGTCCTCGCCAACAAGGCGCCGATCGAACTCCCACCATCGATCAAGGCCGATGCGAGCCTGCGCTGCAAGGATAACAGCCTGGCCTTCGTCACCTTCTTCGAAGGCGACAAGCAGGCGCTGGTCAAGACCAGCAAGGACGGCACCCCGGTCAAGCTGACTGCGGAAAAGGCCGGCGATCCGCTCACCGCCGAAGGCTATGTCCTCACCGGCACGCCCAAGTCGGTCACGCTGACTCAGCCGGGCAAGTCGGCGCAGGTCTGCAAGGTCGGCTAATTCGCCCGATTGCGCCGCGCATCGGCATCCGCCACATTGGCCGTCCATGAAAGAGGGCCTCGATTGTGTCGACGATCGCGATCTACAGTCTGAAAGGCGGCGTCGGTAAAACGACGCTGGCCGTCAATCTCGCCTGGGTCGCCGCGACCGCATCGTCGCGGCGCACCCTGCTATGGGATCTCGATCCGCAAGCCGCGTCGAGCTTTCTGCTTGGCACCACGCCCGAGACAAAGGCGAAGGGTCAGGCCCGGTCGGTCTTCGCCAAGGATGTCGAGCCGGACAAACTGATCGAAAAGACCGCTACCCCGCGGCTCGATCTGCTGCCCGCCGATGCGTCGCTGCGCGGGCTCGATCTGCTGTTCCACGAACTCGACAAGAAAAAGCGGCTGCAAAAGTTGCTGACCGGCCTGCGCAAGGATTACGACCGCATCCTGCTCGATTGCCCGCCGGGCCTGACCGAGACGAGCGATCAGGTGATGCGCGCCGCCGATCTGATCGTCGTGCCCGTCATCCCCTCGCCTTTGTCGGAACGCGCGCTCGACGAGGTGCTCAGGCATCTCGGAAACAAGGCGCAGGTCATGCCGGTCCATTCGATGGTCGACCGGCGGCGCACGCTCCATGCCGATGCGCTGGCGCGCCACCCGGATTGGCCAGTGATACCGATGGCGAGCTTGATCGAACAGGTCACCGCGCGCCGCGCGCCGGTCGGCACCTTTGCCGCCAAATCGGCCGGCGCGAAGGCGTTCGCGCACTTGTGGCAGGCGATCGAGCGGCGCATTGCCCAATAATCTCGGGCTGATCGCAGCGTGACCCATGCGGAGGAGTCCGCTCCCGATCCCGTCCCGCCGCTCGATCCGAACCTGATGCTCGGGGCGTATTCGGTCGGGGTGTTTCCGATGGCGGACGGGCGTGATGCCGAGGATGTCTATTGGGTCGAACCAAGTGAGCGCGCGATCTTGCCGCTGGACGGTTTTCATCTGTCGCATTCGCTCCGCAAGACGCTTGTCGGTGATCGGTTTACGGTAACCACCGACCGCGCCTTTCCGCAGATCCTGGCGCTGTGTGCGCAATCGGTCGCCAACCGTCCCGATACGTGGATCAACCCCGCGATCGAGCGTGTCACCAACCAATTGCACACATTGGGCTTCGCGCATTCGATCGAGGTTTGGGAGCGCGACCGGCTTGCGGGCGGCCTGTACGGCATCGCACTGGGCCGCGCGTTTTTTGGCGAAAGCATGGTCAGCCGCGCGCGCGATGCGTCGAAGGTTGCGATGGCCTGGCTCGTCGCGCGGCTGCGCGTCGGCGGCTTCACCTTGCTCGATTGCCAGTTCCTGACCGATCACCTCGCCTCTTTGGGCGCGGTCGAGATCAGCCGCGCCGATTATCTCTCGGCATTGTCTTCCGCGATATCGGGCGCAGTCGGCTCGGGCGCTTCTTCGTCCGGCGTGGGCGATTTTTTCGCGCTCGATCGCGGCCTTTCGGGCGCATCCGGGGCACCGCCGCCCGCGATCGAATCGGGGCCACCGACCGGGAAGGTCATCGCGCAGCTTTTGACCCACACGTCATAGATCGGGTGCTGCACGACATTCAGCGCGGGGCGTTCCTTGAACAGCCAGCCCGAAAAAGCCCGCCGCCAGCCCATCGTACCCTGGCCGTCGCGCCCCTGCACATCGACCTGGACGAAGGCGCCGGTATATTGCTCCTGCTCCCACGGCGCGGTCCGTTCGCACGCACGCAGCCGCACGATGACATCGCCGATCCGCATCGCCTTGCCGGGTTTCAGCACGACATCGCGCGCCGCACCGTTCCGCTTGTTGAGCAACCCGAGCGTCGCGACTCGCTCCGCCATCGGCGTCGCACCCGCGCTGGGATCGACGCCGCCGCCGACGTCGACCGTCACGATATTGCTCGCGCTGGTATCGGCATCGAGCGCGGTGACCGGGGTCGGCTTCGCCTCAGGGGCAGCGGGTTTGGTCGGCCCGCATCCGGCGGCGAGCAAAGTCACCGCCAGCACACCGCTCCACCCGCCGACGCGGATCACGCGTCGGGCACCCACGCTTCATAATCGCCCGTTGCCGCCGCACGGACACCGCCCTTTTCGAGCGCACCCTTGGGACGATAGGCCGCAACCGTGCCCGTCAGGTTCGGCTCGGCCGGCAATTGCCACGCGCGGGCGGCAGGCAATGCGCGTTCGGGCACGTCGTCGACCTGATGGTGCAGCCAGCTGAACCATTCGGGGGCGACCCGGCTCGAATCATTGGGTCCGTTGTAAATCACCCAGCGGCGCGGGTTGCCCGCGGTGTCGCTGCCGCCCTGATAATAGACGTTGCCCAGCGCGTCTTCGCCGACCCGCGTCTTGCCGCGCAGGCCGAACGCCGTGCCGATGCTTGCGCCATTCCACCAAGTGAAGGGATTGAGGTTGATGCCCATGGCAACGCGCTTAGCGCGGTGCCGTGCCGCCATCAACCGCGATTCCCGATGTGGCCGCTAGTTCGGGCGCCCCGCCCAGACGACGCGGTCCCCCTCGGCAATGCCGAGTTCGAGTACCCGCCCGCCGCGCAGTTCGAGCACGGCGCTCACCGGCTCTCCGGAAGGCACCGGCGTTTCGGACTGCGGCACCGTATTTTCCGCGATCCGCGCGATCGTCCCGTCGGGACGGATGAACAGGATGTCGAGCGGGCTCGGCGTGTTCTTCATCCAGAAATTCGCCACCCGCGGTGGGCCGCCGTCCGGCGGATAGGGCGCGAACAGCATCCCGCCATTTTCAGGAATGTCGGTGCGGAACATCAGCCCACGCTCCTGCTCCTCCGCCGTTTTCGCCACTTCGACAGTGAAGCGATGCGCGCCGTTCGAACTGGTAATGGTCAACGCGATCGTCGCGCTCGCGGCTTCGGTCGCGGTCGCAGCGTCGGTCCCGCCACGGCACCCTCCGGTGGCCGCCAGCAAGGCGAGCGCCAGAACACCCGCAAACCGCCCGGCATTTCCAACTGTCATGATCGGCCTTCAGACTTCTTCTTCGACGATCACCGCCAGCGGACCCTTGTCGCGCTCGACGATGCGCGCCTGAAACGCCTGGCCGGGTTCGATTTCCTCGATCCCCGCGCGGCGCAGCGTTTCGATGTGCACGAACACATCGCTAGCATCACTCTCGCGCAGCAGAAAGCCATAGCCTTTCAAGCGATTGAACCATTTGACCGTGACCGGCTCGAACGGCCCCGCCTGCTCGATCAGCGCGGCCGAATCGCCGAGCGCGGCGTCACTCCGCGGGCGGATCGGCGGCTCGACCGCGTCGCTCAGGTCGATCAAGAGAATTTCGTTCGCCTGCAGCCCACGGTCGCGCACCGATGCCAGGCATTCGATCCGCGCGCCCTCGGGCAAGCTGCGGCGTCCGTGCGGGCGCAGGACGGAAAAATGCACGAGGATGTCACCGACGGTCGCATCGTCCGCAACCACGAACCCGAAGCCGCGCGTCATGTCGAACCATTTGACCACGCCGGTATAGATCCGCGCCGACGGGTCCGCCGCGCCGGAGACGCAAGCCTCTGCGCCCTCCTGATCTATGCCATCAAGCGCCGAAAACACTTCGTTACGCATCGAGAACTATCCCCCGCGATGAACGCTAGCATGGACGAACTTAGGACGCAAAAAGCGATATGAAACGGCCCGATAGACACGCAAATCGGACGAATTCGGCCCCGCTCATTCGCCCATTTCCAGCGCTTCCCCCGGCCCGAGCGCGGCGATCCGGCGTGCCAGCGTGAAATCATGCCCGCCGCGAATCATCGCGGCGATCTGCTTCTCGCGCTCGGGGCGTTCGGCGCGGACGGAAGCGAACGGCCCGATCCGCCGCCGCCGTGCGAACGCCATCGCGGTTTCCAGCGCGCGATCCTCGACTGCGGGCACGATCGCCTCGCGATCCTCCTCGACCAGCCCGGCCTGCTGCAGCGCGCCCGTCACGCGGCGCTTGCCCAACCCCCGCCGGCCCATTGCCGCCGCGCGCGCCTCACCAAAGGCGCGGTCGTCGATATAGCCGAGCTCCGCGAGCTTCTCGGCCAGCGCGATCGGGTCCGCCGGTGGTCCGTCCCAGCCGCGTTCGCGAATCTTGCGCATCAAATACTCGGACAATCGCCGTCGCGTCGTCGCGAACCGCTCGACATAGCGCAGCGCGAGCCGATCGAGCGCCGCTGCATCCAGCGGCGGAACGGCACGTATCTCTCTTGATTTCGAGCGGTTCTTTGATGACTGGAACATGACGCCATCATTGTGCCACAGTCGAACTCGATTTTGAACGCCCAGTTCCGGCTGGGGGCATAGGCAGGGGTGCATGTCGAAAACATAGGCGTGGCCGTCGTCGAACGGCCACGATCAAGGGCACGAACACTGATGACCATTGATGTATTGGACACGCGGAAGACCTCGGTGGCGACACCGGGGCTGGCTGCGCCGAATGTGATCGGGACGCCGACCGCGGATACGCTGGCACGACGCTTCGCCGATTTCGAGACGCTGGGGGCAGCGCTCGATTATGCGGCAAGCGGATCGCGCGGGCTCAATTTCCACGACGCGCGCGGCACGCTGTCACGCGCCTATCCGTTCGCCGAATTGCGCGAGGATGCGCTGGCCATGGCGCGCCGCCTGATCGCCGCCGGGATCAAGCCAGAGGATCGTATCGCGATCGTCGCCGAGACCAGCCCGGATTTCGCCGCTTTGTTCTTCGGCACCGTCTATGCCGGTGCCTGGCCCGTCCCGCTGCCGCTGCCAACCAGCTTCGGCGGGCGCGATTCGTACATCGAACAGCTCCGCGTCCAGCTTTCGAGCTGTGATCCCACGCTGCTGATCTACCCCCCCGAACTCGCACAAATGGGTGGCGACGCCGCGCGTGCCGCCGGGGTCGAGGGCGTCGACTGGTCCGAACTGGTCACGCGTCCCGCCCTCGAAGTCGCACTGCCGCAGGCAAGCGGCGACGACATCGCCTATCTGCAATATTCCAGCGGATCGACGCGCTTCCCGCACGGCGTCGTCATCACCCACCACGCGTTGCTCAACAATCTCGCGGCGCATTCGCACGGCATGCAGGTGATCGACAGCGACCGCTGCGTTTCCTGGCTGCCCTGGTACCACGACATGGGGCTGGTCGGCTGCTTCCTCTCGCCGGTCGCCAATCAGGTCTCGACCGATTACCTCAAGACCGAGGATTTCGCGCGCCGCCCGCTGGCGTGGCTTGATATGATCAGCCGCAATCCCGGCACCTCGATCAGTTATTCCCCCACCTTCGGCTACGACATTTGCGCGCGCCGCATGTCGAGCCAGACCAAGGCGTCGGAACGCTTCGACCTGTCGCGCTGGCGGCTTGCCGGCAATGGCGCCGACATGATCCGCCCCGACGTCATGCAATCCTTCGTCGATGCGTTCGAGGAAGCCGGCTTCAAGGCCAGCGCCTTCCTGCCGAGCTATGGCCTGGCCGAGGCGACGCTCGCCGTATCGATCATGCCGCCGACCGAGGGCATCCGCGTCGAACTGGTCGAGGAAACGCAGCTCTCCGGCGTCGCCGCTGGCGAAGACCGCCCGCAACGCTACCGCGCGATCGTCAATTGCGGCAAGCCGGTGAAGGACATGAAGGTCCAGATCCGCGAAGAGGATGGCACCCCCCTCCCCGAACGCGCGATCGGTAAACTGTGGTGCTCTGGCCCATCGGTGATGGTCGGCTATTTCCGCGACGATGCGTCGACCGATGCATGCTTGGTGGATGGCTGGCTCGACACCGGCGACATGGGCTATCTCAGCGACGGCTACATTTATATCGTCGGCCGCGCCAAGGACATGATCATCGTCAACGGCCGCAACCATTGGCCGCAGGACATCGAATGGGCGGTCGAGCAGCTCCCCGGCTTCAAGGCCGGTGACATCGCCGCCTTCGCGATCACGACGCCCGGCGGCGAGGAAACCCCCGCCGTGCTGGTCCAGTGCCGCACCTCCGACGAATCCGAACGCGTCCGCCTCCGCGACGAAATCCGCGAGCGCGTCCGCTCGGTCACCGGCATGAACTGCGTGATCGAACTCATCCCCCCGCGCACCCTGCCGCGCACCAGCTCGGGCAAATTGAGCCGGGCGAAGGCGCGGAATTTGTATCTGAACGGGGATATCAAGCCGTACGATCTGGCGGCGTAGGGGGGGGCGCAGGAGGCCATAGGTGCGCGACCGCGTTGCCGGCCATTACCCGGTGTCTCCCTGACGAAGACCGGTGCCGAGTCACGGCAATAGTTGGTAGGGGCGCGTAACTCAGGTGCCGAGCAACGAAACTGATAATCTTGACTGTCTTTCAGAGAGTTGTGATTGCGGGGGAAGGGCGAAGGGGCGCCGAGGCCGGAACGGTGAACGCTGGCAGCCGCGCCCCAACTAACTCAAGTGCGTCAACCGCTATGACCCGAAGCTCGTCAGGGTCCACGCCCCGCTTTAGCACGACAATTGCATTGTCGCCGTGATGTTTATCGCACGTCGCGTCGTTGCAATTGTCGAGTCGAGCTAGGTCGCGGTGGCAAGGGTGAAATGCGCCCCCATCGGAGATGTCCTTGACGATTCCCCCGAGGTTTCGGTCGTGGGCGAAGTAGGCCGCGTACGACCGTCGATAGTGGGTTTCCAATACTTGCCGTACCTTGAGCACGACCTCATCGGCGTCGCCCTGCCGTTGATCGACATAAGCCGCAACCTCTTCGACTAACTTCGCTTGGCCTGCGCGGCAAAGCTTGTCCAGGTCGACCGCTCTGGCGGACGACCAGTCGTCTCCGCCGTTGAAGTCGATCTGAAACGCCACGCACGGTACGCCGGCGCAGCGGCGCTCCACCTCGCGCAGCAGGAACTCGTCGTGAGACAGTACGATCACTTGCAGGCAGCGACCACACAGGTCCTTGATAGCGTTGACCGTCTCTCGGCGCCGGTGACTATCATGACTGCTTAGGGGGTCGTCGACCACCAACGTCTTGCAGCTGAGCGCGGTGTCGCTGTCGAGTTTGGCGAGGAAGAAGGCAAGAGCGAGCGTAGTCTTGTCGCCCGCCGAAAGTGTGTTCCTAAACGTCGGGATTGCGTCAGATTGTCGACCCCGGCCGCGAGAGACAGTCTCGCCCTTGATGAGCAGGCCGTAATCGGCTTGGCCCGCGTTCCCCTGCATGCTGTTGCTGATCTTCGAGATAGTGAAGCTTGCGCCGAACCGTCCGAGAAAGTGGTTGACGCGCTGGTGGTAGTGCGCGGCCGCATCCTCGTTTGCCTTCTTAAGGTGCTTCTGGATGTGAGATCGCATGTCGCGTGCACGCTGGTCGCGGCGTCTGGTGGCAAGGTAAGTATCGACGCGTTTCTGCACGCCCAGCTCGTGCCTCGCGATGCGTTTCCTAACATTTTCACGGGCGAGGGTGGCGGCTGCTTCCGTCGTTGGCGCCGCCGCCAGCGCCTTCTTCGTCGCCTCGTTGATCGATTTGACCGCTGAGTTGTAAGTGCCGAGCAGTTCCTGGGCGGCTCGTAGCGACGTCCCCACGGCGGCAAGTTCGTCCACTGCCTCGATGACGTTGAGCGGGGACGATCGCTTGCGATCCAGCAGTGCCTTCGTCTCGCGGTGGGCATCTGCGACGTGCGTGCCGAGTTTTGAAACGTCCGGGAGCTCATCACCCAGCGGCAAATACTCGGCCCATTTCGCGGTCGCTTCGGCGTTGGCTGCGACTTTGTTTGCCAGCTCCGTGCGGGCTCCCTCGCCCAAGCCTTCCTCTAGCTCGGTCGATGCGGTGGTGATCGTTCCGAGATGCGCCTTGTAGGTCTCGCCGAAAATCTCCCCATAGAGCGTGACCATGCCTGCGGCATCGACGTCGTCGCGGCCGCACAGTGGACAGGAGTCGTCGTGGATGTGTTCTACGCCATAGGTGATCCACGCCTCGCCCTTCTTGCCGAGGCCGAAGCGCTTGAAGTGATCGAAAAGGCGTCCCCGAGCAGCGACGTCGATGTCAGCGACCGTGCCTGCGAGCACCATTGGCAATTCGCTGGGCAACTCGGGCATCGAGAGAACATCTAGTGTCTTCAGCGCCGCGATTTTGCCTGTCTGTTGTGCCGCCTTCAGTGACCGCTCAGCCGCGTCGAGTCGTGTCGCATAGTTAGGATTGGGGCCGAGCGCGAAGAACTCTTCCCTGCTCATATCGGATGGAACGTCGTCGACGAGCGCTGCCTCAGCTGCCTTGAGAGCTGCGCCGCACGACTTGGCGATAACGTTGAAGCGCTCAAGATGCTTCGCTAGCCGGACTCCGTCCGCACCAACGATGACCGAAAAGAGCCCGCGATCATGAGTCAGGTCGATGAGTTCCCCGGCATACACATTATCGGTGATAAAGGTCGTGTCGAACACCTCAATCGGGGCGCTTCTCGTGTTCCAAACGCCGTCCTCAAAAGTAATGGTGCCCGCCGCTGTTATAAGGGCCACCTTGGGCGGTGCTCCCCCATTTCCCAGTGACTGGCGCCCAAGCACGGTGGCCGCCTCTCCGTCCCGGGCCGCGCGCAGTACTGAGGTCAGCGTTGATTTGCCCCGACCATTTCGACCATAGAACAGCGTCAGCTTACTCAGCTTTGGCGCGCCGGGCGTTTCAAACGCCTTAAGTACACCGATATTCCTGATTACGATCTTGCTCAGCATTCGATGAGGCTGACTCCAAAGCTGAATAGAGTCAAAGGATGACCGCTTCTGAAAGCGTGCAACCAGACTGACCGGCCGGAATTGGGCCACAAAGTGGCTCCCCACCCCAATAACCTTCCGCTAACCCTTCGACGGTATACTGGGGGGCGTGAGCACCGAACCGACCTCCCAATTCGCCAAGCCGCGGATCGACACCAGAGCCTTGCTCGGCCTGTATGATCCCGCGGATACGACCGATTGGGCGCCAATCCGCGCTGCGCAATTGCATGCCGGCAGCCAGCTCGCCTTCTTCCTGCTGGCGGCCAATGTCGTCGGCGCGGCGCTCGTCACGCTCATCCTCGAACATGCCGCACCGCTGTGGGCGATGGCGTGCTGGGGCGCGGTCGTCGCCGCGGTCGCGGTCGCCGTCACCTTCCGCCGCCTGGCCGCGCGCCACCGCTCGGCCAGCAGCGCGACGCTTGGGGACGTGCGCGATACCGTGCTGGAAGGGATCGCGCTCGCGGCCGTCTGGTCGGTGCCACCGCTTGCTTTCGGGGTTGCCGCCGACACGGCCACCGCGCTTGCTTTGTGGATCGTGCTGTCGGTGCTGATGACCGCGTCGGCGGTGGCGATGGCCGCGCTGCCGCTCGCCACGCTGAGCTTCCTCGGCATTCTCGGCGCGGCGATCGCGACGATGCTGTTCTTCGTCACCGGACCGGTGCTGGCCGCTGCAGTTATGCTGTTCACCGCGCTGCTGATGATCGGTTGCTTTACCCGCGCGCGCGCTTTGGTGGTGATCCGCGCCGGGGAGATTGCCCTCGCCGAACGCGACGAGACCGTCAGCCTGCTGCTGCGCGAGGCGCAGGATCACAGCGCCGACTGGTTGTGGGAAACCGACGCCGCGCGGCGCATTGTCCGCGCCTCGCCGCGTTTCGCGCATTCGGTCGGGCTCGATCCGGTTAGCATCAACGGCAAGTCGCTGCTCGAGATTTTGGCCGGCCCCACCTGGGAGGCCGGCAATTTCGCGGCGGGACTGCGCACGCTCGCCGAACATTTGAAGGGGCGGGTCGGGTTTCGCGACGTGCTGTTGCCGGTGCGCGTGGACGATACCGAACGCTGGTTCGAAATCGCCGCAAATCCGCGCATCGACGAACGCGGCGCGTTCATCGGCTTTCGCGGGGTCGGCTCGGATGTCACCGAACAGCGCGCGTCCGCCGACAAGATCAACCGGATGGCGCGCTTCGATACGCTGACGGGCTTGCCCAACCGCCTGCACATCAACGAAGCACTGGCGCGTGCGATGGCCGATGCCACCAAATGGAGCAGCCGCTGCGCCTTCATGATGATCGACCTCGATCGCTTCAAGGCGGTCAACGATTCGCTTGGCCATCCGATCGGCGATCGGCTGCTCGGTCGCGTGTCCGAACGGCTCGCCATGCTGATGAGCGACAACGAGCTGATCGGCCGTCTGGGCGGTGATGAATTTGCCGTGGTCGTCCGCGACGCCGGCGACACCGCCCGCGTCGAACGGCTCGCGCAGACGATCGTCGACACGCTCGCCAAACCCTATGATCTCGATCAGCACACGCTCTACACCGGTGCCAGCGTCGGCGTTGCCTACGGCCCGCGCGACGGCGCGACCGCGGAGATGCTGATCCGCTCGGCCGATCTCGCGCTGTATCGCTCGAAGGATCAGAGCGGCGGCATGTACCATTGCTACGAACCGCAATTGCACGTCGCCGCGGAGGAGCGCCGCGTGCTTGAACAGGCGCTGCGCAAGGCGCTGACCAATAACGAACTCGACGTGCATTATCAGCCGGTGGTCGATGCCGCGACCGGCAGCCTCAAGGGGTTCGAGGCGCTGGTCCGCTGGACGCATCCCGAGCTCGGGTCGATCTCCCCCGCCAAGTTCATCCCGCTGGCCGAGGATGCGCGGTTGATCGCACCGATCGGTGAATGGGTGCTGCGCTCGGCCTGTGCCGAGGCCGCGACCTGGCCCGGCGAAACGCGCATCGCGGTCAACGTCTCGCCCGAGCAGTTGCACAACCCCGGCTTCGTCGCGATCGTCGCCTCCGCGCTCGCCAACAGCGGCCTGCCCGCCAGCCGGCTCGAGCTTGAAGTCACCGAAAGCGTGTTCATGCGTGACGATACCGGCGCGGTGAAGGTGCTGGAGCGCATCCTGGCGCTCGGCGTGCGGCTCAGCCTCGACGATTTCGGGACAGGCTATTCCTCGCTCGGCTATCTCAGCCGCACCAAATTCTCGACGATCAAGATCGACCGCAGCTTCGTCATTGGAGCGTCGAAAAAAGTCCCCGAGGCAATCGCGATCATCCGCGCGGTCGTGGCGCTGGCGCAGAGCCTCGGCATGGCCACCACCGCCGAGGGCGTCGAGACCGAGGACGAACACCGCTTGGTGCAGGATCTCGGCTGTACCAAGGTGCAGGGCTATTATTTCGGCCGCCCGCTCCCCGTCGCGGAAGCCCGCAGCCTCGCGCACCGCGACCGGGGCGACCGCGCTGCTGCGTAAAGCCGCTTGCGGGGCGCGCAGCAGCACGCTAACGGACGGCGCTGATAGGGGTGTAGCTCAGTTGGTTAGAGCGTCGGTCTCCAAAACCGAAGGCCCTCGGTTCGAGTCCGAGCTCCCCTGCCAAGCCGCCGCGCGCACAGGATTAGCACAGCTAATCCCGAGCCGCGCAAGGCCGGCCGGCGGGTCGCGCCAGCGAACCCGTCCGACGTGATGGGATTTACTCCCATCACGGCCCTACCGTATCGGGACTTGCTCCCATCACGGCCCCCTGATAGACCGTCTCCATTCCGACATCGGGAATTCTCGTCATCGGGCCTTGGCAGGTCCGGGCGGCGGGCCCATGTCCGAAAGCAACGTTACAACAAGAGTGCAGGCACCGTGGCAAAGACGACCCCTCTCGAATTCGTGCGGCAAGTCCAGGCTGAGACCAAGAAGGTCGTGTGGCCGACGCGGCGCGAAACGCTGACGACGGGCCTCATGGTGGTGATCATGACGGTGATCCTCGGCCTGTTCTTCTTCGTGATCGACACCAGCTTCGAGGCGGTCATCGCCCTGCTGCTCAGCCTCGCAAAGTAAGAGACACAACACCATGGCACGCTGGTACATCATCCACGCTTATTCCGGTTTCGAGGGCAAGGTCCGCGATTCGATCATGTCGGAGGCGACCCGCATGGGCCTCGACCAGCTCGTCGAGCAGATCGAAGTCCCGACCGAAACGATCACCGAGGCGCGCCGCGGCAAGAAGATTTCGGTCGAGCGCAAGTTCATGCCCGGCTATGTGCTTGCCAAGCTCAACATGAACGACGACGTCTATCACCTCGTCAAGAACACCCCCAAGGTCACCGGCTTCCTGGGGCCGAACGGCAAGCCGCAAGCGATCCCCGAGGCGGAAGCCGCGCGGATGCTCAACACCAAGGACGAAGCCGCCGCCGCTGCACCCAAGCAGAAGATCAAGGTCGATTTCGAAATCGGCGATTCGGTCAAGGTGCTCGACGGCCCGTTCGCGAGCTTCAACGGCATCGTCGAGGAACTCGATTTCGACCGGTCGCGGGTCAAGGTTTCGGTCTCGATCTTCGGGCGTGCGACGCCGGTTGAGCTGGAGTTCGAGCAAGTCGAACGCTCGAAGTAAGGCAAAGCCTTACTTCGGCGCGGTCCGGCGGCATCGTATCGGCGCTAAGGCGTCGGTCGATGCCCACATGCGGATGTGATGCTCTTCACGATGAGAACCTTGTCGTCGGGCTTGATCTCAGTACTCCGGAGGATCACCTCGGTCGCAGCGAGACATTCCTGCGTCGCCTTGATTGGCGCGCTGTCCCGCAAACCTTGCGTTACGTTTTGGGCGGCGATACCAGTCGAAAAGGTATTACCCAATTTGAGCGTAGCGCCTTGGGCATTGCCGGTCGAATCGCCGTTAAAGGTGCCATAAACTGACAGTGCGTCAGACTTTTCGTCGCCCGTCTGTTCGTTTCTTTGCGCAAGTAGCGGCCCTAAACGCTCCCGCGCCTGATCAACCAACTTCGCAGATGCATTATTGTCGATGTCGATCTTGTCGACTTCGGCCTGAATCGCTGTCGCATCAAGCGCCGCCAACCGCGCTACCTTTGCCTTGATCTGCACCAGCTCACTTTCCTCAGACGGCGTTAGCGCACGAGACGGGGTGGCAGTGGATACACTCTCCAGCTCCGTTACGCGGCTCCGGGTCTTTGCAAGGTCGCTAATCTCGGCCAACTGAGCGGTGAGGACCCCTTTTTGGCGAGCACGTTGCTCGATCGCCTTGACCCCGTCATCGATGATTCTTCGGTCGGTTGCGATCTGTCTCTCATCTACTTTGCTCAGCCCGCTCACGGTGTTCATGCCGTTGATCGGCACGACATTATACGTGATGCCGCTACACGTTTGGCCTTGCCCGCATTGCTTGGCCACAGCCACCGGAACATAGGCGGCATCAAGCGCGCGAAATCCAATATGTACGTCGAGGCCTGGTGCGTCAGGCGCGCCTGATTTCACGCCAATGCCAAACTGCTTGCTCGACGAATATACCAGCGGCGCCTGCTCCAACGGCGCGCACCCTCCCAAAAGAGCAAGTACGCAGATCCATCCTCTATTTCGCGACATCTGATTTCCCCCTTTTTATTAAACAAATATCTGGACGCCCCGCGATCAGTTTACGCCATTCCTCGGCTTGCACGCGATCACTCGGAAGCTTGAAAATAATGATTTGGCATTTGCCTAAATCTTCCCTTAGTACACCCTCTTCGCGCTGCCATCCAAAGATGATCCCACGCTGCCCCCAGCGTAGGCCCAACATCTCACTCCGATATACACTTACCCCCGGCAGGTTTTTTGGCACGCCACTGCCCAAAGTCACATAGCTATCGCTAACACCGCCCGGCAGGGCCGCAATTTTGACGAAAGTGCAACCACTTATAATAAAGACAGCAGGTATTACTATACACCTGGACATATGCACATTTCTCTCCCCCACTTCACATAGTGACATCATTCTCCCGTATTAAACAGAGGCAATTACAGAAAATACTGATCGCAATATGTCGGGTCGATTTCCCCTAGACATTCCGCCGTCTAGGTCTTCGAAGATCATTTCCGTTGAGCTTTGGACGACGAGATGATTTTTAATTACAGTAACTTAGCGATGTTTTTGCGCCTCCATCTATTAAGGGGCTTTCGTACTTCTACTGTGTTTCCAAGAGAATGGAGTGCAGTGCCAGAACTCGGGGTAAGCAGCACACTGTGGCGCGTGCAAATGATTGCGTGAAAAAGTGCAGCGTCAGAATGCACGGACGAAACCGCTCACCCCTACCGCCACCGCACTTGCGCTAGATCCGGCAGAACCGGCGCCCCCGGCTCGTGCGGCGACACCCCCCGTCCCTCGCGTCGGGCCGCTTCCGCCACGTCATAATCCTCGCGCAGGCGTTGCTGGTTCGCTTCGTACATCGCGCCCAGCCGATAGCTGCGCGCTTCCTGCGATTCACCGCGGCGGCGCTTTATGTGCGGCGGCTCGGCGATCAGCCGCACTTCCTTCTGGTGGAGTTGCAGCACTTGCATCGCCTGGTCGAAGGTCAGCGGCGGCACCGGCGGGGGATCGTTGTGGCGCCACGCATCGTCGCGATGACTGTCGGCCAGGCTGGCCGCGATCAGCGCTGCCTCGACCCGTTCATAGCCCATCTCCAGCGCGAGCCGCATCTCGCGCGCGAAGGCCGGGTTCTTGCGGCGGCGGCGATAGAAGGCCGCGACCGATGCGCCCGCGGCCGCCGCCGACAGCCGCACGTTCGCGGTGGCGGACAGCGCCGACAGGAACGCCTGTTCGCATTCTCGCGTCAATTTGCCGGGCTGGGCGCTGCGCACTTGCAGCTTGCCGTCGTTGCGGCGCACCACCGTCACCTCGCCGCCACGCGTACGATGGCCGCGGTCGTCGGCGTCGCGCGCGGCCTTAGCGGCCAGCGGCGCGGCGCGACCCCCGGCAATCTCGCAATCGGCTTGCGCCAGCGTGAGCGCGGCGTCCCACTCCTGCGCGAACGCGGGGTGGTTCGCGCGGCGACCGTGGAGTGTCGCATGCGACACGCCGATCTCGCGCGCCGCCAGCCGGATATTCCCGCTGCGGCGCAACGCCTTCAGGAAGGCGGCATTCTGCAAATGCTGATGGCGGGTGAGCGGGCGCGGCATGTTGCCAGTTTGTTTCGAATCTTTTCCTACATTGCAACCCGCATTCAATACCATGGCGATCCGGCCGGATCGTGCGATCGTCCTCGCATCCGATCCGGCCGCCCCGCTTCCGTCAACGTGCACTTATTGCGCGAACAGCAATCCCCACATGAAGTCATAGGCGGTATAGCCCTTGGCCGGCGCATTCGGCCCGATTGGCGATCCGACATTGGCCGGCCCCGCGGCGTTGAACGACGCGCCCGCATGGCACGAGATGCACGACGATTGCGCGAGCGGGACGTTGGCGTTGAGCGTCTCGACCACCGAACTACCGAGCAGCGTCGGCTTGGCCGTGGTCCCGAAGGTGCTTTGCGATCCGCTCAGGCAATAATTGGCGAAGACCGCGGCCACATTGGCTTGCTGCATCAACCCGGTGACGTTGGCGGATTTCGGGCATGCACCATATTGACCCCACGGCTTCGCGTTCGCCGGGGTGGTTGGCGTCGTCGCGCCGAAGCTGTCGCTGCACCCGGTCAGATCGCAGCGTCCCGGCGTATAGGCATTTTCGAAATCGGCCCAGATCCAGTCGGGAAAGCCGGGGGTCTTGACCGAAATGTGCATGCTGGTCATCGCATAGGACGTGGCCGGGCCTTTACCGACATTCGCGCTCGACGTGTAGAAATTGGCGCTGACGAAGCTCGCCGGCTTGCCCAGCCATGTCGCCAGCGTCGCGACCGGAATCCAGTCGGCTTTCACTTCCAGCGCGTTCCACGGCGCGGTGACGGGCTTGCCGGTCGCGTAATATTGGCCGATCCCGGCCGACGACCACAGGCCGTTGCCGACCAGATAATCATAAGTCGCGCGGTCGCGGCGCACCTCCTCGCCGACGCAGCCCGTCGTGGGGAAGCCCGAACCGGCCGCCGCCCCGCCCAGCCCCGGTGGCGTGCCGCAGCCCTGCGCGGGTCCGATCACTTGCACGCCGAAGCCCCGCCGTCCGCTGCGCTGCGCTGCTGCCGCACGCATGTGCGCCATGCCGAGCAAACTGCGCTGGAGCGACTTGGGCGCCCGTTTGGATGTCGCGCTTGGCCAGGCCGGCACATTGCAGCCGGGTGCAGGATTCGTCGGTGCGCACGGATTGGAAACATAGATATCCTGGTCCGAGGCAAAGGTCTCATAGGCGACTTTGCCCGGCACACCCGACGGGGTAACGGCAAGGATGAATTGCTGCCACGAGACCAAGTCGGTCGAAATTGGCGGCGGTGGAACGATTTGGGCTGGTTTGGCGCTACTTTGCACGCCGCCAAGCGCGAGTGCGGAAACAGCAATCGCCGATAGTGACAGCGACACATAAGCACGACGTGATGTAACGGTCGATACAGACATGGTCTTTGCTCCCCATACAAATGATGAACGCGCTGTTACCCGTCGGTAGTCTCTCCGATACCGTATTAGAGACCGCAATTACGCATTGAGTCAACGTCAGTTCTGTAACACAGCTATATCCATTACGGCGCTACTTACGGCGTACGTCGGCGTTGCGACCATTGCCGGTTGCGAGAATGACGCAAAGCGCGGGCACAAGCATTTGCATCGCCGCGCGCATTCGGTTATGCGCGCCAGCTTCCAACGTCATATCGTCGGAACCATCTGCGGGAGATGGGCCATCGGCCCGTCGTCTGGACCGCTAAACTTGAAACAGAGTGAGGCTGCCACATGGCAAAAAAGATTACCGGCTATATCAAGCTGCAGGTCCCTGCAGGCAAGGCCAACCCCTCGCCCCCGATCGGCCCTGCACTGGGTCAGCGCGGCGTGAACATCATGGAATTCTGCAAGGCGTTCAACGCGCAGACCGGTGACCAGGAAGTCGGCACGCCGCTGCCGACCGTGATCACGGTCTATGCCGATCGTTCGTTCTCGTTCGAAACGAAGACGCCGCCGGCGTCGTATCTGATCAAGAAGGCCGCTGGCCTCAAGTCGGGTTCGAAGGAGCCAGGCAAGATTTCGGGCGGCACGATCAAGCGCTCGCAACTGTCCGACATCGCGACTGCGAAGATGAAGGATCTCAACGCCAACGATCTCGATGCCGCGACGCGCATCATCGAAGGCAGCGCCCGCGCAATGGGCCTCGAAGTGGTGGAGGGCTGAGATCATGGCATTTGTCAGCAAGAAGCAGAAGTCGGTCACGATCGATCGTGAAAAAATGCACGGCATCGATGAGGCCATCGCCCTCGCCCGCGCCGGTGCCACGTCGAAGTTCGACGAGACGATCGAAGTCGCAATGAACCTGGGCGTCGACCCGCGTCACGCCGACCAGATGGTCCGCGGCGTCGTAACCCTGCCCAAGGGCACCGGCAAAACGGTCCGCGTCGGCGTGTTTGCCAAGGGTGCGAAGGCTGAGGAAGCTCTGGCCGCTGGTGCCGACGTGGTCGGTGCGGAAGATCTGATGGAGATCATCCAGGGTGGCACGATCGATTTCGATCGCTGCATCGCCACGCCCGACATGATGGGCATCGTCGGTCGCCTCGGCAAGATCCTGGGGCCAAAGGGCATGATGCCGAACCCCAAGCTCGGCACGGTTACGATGAACGTCGCGGAGGCCGTGAAGGCAGCCAAGGGCGGCCAGATCGAATATCGCGTCGAAAAGGCCGGCATCATCCATTCGGGTATCGGCAAGGCGTCGTTCCCGGCGGAAGATCTGCGCGCCAATTTCGACGCGCTGGTCGATGCGATCGTCAAGGCCAAGCCATCGGGCGCCAAGGGCAAGTATGTCCGCAAGGTCGCGGTTTCGAGCACGATGGGTGCCGGGATCAAGGTCGATGTGGCGGAAGTTTCGGCAGCCTGATCGCAGCCGACTTTGCTGAGAAACGAAAGGGCCGGGGCGCAATCCCCGGCCCTTTTTCGTGAGCATTTGCTATCCGCGTGAAATGCGCCTAGGGCGGACAGGCTACTTTCGCAAATCGACGGTCTAGGGCGCTTTGCGGCACCATCTTCCTTCTTTCACTGCTGATTTCGGCACCCCCGGCGCGATGTTCGCGGCGGGCAACCAAAGAAGGTTCATGTTATGACCATCGGAACCGTAAAATTCTTCAACGCCGACAAGGGCTATGGCTTCATCGCGCCGGAAGGCGGCGGCGAAGATGCCTTCGTGCACATCACTGCAGTCGAGCGCGCCGGCATGGCGACCCTCGATAAGGACCAACGCGTCCAGTACGAGCTCGAGCAGGACAAGCGCGGCAAGATGTCGGCTGTGAACCTGCAGCACGCTTAATAGCGTCTGCTACAAGAAAGGGCGGTCCGGTTTCCCGGGCCGCCCTTTTTTTGTGTCGAGCGTCGCGACGGCATCCGAATACCCCCACCCGTTAGGGGAATGCCCGCACGCGCTATCGCAGCGCCTCGGCGACCGCGCTCGCGCAGCCGAAGGTCGCAGGCGGCGGGATCGGGATGTTGGGCGGAGTCTTGGTGATGCCCAGCGCTTGCCCAAGCGAACGGCCGAACACCTTGAGCAGCGCGCCGGGCGTCGGTTTGTCGGTGGTGCCGGCACCCGCGACCGAGACGGTCGGCGCGCTCAGCGTGCCGCCGATGCGGATCGGGTCGGCAATGCGGAGCAGCGCGCGGCTCTTGCTTGTGCCCGCAAGCGTCACGTCGATCCGCTCTTCCTCCAGCACGATCCGCCCCGCGCCGCGCCCGACCGAGCTGCCGGTGTCGATCCCGAGCGGATGCGGCACGAGCACACCATTGGTCGCTTTGAAATTGGCGACGAGGCAACGGAGCGGCACTTGCTGGCTCGGTCGCTCGATCGCGTGGACCACCGCGCCGCTCAAATTCTGGCCGAGCACATCGGCGACGATCCGCTTCACATGCCCTTCTGTCGCTACGATCGCGGCCTTGCCGGAGGCATGCGACAGCGCCTCGCGCACGGTGTCCCCCTGCCCGCTGAGCACGATGTGCCCGCGCACTTGCCCGCCGACAATATCGGGCTTGCCGATCAGCCCTTCGAGCGTCAGCCCGGCGAGGCGCAGGTCGACCGCCAATTTGGGCCGTCCGCTGCGGTGATCGACGCGCGCCGTGCCGGTCATCCGGCCATTCGCGAGCGTCGCGACGACATTGCTGACGGTCAACAGCTTGTGGTCGAGGCTGATCGTCCCCGACAGGCTCCGGAACACGGTGCCGCCCTTGGAAAGCAGCCGATCGGCGGAAAAGCGGATCGTGCCATCGGTCTTCCACAGTTTCGCCAAATTGATTCGCGTCGGCGGCAGGACGCGCGGGCCGATTGCGGCGCGGCGCTGTTGCGATGCGGCCTGGCCCTTGGCGTCGGCAAGATCGTCAAAGTCGAGCTGCGTCGCGTGAAGCCGCGCGTCGATCGCGGTGCGCTCGTCGATCTTGTGCACCGTCGCCACACCGGTGAAGCGCGAACGGCCGATGCTGCCGCCGATCCGGTCGACATACCAGTCGCGCCCCTCATGCCGGATCGTGCCGGTGACTGCGACGGCTTGCGTGCCAAACAGCCCCGCCTCGATGATCCGGTCGATGTTCTTGAGCGTCGGGGCGCGCGCCGTGATGTCTGCTTTGAAGTGCCGCGTGTCGAGCACGCCGTTCATCACGCCCTTGGCCGTCATGTTCAGCGCGGGCGACGTGAGCTTCGCGGCAAAGGGATAGGGCGCGGCGGGATCGATCCCGGTGATGCGCCCGCCGGACAGATCGAGCGTCGCGGGCGTATCGAGAAAGCTACCCTTGGCCGAAAGCCGCAAACCGCGCGCCGCATCGACCGTCAGCGGCCCCGCCACGACGAGGCCGCGCTTCGCATCGCGCAGTTCGATCTGCGTGTTGGTAACCGTGAGGTCGGACAAGCTGGGACCGGTCGAATCGCTCTTCCCCGATGTCGGGCCGTCGGGCTTCCAATTCGCGCGGCCATTGGCATCGCGCACCAGCACGATGCGGGCACCGTCGAGCGCGACCCGATCGGGGCGGAAGGTGCCGAACAACAAGGCAAACACCGGAACGCGCAGGCTGGCCGAGCCCAGCCGGACGAAATCGCCCGTCCCAGCCCAGGTCGGCTGCGCGATCCGCACGTCGCGTATCGCCACGACCGGCGTATAGGAAAACAGGCTGTCGCGCGTAATCGATCCGACCGCGACTTGCGTGCGCAGGGCGCTCGACAGGCGCTGCTCGACTACGCCCCGCAGCAGGCCGACCGGAAAGGCACCGAGCGCGAGCACCAGGATCGCAAGCGACGCCACGACGGCAAGGGCGATGCGCGGCAACAGCCAGCGCCAGCGCGGCGACCGCGCGGGGAGCGGTGGGATTTCTGGGATGGTCACAGCGGTAGAACCCGGCGACATGGAATTTGTTTCAGCCGCGTAGCGAAACTGTGACGCAAAAGGGCCGGAGGTCTCCCCCGGCCCTTCCGCAATGACACCTAGCGCGAGATCAAATGCCGATCACGCCGCCATCGGCCTTGGTGATGACGATCGTCGCCGATCGCGGGCGCGAGCCAGCAGCGGCCGTGCCGGACTGGTTGGCCGGCCAGTTGCTGGTGGCGGTCGTCGCATTGCCGTTTTCGCCGGGATGCTGGATGTTCACGAACAGCGATTTGCCATCCGGCGTCGAGTGAATGCCGGTGATCTCACACTCCTTCGGCCCGACCAGGAAGCGACGCAGTGCCGTCCCCGGCGTCTTACCGATGCGCGTCGTAACGGTGTTCGTCACGCCGCCCAGCGTGCTGGTCACGCTGCGCGGGCCGCCATCGCCGGTGACGCCCGGGATCGAGGCGAGCAACATGCAATTGGTCTGATCGACAAAGGCACCGTCGTCCGTCTGGATCCACATCAGTGGCGTGGATTGGCCGGTGATGTTGGTCGGCAAGCCAAACCACAGGCCATCGGGCGAGGAGAAATCATTGGTCGCATCGAGGCCCGACAGGTTGATATTGGTCGGATCCAGATCGCTGCCCGCACCGAAACCGTACACGTCCCAAGCAAAGCTGGTCGCCTCCGACGTATCACCGGTTTCGCGCAAGCGGATGATATGGCCGTTGGCATTGCCGTTGGTCGATCCACCGGTCGTACGCGGATCATTATAGGCACGCGGGTTGGCGGCATCGACCGTAGCGGCGGTACGCGACGAATTGTTGGTGAGCGTGCAGTACATTTCGCCGGTCGCCGGATTGACCGCAGTCCATTCGGGTCGGTCCATCCGCGTCGCCCCAAGCGCATCGGCGGCGAGCCGCGTATTGACCAGCACGTCGGCCTGATCCGCGAACGCATACGCCGCATTGGCGGCGGTCAGGGGGCCGGTGCCGAACACCAAAGGGAGCCACGTGCCGCTGCCATCAGCGTTGAATTTCGCGACGTAGAGCGTACCGGCGTCGAGATATTTGTCGCCAATCGCCAGCCGGTTGGTGATCGCCGCATCCGCCGCCGACCACGCAGCGGTCGAGACGAATTTGTAGATATATTCGTTCTGCGCATCATCGCCCATGTAGAAGGCCGGGCGGACGCCCGCGATCGTGCGACCGATCTGGCAGCCTTCATGGTTCATCCGGCCAAGCGCAGTGCGCTTGCGCGGGGTCGATGCCGGATCGAACGGATCGATTTCGACGATCCAGCCATATTGGAACGCCTCGTTGCGGAAATCGCCGGTCCCGTCGGCTGCCGCGGCCGGGTTCACCGTGATGTTCCACTTCGAATAGTTCGTGCTGGTCGCATCGGCGGGGACGACGGTCGCCCAATTGTTGTTGCCGGCGCGGCCTTCGGGAATGCCGTAACGCGCAAGGCTGACATTGACCTTGGAGGTCGCACCGCCGCGCGCGGCGACATCGCCGGTCGAGCGGCGGAAGTATCCGGCCCAATTCTCTTCAGCGGTCAGATACGTGTTCCACGGCATCGTGCCATTGGCGCAATTGTTGATCGTGCCGCGGCCCGCAACGCCAGTCGGCGAGAAGACCGTGCGCAGGATCGCGGCTCCGCGCACCGGGCCATTGAAGCTCATCGGCGTCAACGGCGTGATGCGACGGTTGAGCGACGATGCCTGAACATAGGACCAAGTGCCGCTGGCCTGCGCCACTTCGATCACCGAAACGCCGTGGCACTCGATTTCCTTCAGTGCCTCGGCCTCGGGCCGCGCGCCACCAACCGAAGTCTGCCCGGCGGGGTGGAGATAGGCCGCAGTGATATTCTCATGGTTGAGTGCGAGTACGCCGCGCGTGTTGCTCGTCGGATCGGGCGTGGTGCCGGTTGCGGCGAGCCCGAAAAAGGTCATGCCGTCATGATGATCGCCTGCCCTTTGCGCGAAATTCGTGTCGGTGCCGTTATTGGCGAAGGCCGATACCCCGCTCGCGATCGGATCGCCCAGGCGAAACAGCACGGTGACATTGTAGCCCGTCGGCACGGTGACGATGTCGGCAAGGCTTTTCGACACCGCGGTGAAGCCGAGCACGGCCGGAGCGACCACGACCGTGGCGTCGGAGGTGACCGCGCTGCCCGAATCCGGGGTGGCCGTGTAGCGGAAGGTCAGCGTCGTGCTGGTCGCGACTGATGGCGCAACGAAGCTCGCGATATTGCTGTTCGCGCCGGTCAGCGTGACCGCGGGCCCGCCGGTCTGCACCCAGGCGACGTTGGTCGCCGAACCGCCCGAAACCGCGCCGGTGAGCGTGACGGTCTTGCCGGAGGTCGTCTGGCCCGAAGATCCGGCCACAACCGTCAGGGGAATCGTGGGACCGCTGGAACAGGCCGACAGCAACGCCCCGCCGAACACTGCGGCAGTCGCCGCCGAGAGGCCGCCCATCAACGCCTGCCGTCGCGAATAGCGCGACGCGATCATGTCGTTCAGATGCGGATTGCTGGTGCGGTTGGTGTCGATATCGCCGTCAGTGTACGCGGCGATTGCAGTGTCGAACGAATCCATGATGTCCCCCGAAGCAACCTGAATGGTCGTCGGAGGCCCTCCTGTCGGGGAAGTTTAACGCTGGCATGACGAGTCCGCGTCAAAACAGCGACACTGCCGAGACGGTCTGATGACACCGCCCCGGCAACCCCGGAAATGCGCGGTTCAGCCCCGCATTTTCCGTCGGTCGATCAAGCGATTATCTTGTCGAGCGCGGTACAGAAAGCCTTCATCTCCGCCGCCGAGCCGACCGTGATGCGGCTGACCGTCGGCCAGATCGGCCACGACCGCCCAATCTCGACGCTTTGCTTGCGGAAGGCGGCCTGCATGTCCTTGGCCTGGCTCGTCTTCCAGTCGATCATGACCATGTTGGCAGCGGTCGGTTTGACATCGATCTTGCGCGCCTTGAGGTGATCGAGCGTCAACCCGCGCGCGGCCTCCATCTGCGCGCGCCGCGCGGAGATCAACGGGGCCGCCGTCAGGCTCGCGGTCGCGCAGGCGATGCTGGTGACCGGCAAGGCGCCCGATTGCATCCCGCCGTCATAGCGCATCATCTTCGCGATATTGGCGGGCTTGGTAATGACGTAGCCCATCCGCAGCCCGGCCATGCCGAACAGCTTGGAGAAAGTGCGCATGACGATCACGTCGTCATGCTTGACCGCAAGATAGGAGGCCGTCGGCACGCCCGCAAAATGGGTATAGGCCTCGTCGATCAGCACCATCGCGCCCTTGGGCTTGTTGGCGATCAGCCATTCCACATCGGCAAGCGGGGTGATCGTGCCGGTCGGGTTGTTCGGCGTGCAGATGTAATAGAGCCCGGCATCGGGGTTGGCGGCGAGCATCGCCTTCACGTCATGCGCATAATCCGCCGTCAGCGGCACCGCCTTGACCGGCGCGCCGAGCCAGGCGGCGGTGCGCCCGGCGAGCTCGAAGGTGGGGTCGGCGGTCACCAGTCCCTTGGTCGGCGAACAGAAAGTGATGACGCTGCGACACAAGGGGTCGCTCGATCCCGGCCACGGGGCGACGTGATCGTACGGCACCTTCTCGACCGCCATGACGGCCTTGATGAAATCGCCGCGTTGATCCTGCGGCGAATAGCGATTGCCCTGCGCGATCATCTTCGACGCGGCCAGCGCGCCGGGCGCGAGCGGTCCGGTCCAGCATTCGTTCGCGCCGATGCGGACCTTGGCGTTGGGGGCGGGATCGGGCACCCCACCCGACGCCCAGGCCGGCCGGCCGACGCTGGCGGCGATCGCGCCAGCCCCGAACACGGCGGCAATCCGCGCGAGATCACGGCGCGCGAAACCGCGAGTCAGCAAATCGTCCTGCGCTTCATCCGGAAGCGCTGCTGCGGGCAAGTGTGTGGTCATCGATCGGTCCCCTGCTTCAAGCGAGTTTCGATCCATCCTGCGTGGACTCATGCGGTCCTTGGGGGCGAGTGTTTCCCAGTTTCGGGTAAAAAGCTACTCTCTTTCTGGCGCTCCGCCAAAGGAACGGCGCGCCACCCAAGGTTGACTTCCGCAGCGAATCCGTTATCGGCGCGCACTCTCCCGGCAGGCTTCGGCCCGGCGGGACCGTCCGAGACAGTAGGTGACCGGGTTTGCCGGTCTTAATCTCCTACCGAGACGGGGACAGGATTTCCGCACGACTTACCGTCGTGACGATATGTCGCCTCCATTCGGGGCGTCGCTCCCATTCCCCATCGCTGGACAGTGCCGATGCGCATCTGCGTGTCGGTTTGTAACCGGTCATGTCGTGCAAGCGGCAGGACCAAAACGTGGAGAATGGCATGGATCGCGCTCAAAAGACCGAGCTCGTCGCCGAACTGCGCCAGACGTTTGCCGAAGTCGGCGTGGTGGTTGTCACCCGCAACCTCGGCATGACGGTGGCGCAGTCGACCAAGCTGCGCAACGCAATGCGTGACGCAGGGGCGACCTACAAGGTCTCGAAGAACAAGCTTGCCAAGATCGCGCTGGACGGCACCGACTATCTCTCGCTGGGCGACATGCTCACCGGGCCGGTCGGTCTCGCCTCCTCCATCGACCCCGTCGCGGCTGCCAAGGTAGCCGTCGATTTCGCGAAGACGAACGACAAGTTCGAAATCGTGGGTGGGGCCATGGGCGCGACTGTCCTCGACGTAGACGGTGTGAAGGCACTCGCGACGATGCCGTCGCTGGATGAACTGCGCGCGAAGATCCTGGGCCTCCTGGTTGCACCCGCAACCAAGCTCGCGACGATCACGCAGGCTCCGGCAGCTCAGCTCGCCCGGGTCCTCATGGCGTATGCCGACAAGGACAAGGAAAGCGCAGACGCCTGATTGGCGCTTCGAGATTTCAAACCGAACTAAAACTGGAGACTACACATGGCAGACCTTAACGCGCTGGTTGACCAGCTTTCCGAACTGACCGTCCTCGAGGCGGCTGACCTTTCGAAGCTTCTCGAAGAGAAGTGGGGCGTCTCGGCCGCAGCAGCAGTTGCAGCAGCTCCCGCAGCAGGCGGCGGCGCAGCCGCTCCGGCTGCTGAAGAGCAGACCGAATTCGACGTCATCCTGACCGGCGACGGCGGCAAGAAGATCAACGTCATCAAGGAAGTCCGTGCGATCACCGCGCTCGGCCTGACCGAAGCCAAGACGCTGGTTGAATCCGCTCCGAAGGCGATCAAGGAAGGCGTTTCGAAGGACGAAGCCGCCAAGATCAAGGCCCAGCTGGAAGCAGCCGGCGCGACCGTCGAGATCAAGTGAGCTGAAGCGGGAGAGACGATTTAGCCACGCTAAACCGCACTCCCGCAAAGCCGGTCGGCGGCACGTGTGCCGTCCGACGGCATTGGCTTTGCCAATGCCCGACCTTCGCAAAGAAAGAGGGGCGGCACCGCGAGGTGCCGCCCCTTTTTTCTTGCCTCTGCACCCAACCCCGCCGCTCACACCAGAACGGCGGCCCCTGCACGCCCGTCGCCTGCGGCCTCCTGCGTCCCCTCAAGCATCGCTCGCCCGCGCCGCTCGGCAATCGCGCGCGCAGCCCGAAGCTGGACCGCCGCAACCGCCACCACCATCACCGGAACGACGAGCGCATCGAGCAGGAGCATCGGCCAGAGCACCGCAGCGGGCTGCCCCGCCGCGAAATGGTTGAGCCGTCCGTGCGTCTGGCTGAACGGTATTCGCATCAGCAACCCCAGCGCGAGCGCCCAGAAATACCACCCGCCGGTCAAGCGCGCGGATCGCACCGGTCCGTATCCCGTCGTGCCGGGCCCGGCGTTGACAAACCACACCAGGAGCGCAGGCTCGAGCAGGAGCTGTCCAAGTCCGCCCACCGTCGCAATGTCATCACGTTCGCGGTGCTGACCAGAGCGGCCGTCCTGAGGTCGGCTCGGCATAGATCACGATCGCGGTCGGCACGAACTGGAACAGGATGACCCAAGCATAACGCCGCAGCGCCAGCCGCGATGGCCGCAGCGCCGTTCCGGCGTCGTGCGTGACGAGATACCGCAGCGTGAAGAACGCGACGCTCCACACCATCAGCATCTTGGGCCGATAAACGTAAAGAGCTTCAGCGTATTGCGGTCGTCGTATACGCCAGCGCGCCGACCGTGTCGTACATCCGCGCCGCAGCATCGCGCCGAAACGGCTGGAGCTTGGCATCCCCGCCACGATCGATGCCGATGACATAGGAGCGCGCGGTCTGGCCGCTGGCATTCGCGCCGTCCGCCTGCCAATCATAGGTCACGTTGACCGCCAGCACCGGCACGAACAAGCTGCGATCACCGACGGTCATCACCTCGAGCGTTTCCTTCGGGTGCAGCGCCATCCCGCCAAGATCGACCGTGGTGCCCGGCGGCAGGTCGAACGGGGTAGTGTTGGGCCGCGTGATCGGCATTTGGAACAGCGCGGCGATTTGCGCATCCTGGGCCGGCCCTGCACTCAACAGACGCACATCGACATGGATGCCGGTCGCGGCGGCCTGCCCGATATTCTCGATCAGGATCGAATATTCGACCGCCGCGCTCAGCAAATTGGTGCCCGCGCGCTTCACGACGATGCCGAGATCGAGCGTCGCGCGGATTTCCTCCGGGGCGCTTGCCGGTGTGGCGGCCACCGGTGCCGGTGATGGAGCAGGTGGCGGTGGGGCGGGTGGTGGCGGAGCGGGCGGCGTCGGCGTCGGCGTCGGCGTCGGCAGCGCGACAGGGACTTCCGGCGTGTCGAACACGAAGATTTCGTGCCGCCGGTCGTCGCGCTGCTCGGCTTCTTCGCGCACCGCGCGCTTGCGCCACCACCAGCCAATGCCCGTCGCCGCAAGCAGCGCCAGCAACGCCGCCAATGTCAGCCACATCCATGGCTCCACCACGAAACCCGGCTGGGCCGAAACCGGCGGCGCGAGCGTCGGCAACGGCGCTGGGCTCGCCTCGGGCAACGGCGCGGCCTCGGGTAACGGCAGCGGCGCGGGCAGCGGCGTATCGATGACCGGCGTGGGCGCCCCGACCAGAACGGGTGTGGCGAGCGGAGCAGCGGTCGCCGCCGCGGTCGGCACCGGGCGCGGCGCAGGCGTCGCTACGGACCGCGGCACGGCAGCGGGTGGCTGCACCGGAGTCGCGGTCGGGCGCGGCACCGGCGTCGCGCGGACGGTCGGCACGATCCGCGGCGGGGCAACCGCGCTCGGCGTGGCGGTCGAGCGCGGGTTGGTGGTCGGCTCGGGCGCAGGCGACAGGCGCGGCGTCGGGCGCGTTCCGGGCAGACTGAAATCGTCCAGACCGGGCAGCGTGCGCGGTGCCGGACTGTTCTGCGCAACCGCGGCGGCGGGCAGCAGGAGCGCAGCGGCAGGCAGCAGGAGCGCGGCGGCGGGCAGAAAAAGCGCAGCGGCGCCGGGGGGTAAGGTGGTTTTCACCCGCGCGGCCATAGCGAAGAATCGCGTCTTGCCAAAGCGATCCTGCGCCCCGTTGCGCCCGGACGCCGCAGCCGCCGGTCGGAACGTCAGGGGGTCGGCATCGCCTGGGTGAAGGTCAGGTCAAGGAACTCAGCCGGATGCGTCAGCGCCACCGTGGCAGTGACAATCATGGTACCGTTCAACACGTCCAGCGCGGTCATGGTCGAACCGACGCCGCATTGAACGCTGAAGGCCTGGCTCGGCGTTGCCCCCACCAGACCACCCTGCTCCCACAGCTTGGTCAGGAATGCCGAGACACTGGAAATCACGTTGACCCAGGTCACACCGTCATTGGCGGCAACGGCATAGCCTTCCAGCGCCGTTTTGATCGACTGTTCGATGTAAATCAGCGTACGACGCACCTGGAGGTAGCGATAATCGTCGCTGTTGCCGTCCAGCGTGCGTGCGCCCCACACCAGCGTACCCTGCATCGGAAAGCTGCGCAGGATGTCGACCGCCATGCCGTTGGTCGGCACGTTGAACGCAGCTTGTTCGGTGTCACTGACCGCACATAGCGGTTCCACCACACCAGCCGGACTGACATTGGCCGGGGCGACCCACACACCGTTGGTCTGGTCGTTCTGCGCCCACACCCCCGCCATCACACCGCTCGCCGGCTGGACGTTGAGATAACCGGCGACGCATTTGCCGATCACGACATAGATCGGCAGCGTCCTGGCGAGCAGCGCGTCGAGCGCTTGCTGCCGTGCGCCCAATCCGGCCGGGGCCGATGCCAAATAGGCCGACCCATCCCCCGACAGGGCCCGGGTGTTGGTCGGCACTTCCGAGATCGGAAAAGCAGCGGCGATCGCGGACTGCACCGCCGCGAGTGCGGACCCGGTGAAGAGTTGCACCGCTTGCGTCGTCAAAATGTTGTTGAGCGTGCGATCGTCATGCCCGGCCAGCGCGGCAAAGCGCACGTCAGGCGCCTGAAATACCGTGGTCGCCAGCGCGGGGCCATAAGCAACGCCGTAAGAGAGATTGGCGGTCTGCGCTGCCAGCGCGCGCCACAGTTCGTGCTGCGCCGCGGTCAGCGCGGCGATATCGGTAGCATCCAGGCAGCCGGGCAAATCCAAGATCGCAACCCGGTCGCGCAAGCTGGCCGCCTGGCCGAGCATTGCGCATACGACGGCCGCATAGTCGGCGCTTGGAAGCTGGCACGCCTCGGGCACGACCAGCATCGACGGTCCGACGACCTGCCCGACCGCATCGATCGCGGTGAGCAAATCGCGCGCAGTGATCTTGGCGCCGGGCTTGGCATAGCTGCCCGCCGACATGACCCAGCACGCGGCACCGCCATTTGCGAAGAAAAGCGTGATCTGGGCGTACAGGCAAAAGCGATCGGGGCCACCGGCGCACGCCGCGAGCATCAGATCGAAGCCCGTCCAGATCAAGGTGCCATCCGGCGCGGTGATGGGCGCGGTAAAATCGGGCTTATCCGACAGAATCTCCGCCACGCGAAAACGCGATTGCGCGGGTCCGCCGAAACAGCTCTGATATTCGGCCAGCGACGTGATCAGGATCGGCCGATCGATCGGCTGGCCAGACGCGGAATGGGTTGCCGTCTCGGTATAACCGACAAACGCCGGAATGCCGGTTTTCACCCCGACGATGCTCGACCCGAAGGCGTCGGTTTCCGTGATGTACACGCCGGGTGTCTTATAGGTCATCGCTGCCTCCGCCGCTTCATACCGTAATCGTAACGAAACGCGCGCAGGCTGGCCATGCGTAAAGGCGCATCTTCCGTGTCGTCTCACGCCCGCAGCGCGTCGATTGACAGCATCCAACACGACTCCTATATGGCGTGCCTCACCACAGTCTTCGGGAAATGATGTGCCGTCGCGCAGCGCATCGATCGTATTGGGGATTGCGGCTTCACAGACGCCAAGAGCTGCTGTCACTTCGCACCTGCGGAGGACGAGCAGCTTTTTGCGTCTTTGAATAGCGTGCTCGCCCGGGCGCATCCGGGCACGACTTATTGGCTTGAGGGCAAAATCTCCATGGCAACCAAAGCGATCGACGGCAGCACCCCAACGCGGCGCGCCGAAAGCGGCACGGCAAAACGCCGCATCCGCAAGGTGTTCGGCAACATCCACGAAGTCGTGCAGATGCCGAACCTGATCGAGGTTCAGCGCGAATCCTACGAACAGTTCCTGCGCTCCGACCCGTCGACCGGCTATGTTTCGGGCCTCGAAAAGACGTTGCGCTCGGTCTTCCCGATCCGCGATTTCGCCGGCACTGCCGAGCTCGACTTTGTCCATTACGAACTCGAACCGCCGAAGTTCGACACCGACGAATGCCGCCAGCGCGGCATCACTTATGCCGCGCCAATGCGCGTTACGCTGCGCCTGATCGTGTTCGAGGTGGACGCCGACACGGATTCGCGCTCGGTCCTCGATATCAAGGAGCAGGACGTCTACATGGGCGACATGCCCCTGATGACGGGCAACGGCACCTTCATCATCAACGGCACCGAACGCGTGATCGTGTCGCAGATGCACCGCTCGCCGGGCGTTCTGTTCGACCATGACCGCGGCAAGACGCATTCGTCGGGCAAGTATCTCTTCGCGGCGCGCGTCATTCCGTATCGCGGTTCGTGGCTCGATTTCGAGTTCGACGCCAAGGACATCGTCAACGTCCGCATCGATCGCAAGCGCAAGCTGCCGGTGACGGCGCTGCTGTACGCGCTCGGCATGACCGGCGAGGAAATCCTCAACACCTTCTACAACCGCGTCACTTTCGTGCGCGGCCAGGGTGGCTGGATCATCCCGTTCCAGGCCGAGAATTGGCGTGGGCAAAAGCCGATGTACGACATCATCGACGCCAAGACCGGTGAAGTGGTGTTCGCCAACGGCCAGAAGATTAGCCCACGCGCCGCCAACAAGTCGGCCAAGGACGGTCTCACCGACCTGCTGATCCCGACCGAGGAAATCTTCGGCCGCTACAGCGCTTATGATCTCATCAACGAGACGACCGGCCAGATCTATATCGAAGCCGGCGACGAAGTGTCGGCCGAGAATCTCGAACTGCTCGATCAGGCCGGCATCGACCGGATCGAACTGCTCGACATCGATCACGTCGCCACCGGTGCGTGGATCCGCAACACGCTCAAGGTCGACAAGGCCGAAGAGCGCGAGCAAGCGCTGTCGGACATCTACCGCGTCATGCGCCCGGGCGAGCCGCCAACGCTCGAAACCGCCGAAGCCTTGTTCTCCGGCCTGTTCTTCGATCCCGATCGCTATGATCTGTCGGCGGTCGGCCGCGTCAAGCTCAACATGCGCCTCGACCTCGACGTCGAGGACACGGTTACCACGCTGCGCACCGAGGACATCCTCGCGGTCATCAAGACGCTGGTCGATCTGAAGGACGGCAAGGGCGACATCGACGATATCGACAACCTCGGTAACCGTCGTGTCCGTTCGGTCGGCGAATTGCTGGAAAACCAGTACCGCGTCGGCTTGCTCCGCATGGAGCGCGCCGTGAAGGAGCGCATGTCGTCGGTCGATGTGTCGACCGTCATGCCGAACGACCTGATCAACGCCAAGCCCGCGGTTGCCGCGGTCCGCGAATTCTTCGGTTCGTCGCAGCTTTCGCAGTTCATGGATCAGACCAACCCGCTGTCGGAAGTCACCCACAAGCGTCGCGTGTCGGCGCTTGGACCGGGCGGCTTGACGCGTGAGCGCGCCGGCTTCGAAGTCCGCGACGTTCACCCGACCCACTATGGCCGCATCTGCCCGATCGAAACGCCGGAAGGCCCGAACATCGGTCTGATCAACTCGCTGGCATCGTTCAGCCGCGTCAACAAGTATGGCTTCATCGAAACGCCGTACCGCAAGGTCATCGATCACAAGGTGACCGACGACGTTGTGTATTTGTCGGCAATGGAAGAGGCCAAGCACACGATCGCGCAGGCCAACGCCGAGCTGAACGCCGACAAGGGCTTTGTCGAAGAACTCGTTTCGTCGCGTCAGGCGGGCGAATTCCTGATGGCGATCCCCAACAACATCACCTTGATGGACGTCAGCCCCAAGCAGCTCGTCTCGGTCGCGGCATCGCTCATTCCGTTCCTGGAAAACGATGACGCCAACCGCGCACTGATGGGCTCGAACATGCAGCGTCAGGCTGTGCCGCTGGTCCAGGCCGAGGCACCGTTCGTCGGCACCGGCATGGAAGAGACCGTCGCGCGCGATTCGGGTGCGGCGATCTCGGCCAAGCGTGCGGGTATCGTCGATCAGGTCGATGCGTCGCGTATCGTCATCCGCGCAACGGGCGATGTCGAGGCCGGTCAATCGGGCGTCGACATCTACACGCTGATGAAGTTCCAGCGGTCTAACCAGAACACCTGCATCAACCAGCGTCCGCTGGTGAAGGTGGGCGACGTGATCACCGCTGGCGACGTGATCGCCGACGGCCCGTCGACCGAGTTTGGTGAGCTCGCGCTGGGCCGTAACGCGCTCGTCGCGTTCATGCCCTGGAACGGCTATAATTATGAGGATTCGATCCTCATTTCCGAGCGTATCGTGAAGGATGACGTCTTCACCTCGATCCACATCGAGGAATTCGAAGTCATGGCGCGCGACACCAAGCTCGGGCCGGAAGACATCACGCGCGACATTCCGAACGTCGGCGAGGAAGCGCTTCGCAACCTCGACGAAGCGGGCATCGTGTACATTGGTGCCGAGGTCGAGCCGGGTGATATTCTCGCCGGCAAGATCACGCCGAAGGGCGAAAGCCCGATGACGCCGGAGGAAAAGCTCCTCCGCGCGATCTTCGGTGAAAAGGCGTCGGACGTGCGCGATACGTCGCTGCGCTTGCCGCCCGGCGTTGCCGGTACCGTCGTCGAAGTGCGCGTGTTCAATCGCCACGGCATCGACAAGGACGAGCGCGCGATGGCGATCGAGCGCGAGGAAATCGAGCGCTTGAAGAAGGATTCGGACGACGAGCGCAGCATCCTGAACCGTGCGACCTGGTCGCGCCTGAAGGACATGCTGATCGGCCAGACCGCCACCGCCGTGCCCAAGAACGGGCCGAAAAAGGGCGTGGTGATCGATGCCGACGTGCTCGACAGCGTCGATCGTCACGAATGGTGGAAGTTCGCGGTTGCCGACGACAAGGTTCAGAGCGACCTCGAAGCGGTCAAGACGCAGTATGACGATGCCGCCAAGGTGGTGCTCGACAAGTTCCACGATCGTCGCGACAAGCTCGAGCGTGGTGACGAGCTGCCGCCGGGCGTGCTCAAGATGGTCAAGGTGTTCGTCGCGGTGAAGCGCAAGCTGCAGCCGGGCGACAAGATGGCCGGCCGTCACGGCAACAAGGGCGTCATCTCGCGCATCCTGCCGGCCGAGGACATGCCGTTCCTCGCCGACGGTACGCCGGTCGACATCGTGCTCAACCCGTTGGGTGTGCCGTCGCGCATGAACGTCGGGCAGATCTTCGAAACGCATCTCGGCTGGGCCGCCCGCAATCTCGGACAGCAAGTCTATGCGGCGCTCGAGGAATGGCGCGAGGCCAACCCCAATCCGTCGCCGAGCGATATGCCCGACGCGGTGAAGGCACGGCTGCTCGAAGTCTATGGTGAGCATTATGCCGCCGACATCGAGGCACGCGATGGCGAGCAGATCGTTGAACTCGCGCAGAACCTGCGGACCGGCATCCCGATGGGAACGCCCGTGTTCGACGGCGCGCGTGAGGCCGACGTTTCGGCGATGCTCGAACTGGCGGGTCTCGATCCGTCGGGCCAGTCGGACCTGTTCGACGGACGCACCGGCGACAAGTTCGATCGCAAGGTGACCGTGGGCATCATCTACATGCTCAAGCTCCACCATCTGGTCGACGACAAGATCCACGCACGCTCGATCGGGCCGTACTCGCTCGTCACGCAGCAGCCGCTGGGTGGTAAGGCGCAGTTCGGTGGTCAGCGCTTCGGCGAGATGGAGGTCTGGGCGCTCCAGGCTTATGGTGCTGCGTACACCTTGCAGGAAATGCTGACGGTGAAGTCCGACGACGTGGTCGGCCGCACCAAGGTCTATGAGGCGATCGTCAAGGGTGACGACACGTTCGAGGCCGGCATTCCGGAGAGCTTCAACGTGCTCGTCAAGGAAATGCGCTCGCTGGGTCTGAACATCGAGCTCACCACGACCGAGCTGTTCGACACCGACGGCGTCGCGATCGCGGCGGAGTGACATCTTCTCCCTTTCCCGCTTGCGGGAGAGGGTCGGGGAGAGGGCAGTGCCTCTTTCCAATCGTTTCCAGGCCGGGTGAGAGACTGCCCCTCTCCCCGACCCTCTCCCCGCCAGCGGGGAGAGGGAGAGAAGGAAGAAACCATGAACGAACTCACAAACTTCGCCAATCCGGTCGTCAAGGCCGAGACCTTCGACCAGATCCAGATCGGCATCGCCAGCCCGGACAAGATCCGCTCGTGGTCGTTCGGCGAGATCAAGAAGCCGGAAACCATCAACTATCGCACGTTCAAGCCCGAGCGTGACGGCCTGTTCTGCGCGCGCATCTTCGGTCCGATCAAGGATTACGAGTGCCTGTGCGGCAAGTACAAGCGGATGAAGTACAAGGGCATCGTCTGCGAGAAGTGCGGCGTCGAAGTCACCGTCTCGAAGGTCCGCCGTGAGCGTATGGGCCATATCGAGCTGGCCGCACCGGTCGCGCACATCTGGTTCCTGAAGTCGCTGCCGAGCCGCATCGGCTTGCTGCTCGACATGCAGCTCAAGCAGCTTGAGCGCGTGCTGTATTTTGAGGCGTACATCGTGATCGAGCCGGGCATCACCCCGCTCGAAAAGTATCAGTTGATGACCGAGGACGAACTCCTCGACGCGCAGGACGAATATGGCGAAGACGCCTTCTCGGCCGGCATCGGCGCGGAAGCCGTGCGCATCATGCTGCAGGATCTCGATCTTGAGGGCGAGCGCAAGGAGCTGCTCGAAGAGCTCGCCGTCACCAAGTCGGAACTGAAGCCCAAGAAGATCATCAAGCGGCTCAAGGTCGTCGAGAGCTTCATCGATTCGGGCAACAAGCCCGAGTGGATGATCCTCGAAGTCGTGCCGGTCATTCCGCCCGAGCTGCGCCCGCTGGTGCCGCTCGACGGTGGCCGCTTCGCGACGTCGGATCTGAACGATCTGTATCGCCGCGTGATCAACCGCAACAACCGCTTGAAGCGCCTGATGGAGCTGCGCGCACCGGATATCATCGTCCGCAACGAAAAGCGCATGCTGCAGGAGGCCGTCGACGCACTGTTCGATAACGGCCGTCGCGGTCGCACGATCACGGGCGCCAACAAGCGTCCGCTCAAGTCGCTGTCCGACATGCTCAAGGGCAAGCAGGGCCGCTTCCGCCAGAACCTTCTGGGCAAGCGCGTCGACTATTCGGGTCGTTCGGTCATCGTGACCGGTCCGGAACTCAAGCTGCACCAGTGCGGCCTGCCGAAGAAGATGGCGCTCGAGCTGTTCAAGCCGTTCATCTACGCCCGTCTCGATGCCAAGGGTCTGTCGATGACCCTCAAGCAGGCGAAGAAGTGGGTCGAAAAGGAGCGCAAGGAAGTTTGGGACATCCTGGACGAGGTGATCCGCGAGCATCCGGTCATGCTCAACCGTGCCCCGACGCTTCACCGTCTCGGCATCCAGGCGTTCGAGCCTGTGCTGATCGAGGGCAAGGCGATCCAGCTTCACCCGCTCGTCTGCTCGGCCTTCAACGCCGATTTCGATGGCGATCAGATGGCGGTCCACGTGCCGCTGTCGCTGGAAGCACAGCTCGAAGCGCGCGTGCTGATGATGTCGACCAACAACATCCTCTCGCCCGCCAACGGCAAGCCGATCATCGTGCCGTCGCAGGACATGGTGCTGGGTCTGTATTATTTGTCGATGCTCAAGGAGAATGAGCCGGGCCAGGGCATGATGATTTCCGACATGTCGGAAGTGCATCAGGCGTTGGAAGCTGGCGCAGTCACCTTGCACACCAAGATCATCAGCCGCGTTCCGCAGACCGATGAGGCGGGCAAGCAGTACCTCAAGCGCTATGAAACCACCCCCGGTCGCATGCTGCTCGGCGAGTGCCTGCCGCAGAGCTCGAAGGTGCCGTTCGACACCGTCAACCGCCTCCTCACCAAGAAGGATGTGGGCGACGTGATCGACGAGGTCTATCGTCACACCGGCCAGAAGGAGACCGTGCTGTTCGCCGACGCGATCATGTCGCTGGGCTTCAAGCACGCCTTCAAGGCGGGCATTTCGTTCGGCAAGGACGACATGATCATTCCGGACGCCAAGATCGCGTTGGTCGATGAGACCAAGGGCCTGGTGAAGGATTTCGAGCAGCAATATCAGGACGGCCTGATCACGCAGCAGGAGAAGTACAACAAGGTGATCGACGCGTGGAGCCGTTGCGGCGACCAGGTGGCGAACGCCATGATGGACGAGATCAAGGCGGTGAAGGTCTACACGGACGGCCCCGACAAGGGCCGCGAGATGCCGATCAATTCGATCTACATGATGGCGCACTCCGGTGCGCGTGGTTCGCAGGCGCAGATCAAGCAGCTTGCGGGTATGCGCGGCCTAATGGCCAAGCCGTCGGGCGAGATCATCGAAACGCCGATCATCTCGAACTTCAAGGAAGGCCTGACCGTCCTCGAATACTTCAACTCCACCCACGGTGCTCGTAAGGGTCTCGCGGATACGGCGTTGAAGACGGCGAACTCGGGCTACCTCACCCGCCGTCTCGTCGACGTGTCCCAGGATTGCGTCATCATCGAGGAGGATTGCGGGACGACCCGTGCGCTGGAAATGCGCGCGATCGTGCAGGGCGGTTCGACTATCGCTTCGCTGGGTGAACGCATCCTCGGTCGTACGACCGCGGAAGATATCATCGACAGCAAGACCGGCGAGATCGTCATCCCCTCGGGCACGTTGCTCGACGAGGCGATGATCCTGAAGATCGAGGCGGTTGGTACGCAGAGCTGCAAGATCCGTTCGCCGCTGGTCTGCGAAACCAAGATCGGCGTCTGCGGCAAGTGCTACGGGCGCGATCTCGCCCGCGGTACCCCGGTCAACATCGGTGAAGCGGTCGGCGTCATCGCCGCCCAGTCGATCGGTGAGCCGGGCACGCAGCTTACGATGCGTACCTTCCACATCGGCGGCGCGGCACAGCTCAACGAGCAGTCGAACCTCGAAGCCGTTGCCGACGGTACGATGGAATATCGCGATCTGCGCATCATCTCGGATCAGCGCGGCCGTCGCGTCGTGCTGTCGCGCTCGGGTGAAATCGCGATCGTCGACATGGACGGTCGTGAGCGCGCGGTGCACCGCATCCCGTACGGCGCGTATGTGCTGTTCGACGATGGGCACATCGTGTCGAAGGGCGATCGTCTGGCCGAGTGGGATCCGTTCACCATGCCGGTGATCACCGAGAATCCCGGCGTCGTGAAATATGTCGATCTGATCGAGGGCAAGACGCTCACCGAGCAGGCCGATGAAGCGACCGGTATCTCGCAGCGTGTCGTGATCGAATATCGTGCGACGACCAAGGCGAAGGAGGATCTCCGTCCGCGCCTCACCCTCACCGGCGAAAGCGCCGAGGAGGCCGGTCGTTACATGCTCGTTCCGGGCGCCACGCTCTCGGTCGAGGATGGCGCGACGGTTTCAGGCGGCGACGTGCTGGCACGCGTTTCGCGTGAAAGCGCCAAGACGCGTGACATCACCGGCGGTCTGCCGCGCGTGGCCGAATTGTTCGAGGCACGCATCCCGAAGGAAGCGGCGATCATCGCCAAGGTTTCGGGTCGCGTCGTGTTCGGCAAGGATTACAAGGCGAAGCGCAAGATCGGCATCCAGCCCGAGGATGGCGGCGACGTCGTCGAGTATCTGGTGCCCAAGTCGAAGGTCATCGACGTGCAGGAAGGCGATTACGTCAAGCGCGGCGATAACCTCATCGGCGGTTCGCCTGATCCGCACGACATTCTCGAAACGATGGGTGTCGAGCCGCTGGCCGAATATCTCGTCTCGGAAATCCAGGAGGTTTATCGTCTCCAGGGCGTGAAGATCAACGACAAGCACATCGAAACGATCGTTCGTCAGATGCTGCAAAAGGTCGAGATCACCGACGGCGGCGACACCACGCTGTTGAAGGGCGAGCAGGTCGATCGCGACGAGATGGACGAGACCAATGCCAAGATCGGCAAGAAGGAGCGTCCGGCGCAGGGCAAGCCTGTCCTGCTCGGCATCACCAAGGCGTCGCTGCAAACCCGCAGCTTCATCTCGGCGGCGTCGTTCCAGGAGACCACCCGCGTCCTCACCGAAGCCTCGGTGCAGGGCAAGAAGGACACGCTCACCGGTCTCAAGGAGAACGTGATCGTGGGTCGCCTGATCCCGGCGGGCACCGGTGCGGGCATGAACCGCCTGCGCGTCACCGCCTCGTCACGCGATGCGGCGATGCGCGTGTCGCAACGCCGGATGGCCGAAGCGTCGATCATCGCGCCGAACTCGGCCAAGGAAGAGCATGACGCCGAACTGAAGCGGTCGGCACGCGATGCCGGCGGCACCGGCGACGATGCGCTTGGCGCGGTCGTCACGAGCGGTCATGGCACCGATGCCGATGCGGGTGAGTATCTGAACAAGGAGTAATCCTTCCGGTTCAGGCTCGCGCCTGACCGATACACCAAAGAAGCCGCCGTCCGGGGAACCGGGCGGCGGCTTTCGTTTGTAAGCTTGTGTTGCTGCCAGCTTGATCCTCCCGACAGCGATTGCGAAACGGTTCTGGCTGCGTCATCGCGAAGCGGGAACGTTGGGGATGATGATGATGCGGATTTTGGCACTGCTGGCGCTGCTCGCCGCCCCGGCCCTGGCCGCTACCGTAGCCCCCACCGTCGCCCATGCCCAGACCACGCCCACGACGAGCCCGCCTACGCCGCTCGTCCGCCCGCTCCCAATGTCGCTCGTTCCGCCAGGATGGAACATCACCGTCGGTGTCGCTGCGATCACCAGCCCGGCGTGGCAAGGGTCGCGCGATCAGGCGCTCTCGCTCTTCCCGAACGTGCGCGTGGCGTACAGTGACATCCTCTTCGCGTCGGTGTCCGAAGGGATCGGCTGGAACGCCATTCGCGACGACGGATGGCGCGTCGGGCCGTTGATCAAGGCGCGGTTCGGCCGCGACGAATCGAACGGCGGCTCACCGTTTCTGATCGCCGGGGGCAGCACTGCGCTGATCGGCATGGGCAATGTGAAGGTCGCGGGGGAGGCTGGCGGCTTTTTCGAAAAGCAGTTCGGCGCGAAGCGGCAGTGGCGCCTTCGCGGCGAAGTCCGGCAAGGCTTTGGCGGTCACCAGGGCTTGGTCGCCGATGCCTCGGTCGCCTACCGCACCCGCCTCGGCCGCCGGACGATCGCCAATATCGGCCCGAGCATCACCGCGGCCGGCAGCCAGTTCGTACAGACCTATTACGGGGTCGACGCGGGCCAGTCGCTGCGCACCGGCCTCGCCCGCTATGACGCCAAGGGCGGCATCGTGTCGTACGGCGTCGGCGGCACGCTGATCCGCCCACTCGACCGCCGCAGCGCGATCACGCTGTTCAGCAACCTCGAGCGCCTGGGCGGACCCGCCGCCGACTCCCCGCTCGTGCGGGAGCGCGGACGCCGCACGCAATTCACGCTCGGCCTCGGCTACGGCTTCCGCTTCGGCCTTTGATCGCCGATCGTATCGCAATCGATCGTAGCGCAACGATCGTTCATCAGCTGCTGCAAAAAGGTCGAGACCACGGGCGGCGGCACCGATGAAAAAGCCGCCGTCCGGATGACCGGGCGGCGGCGTCTTCGTTTCGCTGGAGCGCCGCGGACAGATCGCGATTATTGCGCCGTGTCTTCGGCAGTGCCCTTGGGCTTCCACAACGCCAGACCTTTCGCCTTCTTGGCAAAATCCTCGGTCGAGGCGGGCGACAGGTTGGCGCGACCGGACATCACGCCCATGCCGATGTTGCACTTCACGAAATAGGTTTCATCAGCCTCGACCTCGAGGTTGAGCACGTCCTTGGCCTCGCCTTCGGTATTGTAGCTGTGCTTGCCCGGCTCGACGACCGACACCCAATATTTGCCCGAGCCCAGCCGCGCGATCTGGGCTGCCCCCTCATGAACGGTACAGCCGAGTGCCGCCCCCATCAGCGAACCGGGACGATAGAACACGACCTGCCCCTTGCCCGATGCCGGCGTACCGATCGTGCCCGACTTGGTCTTCAGCTCGGGCGTCGCGCTTTGCGCTGCAACCATCGTCGCAGGTGCAAGCAGCGCGATGGCAGCGGCCGCAGCAATCGTTAAGACCTTCATGACGTCATCCTCTCTTCGTTGAACTCTACTGAACGGCGGGCACCGCAGGGGCGACCGGCAGCGCGGCGCAGGGCGAACCCGCCTCCGCGCGCACATCGACCGCGTTCTTCAGCCGCGCGGTGGCGGGAGACCCCGCCGGAATGAGCGACTCGCCGCCGCTGACGAACATCAGCGGCGCGGCGACCGCGCCGATCGCGGCAATCGCAACGGCCATTTCGGTCGACTTGTTCTTGCCGGAGTGTCCCAAATGAAATCCGCCCAAGGCGATATGCGCGTCACCACAGGAAAAATAGCGAGCGGCAAGGATCAGTTCCCCTGCCTTGCCGAGCGCGCGCGCCTTTGCGGCATGTACGACTTGCCCCTGACCCATCATTCCCGCTGGCAGGAGCGCGACGCCATCGACGGTGACGGGATCGACGAGTCGGATCGCGAACATTTGGTCCGGTTTGCTTGTCTTCGAACTGAGCGGATCGACGATCTCGAAATTTACGAAGGTGTTTGCCGGAACCCGGACAAAACCGGCTGGCGGCGGCGGCACCTCGGCCGATGACGCTACGGCGGGTTGCGCGGCGGGCGTGATCGATTCGGGCGCTGTGGTCGCTTGAATCGCAGCCGCCAACAGACAAAAAAGCACCGTCTGCGGACTTGTCGGCATTGCGTATTCCCCCCGGACCGGAGCAATTTGCCTTGGCTTAAACGGTTGCGCAAGCGCGAAAAGCATGATCGTCCGATAACCGCCATGCTCATCCCGCCGCGCGACGCGCGCCTCTGGCAGAACGCTAAAAACCGCTATATGTCCGCAAATATAGCTCCCCGAACGGACCGTGCATGAAACGCCGAATTCTGACTTACGCCCTGGTGGCAATGGCCGCAGCGCTGGCCACGTCGGTGCCGCTTATGGCGGCTACGCCAGCGCCCGTCACCGTCTTCGCCGCAGCCTCGTTGACCGATGCGCTACAGGCGGTCGGTAAGAGCTACACCGCCCGAACAGGGGTGCCGGTGCGCTTCTCGTTCGCCGCGAGCAATTTGCTAGCGAAACAGATCGAGGCAGGCGCGCGCGCCGATCTGTTCGTCTCGGCCGACCAGCTATGGATGGATCACGTCGCGCGCGCGGGCTTCCTCGTCGCCGGGAGCCGCAGCAACCTGCTGCGCGGTCGCCTCGTGCTGATCGCGCCCGCCGACAGCCGCACGCGCCTACGCATCGCCCCCAATTTCCCGCTCGCTCAGGCACTCGGGCCAACCGGACGGCTCGCGGTCGGCGATCCGGCCTATGTGCCTGCGGGCCTCTACGCCAAAACCGCACTCACCCGGCTCGGCATATGGCCCAGCGTGGAGGGCAAGCTCGCCCCCGCCGACAATGTCCGCGTCGCGCTCTCCTATGTCGCGCGCCACGCCGCTCCGCTGGGGATCGTCTACGAAACCGACGCCCGCGCCGAACGCGGCGTTATGATCATCGGCATTTTTCCCGAGTCCAGCCACCCGCCGATCGACTATCCCGCCGCGATCGTGCGCGGGGCGGGGCCAGCGGCGCGCGGCTTCGCGACGTACCTGGGCGGCGCCGAGGCCAAGGCGATCTTCCGCCGCTTCGGCTTCCGGACGTTCTAGGCGCGATGGCCCCGCCCCTTCCGTCATTCCCGCGAAGGCGGGAATCCATAGTCGCTGCCCGTGGGAAAAGGGCCGCTCGGCCTGTCAGTATGAATCCGCGCCTTCGCGGGGATGACGGGGGGGACGAGGAGGACGGGCGCGGGCACACCCCTTCATGCTGACCCCGGAGGAATGGAGCGTGCTCGCGCTCAGCGTTTCAGTCGCGGGGCGCGCGGTGCTGGTCGGGTTGCCGGTGGCGCTGGCGGTCGGCTGGACGATGGCGCGGACGCGCTTTCCGGGGCGGACTTTGGTCGATGCGGTACTGCATTCGTCGCTGTTCCTGCCGCCCGTCGTGGTCGGGCTGGTGCTGATCCTGCTGTTCGGCGCGGACGCACCCATCGGCAAGGCGCTGGCGAGCGTCGGCATCCGGCTGATCTTCACCGCCAATGGCGCGGCGCTGGCGGCGGGCGTGATGGCCTTCCCGCTGATGCTGCGCGCCTGTCGTCAGGCGATCGAGAGCGTCGACGCGCGGCTCGATGACGTTGCGGCGAGCCTAGGCGCGGGCTTCTGGGACCGGATGTTCAGCGTGACGCTCCCGCTCGCCGCCCCCGGCCTGATCGCCGCCGCGGTGATCGGCTTTGCCGCCGCACTCGGCGAATTCGGCGCGGTCATCACCTTCGCCGCCAACATTCCGGGCGAGACGCAGACGCTCGCGCTCGCCATCTATGCCGCGCTTCAGCAGCCCGGCGGCGAGGCGATCGCGCTCCGCCTCGCGGGCATCTCCTTCACCGTCGCGATTGCCGCGCTTTTGCTGTCGGAGGCGCTGCTCGCCTATGGCCGCAAGCGGGCGGGCGCATGATCTCGGTCGCGGTTGAGCGCCTCCTCGGCAGCTTCACGCTCGACGTCGCCTTCGAAGGACCAGCCGACGGCGTGACCGCGCTGTTCGGCCCCTCGGGCGCGGGCAAGAGCGCGACGCTCGCCGCCATCGCCGGAACCGGCGCGGTGACGCGTGGCCGGATCGTGCTGGGCGCGCGCGTGCTGACCGACACGGCGGCGGGCGTGTTCGTGCGCCCACCCGCGCGGCGGATCGGCTGGGTGGTGCAGGACGCCCGCCTGTTCCCGCACCTGAAGGTCGACGCAAACCTCCGCTACGGCCTCAAGCGCGCCCCCCTGCCCCACCGCATCGCGTTCGACCATGTCGTCGCGGTGCTCGACATCGCCCATCTCCTCGCCCGCGGCGTGGGGGATCTGTCAGGCGGCGAACGCCAACGCGTCGCGCTCGGCCGCGCGCTGCTGAGCCAGCCCGACCTGCTCCTCCTCGACGAACCCCTCGCCGCCCTCGACGGCGCGCGAAAGGCGGAAATTCTGGCGTATATCCAGCGGCTCAAGGCCGATTTCCGGCTGCCGATGCTCTACGTCACGCACGACGCCGACGAAGTGCGCAGCGTTGCTGACCACGTCGTGCTGATGGAGGCGGGCCGCGTCGTGGCGACGGGCGGCGTGGAGCTTGCGCCGGGTGCGCGGCGCACGGCGACGATCGTGGGGCGCGATGCGGAGGGGGTTTTACTGCGCGTCACGGGCGATGTGGCGGCGGGGGAGCGGGTGGATTTGGTGGTGGAGTGAGGGGCATGAGGTCGATTGCCGGAGCGAAAATCCTCCCCCGCCAGGGGGAGGTGGCGCCAAAGGCGACGGAGGGGGCGGTCAGCGATCAGCCCCGAAAGGTGTCCCGTCGCTCAACCGCAACCGCAATGATCTGACGCTCAACATGATCCAAGTCGCGCAGCACGTCGCTTGCCGGATAACGAACAACCAACAGCCCTTGTGCAGTCAGCGCCGCGTCGCGCTCAGCATCCCGGGCCGGGCGATCACCTCGACCATGCACCTCCCCGTCCACCTCAATCGCAAGGCGGGCAGGCGCGCAATAGAAATCCAGAACATAATCCCCGACTCCATGCTGCTTGCGAAAGCGCAACCCTGCGTCATTGTGACGGAGTGCAAGCCAGAGTGCGATTTCGGGCGGCGTCATCTCACGCCGGAGCTTCTTCGCGTTGCGTTTCCCGCTGGGTGACCCTTCCAGACGCATCGCCGACCTCCCCCTCCGTCGCCTTTGGCGCCACCTCCCCCTGGCGGGGGAGGATCATGCAGCAATATCTGCTTTGCACCACCCCCACACCCCCTGTCCTACACACCCCCAATCTGTCAGCTTCGACCAGCCCACTCTTTCAAACCATCGATCCTCCGCCGACCGCGCGCTCGAAAACAACGCCGATGGTGCGACTCGTGTGACTTTAGCGGAGTGTCCACCACACACCGTTCGGGCTGAGCCTGTCGAAGCCCTGCCCTCCTGTTGCGCGGTCCGGGTTTGAGGAGGACAGCCCTTCGACAAGCTCAGGGCGAACGGAAGTGGGTAAGACATCCGCGCGAAAACATGCGCTCCTGCCTAACTTTCCCCTAACCTTCCGCCACGCGCAGCCCCACTCCGGCCCCCTACCCCGCCTGCACCCGCCCGGTCCGCACCAATTTCCCCCACCCCACACGCGGCCCCCGCAGCGCCTGTGCAATAGCCTTCAGCACGACATAATACATGATCTGGCGATAGCCAATCCGCTGCGGGATCAGCAGCCACAGCAGCCGCCAATTCTCGCGCCGCTCCAGTGCAAACGCAATCGTCGCAGCGAGCAGATCGACCGCGGTGAAGACCAGCCAGTAGAGCAGCATCTTCTCCAGATCGCCCTGCGTCTGCGCCCAGCCATGCGCCTGCACCGCGAGATAGGTGGTCACGAAGCTGACGATCAGCGCGAGATCGATGATCGGCGAGATCGCGGCGAAGACGATCTGGAACAGGATCGCCTGCGGCAACCCGACGCGCGCAAGGCCAGCGGGCCGCCCGGTGCCCATGATGCTGCCATGCTTCCACAGGCATTGCAGCGTGCCGAACGCCCAGCGGAAGCGTTGCTTGGCGAGGCCCTTTATTGTCTCGGGCGATTCGGTCCAGGCGATCGCGTATTGGTCGTACGTCACCTTCCACCCGGCACGCTGGATCGCGATCGTCAGATCCTGATCCTCGGCCAGCGTATCGTCGGGATAGCCGCCGACCTCACGGATCGCCGACAAGCGCCACGCGCCTACCGCACCCGGCACCACCGTCATCGCGTCGAACCGCGCAAGCGCGCGCCGTTCGAGATTCTGCGCGGTGATATATTCGACCGCCTGGAACTTGGTCAGCAAATTCACGCGGTTGCCGACCTTGGCATTGCCCGCGACCGCGCCGATCGCCGGATCGGAGAACCAGCGCGACAACCGCGCGATCGTGGCCGGTTCGAACTGCGTATCGGCGTCGAGCGCGATGACGATCTCGCCCGTCGCCAGATCGAGCGCGCGGTTGAGCGCGCGCGCCTTGCCGCCATTCTCCAGCGTCAGCAGCCGCACGCGCGGGTCATCGGCAAAGGCTTCGGCCACCACCGCGCTGGTGCGGTCGGACGATCCGTCGTCGATCACGATCACTTCGATCTGCACGTCGTTCGACGCGAGCACGCCGCGCACCGCGCGTTCGATCACCATCTCTTCGTTGAACGCCGGGATCATCACCGTGACGAAACGGTCGCCGTCGATCGGCGGGAAAATCGCCCGCCCCTCGCGCCGCGCCTGGATCAGCGCGAGCGCCGACAGGATCACGGCGCGGGCGATGCCGACGGAGATCGCGATGAAGAAGAGCCACCCGAGCGCCTCGACGATGAAGCCGAGCGCGCTGAACAGGAAGAGATCGGTCACTGCCGCCGCGCGGTCGCTTGGCGAGAGCCTCGGCATCGCGACATCGCGCGGAATGCCGGCAAGTGTCGAGACCGGCACGAAAGTATAGCCCTTGGCACGCAGCGTATCGATAATGATGGGCAGCGCGGCCACCGTCTGCGACCGGTCGCCACCGGCATCATGGAGCAGCACGATGTTGCGACTGCACTGCGTCTGCGTGGCGGCGGTGCAGTGCGACGCGACCGGATCGGTCACCTGCGCGATCGTCGCGTCGATGATCGCTTGCACCCCCGGCCGCTTCCAATCGCCCGGATCGACATGCAGCCCGACCGAGATATAGCCGCGCTCCTGCGCTTGCAGCGCGGGGTCGATTTCGTCTGCCGTGGTCGGCTCGGCATCGCCGAAATAGGGCGCGCGGAACAGCCGGAGCGATCGTCCGGTAAACGCCTGGAACAGCCGCTGTGTGGTGTTGAGCTGGAACATCGTCTCGGTCTGCGACGCGCCCGCCAGATTGGGATGGGTATAGGTGTGGCTGCCGACCTCATGCCCTTCGCGGACCAGACGTTCGAGCAGCGGGCGCTGCGTCAGCGCATTTTCGCCGACGATGAAGAAGGTGCCCGGCACCTTCTTCGCCTTCAGAATGTCGAGTATGCGCGGCGTCCAAATCGGATCGGGGCCATCGTCGAAGGTCAGCGCGACCAGGCCGGGTTTGTAGCCGGTCCGCTCGACGATATAGGGCGAGGGCAGCGTCGGGAAGCGTACGTCGGTGATCGCGCCGGTCTTGTCGGTCAGCGCCTGACGCAGGCCTTCGACCGGCACGCCGCCGATCTTGAGGATCTCGCCATTGCCCTCGATATCGACATCGGTGACCGCCGGGATCGGGTTGATCACCGACGCGCCCGGCAAGGTGCGGTGCGATCGCCCGAAGATCGACCACAGGCCGGGGTCCTCCGCCCCCAGGCGCCACACCGCGACACCGCCCAGCCCGACAGTCTGCAGGAAGCGCATCTGGTTATAGGCGGATGCCGCATCGAGCATCCACACGACATGGCGGCTCTTGCCCTCTTCATAGGCGAAGCTGCTATTGCCGCTGGTCTTGTCCCAGACCGGCTTGGCGTCGGATTCGCGTGCGGCCTCCCACGCTTCGTCGATCGCGAGCGGATCCCCGCCGCCATCGTGCCAGTCATAGGCATAGCTGCCGATCGCCACGACGATCTTTCCGCGGGGAACGCCCTGTGCGGCGTGCGCGACCGATTGTTCGAACCAGGCTTGCGACGCGATGGGGCCGGCATCCCCGCTGATTTCATGTTCGTCATACGCCATCAGGAAGACGCGATCGACGATCTTGGCGAAGGCGGCGATGTTCCACCCGCCTTCGCCGTCCACCGCGCCGACGGGGACGGCGATGCCGATGACCCATTTGTGCTTGGCGAAGCGCGTCTTGGCTTCGGCGAGGAACGTCAGGTAGTCGGCCTGGCCGCGCGGCGACAGGGATTCGAAGTCGAAGAACGCGCCCCCCGCCCCGTTCGCCGCGAGCCACGGCTCAAGCCGGTCGAGCAACGCCTTGCGCTGCGCCGGATCGTGCAACAGCGCCTCCATGCCCGCGGCGTCCCACTCCCCGCCGATCGCGTTCTGGATCATCGGCAGGATCAGCGGCCGCGTGGGCGCGCTATTGATGATCGCGCGGCCCGCCGGATCGCGGAACACCGTGATGTGATGGTTGGCGCCGGTCACCGACACCCAGCCGGGAATCAGCCAGTCGAGCTCCCCGATATGGCGGCGCAGCGACGCGGCGGACGATTGGTCCCACGGCACGTGAAAGCCGATCGCCAGCGGCTGATCGACGCCGACGCCGCGCGGCTGCGCGCCGAGCAGCCGGGCGTAGCTATTGAACCCACGCCGCGCCCGCTTGAGCAACGGCCCGGTTGGCGGCGGCAGTTTGGTCAGCGCGGGGTGCTCCGCCTCGAACGGCAGCAACGGCGCACGCGGCACCGCGCCGATCGACACGCCAAGCGCCGTCACCGCGACCACGATCAGCAGGACGAACGCCACCACCGCGAGCGCGAAGCGCCGCCGCCGCCGACCCGAAGCATCGTAGAAGATCGGAGCAGGGCTCATCGAGGCGGCATCCTAGAACGCAATAAGGGTGCGCCCGCTTCGGCCATTTCATATGGCCGGAAGGCGACGCGCGGATGACAATTGCGTCACCAACGCCATCTCGGCTCTTTATAGGATGGTGTATCGGGGGAACATGCAATGGTCGGGGCGATAGGATTCGAACCTACGACCCCTGGACCCCGAGACCAGTGCGCTACCAGACTGCGCCACGCCCCGACACATTGCAGAGGGCTGCGCGTAGCGGGCGCACCCTGCGCTATCAAGTCAAAAATGTCCGGGCCACAACTTCGGTGCGCCGAGCCCGACCCGTGTCCGGCCATGACGAAATCCATCGCCAGCAAACTGCTCGCCCGTTGCGTTGCACGAATGCAACACGGCACGGAATATTGAGGCAGCGTCGAGATTGTATCGAATCAGCCCCAAACACGCTTGAGATTATCAAACCAGACTTATAACTTCGCGCGATCAAAGATGGCGCAGCAGGGGCAGCGCCACGACTTAGGGGTGTACTTCATGATAAAGTCGAGCGCTGCGATGATGCGGCTTCGTCCGTTCTTGCTCGCAGGTGTTGCTGGCATCGGTCTTGTTACCGGTGGCGTCGCGCAAGCGCAGGTCGCGACCGGCCCAACCCTCCCCGCCGAACAGCCGGGCAGCGGCGCTCGAGTTGACGGCTCCGGCGTGCTTCTTGAAGCGCATACCACTGGCGGCACGCAAGTCGCGGTTGTGGCACCCGAACCCTATATCGCGATCGCCAATCCCGGTACGCCGACCACCGCGCGCGATCCCGTCAATATCACCGGCGTCGGCCAGATGATCGTCAGCACGCCCGGCGCGACGCCGGGCAGTGTCAGCCTCGGCCTGTGCACCGGGTCGTTGATTAACCCGCGCACCGTCCTGTTCGCCGCGCATTGCGTCAACTCTCGCCCGGCCACCGATTATGGGTCGGGCTCGGGCGGCGTTGCGATCAGTTTTGGCTTTAACGCGTCGAACAATTCGACCCTGCCCGGCGCGCCTGCCGGAACCAGCCCACTCCGTAACTGGCTGTTCGGCGCGACGGGCCGGGCGGCTAACACGACCAGCATCGCCGAGAATTTCTACACGGTGAACAGCGTCGTTTATAATCCTCTGTCGACGCAACCCGGCAACGGCTTCCTGTACGGCGACGTCGCGCTTGCCTCGCTCGACACGCCGACCCGTGGTATTCCCACTTGGGCCCTGCTGTTCTCCGCGCTTCCGGGACCTGCCACGGCCGGGGCAGCCGGCACAGGCTATCACGTCGCGATCACCGGGTATGGCAACAACGGCACCGGCGAAACGGGTGCCAATGGCGGGATCGATTATCGCCGTCGCGTCGCCGAAAACTTCCTGGGTGGGCTGACGTCACTCGATGATTTCCAGAATTTCATATTCGGCACCGCGCCCGGCTCTTTGCCGCAGAATCTTTACTGGATCGATTTCGACGACCCGCGCCGTGGCACTGCGGCCGCCAGCCCGTATGATTTTAACAGCTTCCGCGACAATGCGCTGCCCAATGAAGGTGGCACCGCGCCCGGCGATTCGGGCGGTCCGCTGATCCTGGACGCAACCTTCTCCAGGAAGGTCATCCTCGGCGTGCTGTCGGGCGGTTTCAGCCGCTTCTACAATGCGGCGCCCGTCAACGGATATGGCTCGAACAGCTTCTATCAACCGCTCTATCTTTATTGGGATTATATCGCTGCGAACAATCCGTATCGTTATGTCAGCGCGCTGGCCGGCGACGGGAATTGGTCGGATGCGTCGCGCTGGGTCACGAACATCGACCCAAATTACACGATCATTGGGCCGAATGGCCAGCTCGTGAACGGCGTCCCCACAACCCCCGGGGGCACCACCACCGACGTGAGCGGAAAGTTCGGGCAGATCTGCTTCCAGAACCCGACCTTGAGCGACTGCCTCAATGTTGCGACCGGCGTCGAGACGCTCAACACCAACCCGATCGGCACGGCGGGGCTGAGCAACGACGCCGCAACGGTGACAATGACGCGGCCTGAGGGCGGTGCACTCGGAACCGAAAGCGACGTGGTCGGCGAACTGCAAAGTCAGGCCACGGCAGGCGCGCAGGCACTTCCCGCTGCCACGATTGCGAATGGCTTGCCCGGGGCGACCAATTTCGTGCCCAACAACATCGATCCGGTCCGCACGACCGGCGCGATCGGGCGCTATTTCGACGTGACGCTGTCCGCCAACGGCACCACGACGCTAAATTCGACCGTCACGATCGACCGGTTCACGCTCTCGGGCGCAGGGGCACGGCTCAACATCGATTCGACCGGGTTCCTCACCAGCCTGATCGACGTGACGCAGATGACCGGCACGATGCAAGTCAATGGACGGTTGACCACCCAGGGCGACTATTTTCTGATGGCTGGCGGTCTGAACGGCACCGGCACGATCAGCACGCCGTTCTTCACGAGCGTGCTTGGGACGATTTCGCCCGGAGCGACGGGCAATGTCGGGTCGATCGGCACGCTGACCTTCAACGGCAACGTGATTCTGTCCTCGGGCAACCGGTATCTGGTCGATCTCGGCGCGAATGGCGTGTCCGACCGCATCGTTGCGACTGCCGGAACCGGCGGCAGCACGGGTGCTGCCAATGTCGGTGGCGTGATCGGCTTCAGCTTCTCGCCCACCACGCTCCGCGCAGGCAACGTCTACACGATCCTGACTGCAGCGGGCGGCGTAACCGGCACCTTCGTCAACCCAGGCGCTTTCAGCGCGATCCTGACGCCGCGGCTGAGCTATAGCGCGACAGCAGTGACGGCGACGATCGACGCCGGGCTCTATGCCAATGTCGTCGGCACCTCGCCGGTGCAGCGTGCCTATGCGCAACTGCTCGATCAGAACCGCGCAAGCGGTGGTTATCTCGACATCTATGGCCCGCTCGATTTGCAGAATGCGACGACGATCCAATCGACGCTCGATAGCCTCGCGCCGCGTAATCAGACTCTGCAGCGCTCGCTCGGCACGCTGGTCATGGATAATTCGCAGCGCTTTACCGAACAGCGGCTCGCGGCGTTGCAGCCCGGCGCGCTCGATGGGACGCTGGCGATCATCGGCAACCCTCTGCAAGTCGCAACCGCAAGAACAACGGCAGCCGATGTGACGCGCGGGACGAACGGGATTGCGACCGCCGAAGTCAATCAGACGGCGCGCCTGCCCGAGGGGACCGGGGCCTTCATCGCTGCCGGATATCTCGACGGCGACAGCCGCCCGATGGCGACTGCGATCCCGCTTGGCGGCCGCGATCAGTTCAACGGCTATTATGTCGCTGGTGGCATCGAGACCGAGATCGGCACCAATGCGGCGCTTGGGTTTGCACTGTCTTACACCAACGTCGACGGAACCACGACGGCCGCGCAAACCGCCAAGGGTGAACTGTACCAGGGCACTGTGTACGGCAAGGTGAAGGTCAGTCGCGGCGTCGTGCTGGACGGGCAAGCCAGCATCGGCATTTTCTATACCAACACACGTCGCGATGTCAGCATTGTAGGGTCGACCTTCACGCTGACTGGGCAAAACGAATCGCAGGCGCTCGCCGGCGAATTCGGGGTCAGCACACCGGTAGCACTCGACAGCCTGTCGCTGGCTCCGCGCTTTGCGCTGCGCGCCAGCCGCCTGGCGTTCGGTGGCTATAGCGAAAACGGGGGAGGCCCGGCGCTGCGTTACGAGCGTCGCAATTTTGACAGCATTCAGGGGCTCGCCGGTGTCGTCGTCAGCGGCGGGAAGGCGATCAAGCCCTATCTCTCGGCTTACTATGTTCACGAATTCAACGATCGCGCAGGCGTGTTCGGGGCAAACTTCGCAGGGGGCAACGGCCCAAATGCAATCTTCGCGCTGACGAACCAGGACCTCAACTGGGCCGAAGTCGCCGGTGGCATCTCCTATGGCTCGCGCAAAGTCAGCGTTTCGGTCGGGGCCGACACCACGATTGGCCGCGGCGACGTGTCGAACCAAAGCTATCGCGCGTCGATCAAGATCGGGTTCTGATCTCTTAACGCGTAGGCGGAAGGGCCGTCCGGGTAACCGGGCGGCCTTTTCCGTTTGGGGTCCCGGCAAGCCTGATCGAAAATAGCGGGTTCAATCACCCGCGATCTGCCGATAACGCGGGGCGATGTCCGGTCTAGAAATCGTCGCGTTCCTGCTGGGTATCGCCAATGTCACGCTCGTCGTGCGGCGCAGCATCTGGAATTACCCGTTCGGCCTGGCGATGGTGGCGCTATATGGCCGGATTTTCCTCGACGCGCGGCTGTATAGCGATGCGATCCTGCAAGTGTTCTTCTTCGTCGTGCAACTCTATGGCTGGTGGAACTGGTCGCGGAACCGGGCGCGAAGCGGGGCGGTGACGGTCGTCCGTCTCGACAACCGCGATCGCGCGCTGTGGGGCATTGGCTGCATTGTCGCCTCCGCTGCCTGGGGCTATGCGATGCATCGCTTCACCGATGCGTCCTTCCCATGGGCCGACGCGACGCTCGCTATCACCAGCGTGGCCGCGCAGATCCTCATGTCGCGGCGTGCGATCGAGAATTGGTGCTTGTGGATCGCGGTCGATATCGGGTCGGTCGGGCTTTATGCGGCGAAGGGGCTTTGGTTGACCATGCTGCTCTACGCGATCTTCCTCGGACTCGCGATCTGGGGCCTGATCGACTGGCGCAAGGCTGAGCGGCAACAGGCGGCGGCATGACGCGCGGCTTCGTCCTCGGCAAGTTCATGCCGCCGCACAATGGTCACGTCCTGCTCTGCGAAACCGCGCGCGCGCTGGTCGACAGCTTGACGATACTGGTGTGCTGGCTACCTGACGACCCGATCCCCGGCCCGCTGCGACTGGCGTGGATGCGGGACCTCTTCCCCGATTGCCGCGTGATCGGCCACGACGCCATGGCCCCGCAGGAACCGGCGGACCATCCGGATTTCTGGGCGATCTGGCGTGGCATCGTTCACACCGCACATCCCGAACCGATCGACCGCCTGTTCGCTTCCGAGGCCTATGGCGCGCGGCTTGCCGCCGAGGTGGGTGCGCAATTTCATCCGATCGACCCGCGACGCGAGGCCGTACCCATCGCTGCGAGCGCGATCCGCACCGACCCTTGGCGCGCGTGGCGGTATCTGCCGCCAGTGGTGCGACCCTATTATGCACGCACGATTTGCCTGCATGGCCCCGAAAGCACCGGCAAATCCACGTTGCTGCCGTTACTCGCTACGCACTACGAAACCTGTGCCGTGCCCGAATATGGCCGGACCTGGTGCGAGCAGTTCGGCATCGATTTGACGATGGCCGATTTGGTCGAGATCGCGCGCACCCATGATGCCATGACGCACGCTGCGCTGCGACAGTGCAACCGCCGCCTGTTCCTCGATACCGATCCATTGATGACCGCGGTATGGGCGGACATGCTGTTCGGCACGCGCGACCCGTGGTTCGACGCGTGGCGGAACACCGCCGACCTGTACCTGCTGCTCGACATCGATCTGCCGTGGATCGACGATGGTACGCGGATGTTCGGCAGTGCGGCCGAACGCCGACGCTTTTTCGATCTGTCGCGCGCGGAGCTTGACCGGCGTGGAGTGCGCTACGCCGTCATCGGCGGCCAAGGGCCCGACCGCCTCGGTGCTGCCTTGGCAGCGATCGAAGCGATGGGGTCGAACCACTAGGCCAGTCCTATTTGCCCTTGAGCGCCTTCACCGCGGCCATCGTGCCGCTGACATGGCCCGCCGGGTTAAGGTCCGACAGCACATAGGCGACCTTGCCCGTCTTCGAAATGACGTAGGAGGTGCGATTGGTCCAGCCGGTCTTTTGCGGCAGTGTCACGTCATAGCCGGTAATCGTGGCAGGCGTAGCAAGGCCGACGGGGAATTTGCTGGCGCATTCCTTGACCGAGAATTCCTTGATTCGCTCGGCATTGCCCGCGGTCAGGCCGATCAGCGACGCACCATTCTTGGCGAACTCGGCGCTCGCCTCGGCAAACTCATGCGCCTCGACCGTGCAGCCCGAGGTGAAGGCGGCGGGGAAGAAGTAGAGCACGACCGGCCCTTTCTTCAGCGCCTTGGCAAGCGTGAAGGTAAACGACGTACCACCCAGCGCGGCTTCGGTGGTGAAAGCCGGTGCCTTATCGCCCACTTTCAGGGCGGCGGTGGCGGGGGCGACCGCCACAAGAGCAAGCGCGGCGGCGGCAAAGGGGGCGGTGTATTTCATCGATCGTCTCCAAATCATGTGCCGTCACGCTACCCCGCCCAGGGGGCCGCCGCCAGTGCTTCCCCGAACGATCAGCGCGACGGGGCGAGCTTGGTGTTGATCACCCAGCCGACATTGTCGTTTTCATCGGCGACTTCCCACCACAGGCCATTCTTGTTGCCGGTCGGATAGACGACCGACCCGGGCGGCAAGGTCCGCAACACGCGGCCCGACGCACTGGCGCTAGAGCGGAGCGCGAGCGCCCCCTGCGCCGTGAAGGTCTTGGCCGGTGCGGCCTCGGCCGTTCCGGTGTCGCCGGCACCGATATACCCGAGGTCGTTGACCAGCTTGGCATAGGCCTGGATGAACGCCAGCGTCACGATCCGCCCGATATCGGTGTTGTCATACCCACCGCCGACCGCGCCGCCACCAGCGACGCCCGCAAATACACCGCCGCCACCGCCAAAGCTGAGGCTATTCTTGGCGGCATAGCCATCCTCGGTGGCCAGCGTCTCGGTCGTGCGGACGTTGGTGATCGACAGGACGACATTGGCTTCCATCTTGCGACTACGCATGCCGCCGACGATCCCGCCGATCGGTCCGCCAAGAATGCCGCCGAGGCCCGCAGCGACGCCGCTGCCGCTGGCATTGCTGTTCGCGCCCTGCACTTCCGCTTGCAGCACATAGTCGGCGGCCTTGATCTGGCCCTGGCCGACATTGGAGCGGCGCTGCAGGCCGAGATCGTTACCGATGTCGCGCTCGCGCTGCGCTGCCTGCAGCCCGCTGCCGCGATCGACGATGTTGAAGCAGCCCGAGCGCTGGACGAGCACCTTGAGCAGTTTCTGCGGCGGCGCCAGATTATACTGAGTCCAGCCGCGCGAATCGTCGCCGTCGACGATTGAGATCGTCCCATGCTTGGTTGCGCAGCGCGGCACGTCGTTCATCGTCGCCTCTTGCGTCTTCTGCGTGCCCGACGGCTTGGCGAGACGCTGGGCCTGCGCTTGCGTCGAAACGAGTGCCAACACGATTGCCGTCGTTGCTCCAAACCGTAGCTTTGTCATGTACCCTGCCCCCCCAACGATGAATCGCTTTATGCGCTGATTACGCGATTCCGGGTTGCAGGAACAGGACCCTTTGCATCGATGCGGGCGGGCTTTGTGCGGGCGGGCCGGCGATGCTATGGCGACGCACATCCTCTTCAGCACGAACCCGGGCGAATACGTGACCCCTCTTCAGAACATCCGCAATTTCAGCATCATCGCTCATATCGACCATGGCAAATCGACGCTCGCCGACCGCTTGATCCAGGCGACCGGCGGCCTCACCGACCGGGAGATGTCCGAACAGGTCCTCGATAACATGGATATCGAGAAGGAACGCGGGATCACGATCAAGGCGCAGACGGTGCGCTTGCGCTATGTGGCCAAGGACGGGATCGAATATGCGCTGAACTTGATGGACACGCCGGGCCACGTCGATTTCGCCTATGAAGTCAGCCGCAGCCTCGCCGCGTGCGAGGGCGCGTTGCTCGTGGTCGATGCCGCACAGGGCGTCGAGGCGCAGACGCTGGCCAACGTCTATCAATCGATCGAGCACGATCACGAGATCATCCCGGTCATCAACAAGATCGACCTCCCCTCTGCCGACCCCGACAAGGTGAAGGCCGAGATCGAGGAAGTGATCGGCCTCGACGCGAGCCAGGCGGTGTTGACCAGCGCCAAGGCCGGGATCGGCATCGCCGAAGTGCTCGAAGCGATCGTCACGCGCATCCCGCCGCCCAAGGGCGATGCCGAGGCGCCGCTCAAGGCGATGCTCGTCGATAGCTGGTACGACCCCTATCTCGGCGTCGTCATCCTCGTGCGCGTGATGGCGGGCGTGCTGAAAAAGGGCCAGCAGATCAAGTTCATGCAGGCCGGCACCGTCCATCTGGTCGACCGCGTCGGCTGTTTCCGCCCGAAGATCGAGCAATTGACCGACCTCGGCCCCGGAGAAATCGGCTTTATTACCGCGCAAATCAAGGAAGTGGCACAGACGCGCGTCGGCGACACGATCACCGATGCCAAGCGCCCCGCCACCGAGGCGTTGCCCGGGTTCAAGGAAGTCCAGCCAGTCGTATTCTGCGGGCTGTTCCCGGTCGATGCCGCCGATTTCGAGAAACTGCGCGAGAGCATCAGCAAGCTGCGCCTCAACGATGCGAGTTTTTCGTTCGAGATGGAGACGTCCGCCGCTTTGGGCTTCGGCTTCCGTTGCGGGTTCCTCGGGCTGCTGCATCTGGAGATCATCCAGGAGCGCCTGACGCGCGAATATGACCTTGATCTGATCACCACCGCGCCAAGCGTGGTCTATGAAATCGAGCTGACCCACCCCGATCCCGCGGGCACGACGCATTTCGAGCTGCATAACCCCGCCGACATGCCAGAGCCCAACAAGATTGCGTTGATCCGCGAGCCGTGGATTGAAGCGGTTATCTACGTGCCCGACGAATATCTCGGCAGCATCCTGAAGCTGTGTCAGGAGCGGCGCGGCATCCAGAAGAACCTGACCTATGTCGGCGGCCGTGCGCAGGCGACCTACGAACTGCCGCTCAACGAAGTGGTGTTCGATTTCTACGACCGGCTGAAATCACTGTCGAAGGGCTATGCGAGCTTCGATTATAGCCAGATCGGCAATCGCGAGGGTGACCTCGTCAAGATGAGCATCCTCGTCAACGAAGAGCCGGTCGATGCGCTGTCGATGATCGTCCACCGCGGCACCGCCGAGGTTCGCGGGCGCGGCATGGTCGAGCGGCTCAAGGAACTGATCCCACGGCATCTGTTCAAAATCCCGATCCAGGCAGCGATCGGCGGCAAGGTGATCGCGCGCGAGACGATCAGCGCGATGCGCAAGGACGTGACCGCGAAATGCTATGGCGGCGACGCCAGCCGCAAGCGCAAGCTGCTCGACAAGCAGAAGAAGGGCAAATTGAAGATGCGCGAGTACGGCAGCGTCAGCATCCCGCAGGAGGCGTTCATCGCGGCGCTGCGGATGGGCGAGGAGTAAATCCGGCCCGTGTCGCAAAACCGTCATGCCAGTGACCGGCAACTGACATAAAAATGCAAGGCTGACGACATGTCCCGCCCCTAGGGCCGACCGCAATTGGGGTTGATTCGGGGGCGTTATGACATCGCAGACTAAATGGTTGCTCGCGTCCAGCGCAGGCGCGCTGGCTTGTATCCTGGCGACGCCGGCGGTGGCCCGGCCAGAGGCACCGGCTCCGACCGGGTCGGCCGCACCGACCGCGCCGTCAGCCGTGGCGGCGGAGGAAGACCAGGAGATCGTCGTCACCGGCGCACGCCCAATCGCCGAATCGGAAGCAGCGGCGCTCAATATCCAGCGGGATTCGGATTCGCTCGTCACCGTCGCGGCGGCCGATGGCGTCGGTCGGCTACCCGACCAGAATATCGCGCAGGCGGTCGGTCGTCTGGCCGGTGCCGCGGTCGAGCGAGACCAGGGTCAGGCGCGTTACATCAGCTTGCGCGGCGCACCCAATTACTGGACGACGCTGTCCTTCGACGGGATCAACGTGGTCAGCCCCGAAGGGCGCGATGCCCGCTTTGATTCGATCCCGTCGGCGATCGCGTCAAAGATCATCGTATCCAAGGCGGTGACGCCCGAAATGCCCGGTGAAACCGTGGCGGGCAACGTCAACGTCATCACGCGCTCGGCATTCGACTACAAGGGTCTGAACGTAAGCGGCAAGGCCGGGTTCGGCGTCGCCGAATATGGCGACCGCAACCAATATGAAGCCTCGCTCGTGGCGTCCGACCGGTTCCAGGTCGGCGGTGGCGAGATCGGGATTTTGGTCTCGGGCAGCTATTTCGAGCGCGGCCAGATCACCGACAATTTCGAAACCGATTATGAGCGCGTCGGCAGCGAAATCGGTGCGACCAATGGGCTGACCGCGCCCACGACGGGCAACGACAAGCGCCCCGGCTGGGAAAATCGTTTCTGGGCGCAGGAGACCGAGAACAAGCTGTATCGCCTCACCCGCCGCAATTGGTCCGCCTCGGGTCGGCTGGACTGGAAACCCGACGACGCCAACACCATTTCGCTGCGGTCGATCTACACGATCTTCACCGACGACGAAGCACGCGACAATTACCGCTTCGATCTCGACGATCGGCAGGGCGATCTGGCGCTCAACACCGCTGCCTGCCCGACCACGGTGAACACTACGCCGACGACGAGCGGCTATGGCGATGTCTGCGTCGGCAACACGCCGCAAAAGGGCACGATCTACGGCATCGACATCCGCCAGCGCTCGACGCTGCGTGCCTTCAAGCAATCGATCTTCACTAACACGGTCGCCGGTGACCATGACTTTGCCGATGGCTGGCATGCGATGTGGCTCGGCAATTACACGCAATCTAAGGACGATCGCTCGGTCGTCGGCGAAGCATCATACGAAAGCCCTTCGACGCGCACCCTGCGCCCGACGGTAGGCTATGACTTCAGTGACCCGAACCGGGGCAATCTGACGCTGTTCACCACCAATCAGTTGAGCGGCCCGACGCGGTTTCAGGCGGGCACGCAAGTGACGGCGATCGACACCTTCACCAAGCCGGCATCGTCGTTCACCGTGCTCGACGCCGTCGACACGACCGATGCCTATACGGCCAAGCTCGTCCTTACCCGGCGGACTGGCTTCCTCGGCGCCGATGCGACGTTCAAGGCGGGCTTCCAGTTCGACCAGCGCACCAAGGTGGCCGACGAAAAGAACATCGTTCTTGGCTCGGACAGCGCAACCCGCGCGGCACAGTTCGCCACGATCGGCTTGCCCAGCGATTACAACCAGTTCTCGCTCGACCACGGGTTTCTCGGCAAGCTGCCGATGGGCTACACCTTCCGCTATTTCGATACCGACAAGATGCGTGCGGTGTCCGCGGCGGCGCGCGCCAACTTCGCTTTCAGCCCCGTAACGAGCAATAATTACGACGTGCGCGAGCAAATCTTCGCCGGCTATCTGATGGGCACGCTGAAATATGACTGGGGTTCGATCCTGGGCGGCGTCCGCGCCGAGCATATCAAAAATCGCGGGTCGGCCGTTAAGTTAATTGGCAGCACGCCAAGCGGATTGGTTACCGCGGAGTCAAGTCAGACGCTGTTTTTCCCGAGCCTTCACATGAACTACAATGTTGACGACACCAAGAAGCTGCGGCTCTCGTTTAACTCTGGCGCAGCGCGCGCGGACTATGACCAGCTCCGCCCAAATATCGTCATCAACGACCCGAACCAGACGATTTCCAGCGGCAACCCCGATGTGAAGCCGGAACGCGCTTATGGCGTCGATGCTTACTTCGAATGGTATATGCGTCCGCAAGGCTATCTGTCGGTCGGCGCGTTCTACAAGAAGGTGAACGACGTCCTGTATCGCCAGACACGCAAGTACGGATCCACCGACCTGGACGTTGGCGCGAATCTTCGGTCGAACTATGATTTCTCGCGGATCACCAACGGTGGCGATGGACGCGTGTTCGGTGTCGAAGCCGCTGCGCAGCTGCAGCTTGAGCCCTGGACGAAGAACCTTGGCCTGCCCGACTGGATGGGTGGTTTCGGCATCAGTGCCAACCTCACACTTAACGACAGCCAAGTTACCAAGCCCGCGATCGGCCTGATCCCCACGCGCAAGGTACGGCTGCCCGGCACATCGGACATGGTCTACAACATCGGCGGCTATTACGAAAAATACGGCCTGTCGCTGCGCCTGCAATATCAGCGCCGGTCGAAATGGCTCGACGGCATCGCCGACGATCTGACCGATGCCGGAGACACCTATTGGGCGGCGGATGACGAAATGGATTTCTCGGCACGCTATGCGATCACCAAGAATTTCGAAGTTTTCTTCGACGCGACCAACCTGCTGAACCAGCCGGGGCGGCGCTTCTCCGATCCGGGCAATCTGTTGCGCGCGACCGGCACCCCTTCTCCGGATACCTCGGCGCAGACGATCGAGTGGGAGCGTTTCGGTCGTCGCTATGCCGGTGGTGTGCGGATCAACTTCTGATGCGGACACTTCACACCGCCGCGCTGTGCAGCCTGCTGTCCCTCGGGATGGCAGGTTGTGCCACCACCGCGACCCGCCCCGCATTCTCGACCGCGCCGACGGCGACGGTGCAAGCGCGCGGGCAGACCGACGCGGTCGGCACCGCCAACGCCGATGCCGCCGATGACCCCGCGATCTGGCGCAACCCGGCTGATCCAGCCGCCAGCCTGATCGTCGGCACCGACAAAAAGGCCGGGCTCTACGTCTATGACCTGCAGGGCAAACAGCGCTCGTTCATCAATGCCGGCCGGGTCAACAATGTCGATCTGCGAGACATGGGTGCGGCCGGAATCATCGTCGCGGCGAGCGACCGTAGCGATCCGCTAAATGCGCAACTCGCACTGTTCCGGCTCGATCCTAAAGCCGCGACGCTGACCCCGCTCGGCAAAGTCTCGGCGGGCACGGGCGAAGCATACGGCGTGTGCCTGTACCGCGAAGGCGGCACGCTGTTCGCGTTCAACGTGATCAAGGACGGCACGATCCGGCAAGTCGCGCTGACGCTCGGCAACGCGGCGCCGACCGGCCAAATCGTGCGCACGATGAAGCTCGCCACGCAATCCGAGGGCTGCGTCACCGACGAGCGGACGCATCGGCTGTACGTGGCGGAGGAAGATGTCGGCCTGTGGCGTTTTGACGCCGCGCCCAACGGCGCGACCGCTCCAGTCAAAATGGCGTCGGCCGACGGCTATCAGATCGTTGCCGATACCGAAGGCGTAACGATCGCACCCGAAGGTCAGGAGAATGGCGGCTATCTGCTCGTCTCAAGCCAGGGCGACAACGCCTATGCGGTCTATCGGCTTTCCGATGACGCCTATCTTGGCCGCTTCCGCATTGGCGCGGGCGCGATCGGATCGACCGAGGAGACCGACGGTATCGACGCGGTGGTGGGCGATTTCGGACCCGGCTATCCCGGCGGGCTGTTTGTGGCGCAGGACGGGCAAAACGCCCCGGCGGCGCAGAATTTCAAGCTGGTCACCTGGGCCGACATCAAGGCAGCTCTCAGCTTACCGTGACAGCCGGGGTGACGGCCGCATAACCGCGGTACGTCACCCCGCCGAAGCCCAGCGGACCTCGTCTTGGCTCCACGAGATGAACGCCTCTTCATCCATCGGCGATGCGACGGCATACCCCTGAATCACGTCGCACCCGATGATCCGCAGGATCTCGGCTTGCGCATGGCTCTCGATCCCCTCGCCCACCGCCTCGCAGCCCAGACCATGGATCAGGCCAATCACCGCATGCGCGATACTGCGCGCGTCGGCATCCTCGGCGATATGTTCGATCAGGCTGCGATCGAGCTTGATCCGGTCGATCGGCAAGCTGCGCAGGCGCGCCAGGTTGGAATAACCGGTGCCGAAATCATCAACGGCAATCGTCGCACCGTCGGCGCGGAGCAAGGCGATCGCCTCGATCACCTCGCTACTACAGTGCATCGCGAGCGTTTCACTGATCTCCAGCTCGAGCAGATGCGCCGGCGCATTGGCCGCGCGCATTGCCTCGCGCAGGCGACGAAAGAAGGTCGCATGGTCGAGTTCACGCGGCGAGACGTTGACGGCTAGCCGTTGCTCGATCCCGATCCGGCCCCAGCGTGCGATCGTCTCGGCAACGGTGTGGACGACCCACTCGCCGATCTCGACGATCAGCCCGGTCTCCTCGGCACGTTCGAGGAAGCTGCCGGGCAAGCGCAGGCCGTCGCGCGGGTGACGCCAGCGCAGCAGCGCCTCGGCAGCCACGATGCGACCGTCCTCCGCGCCGACTTGTGGCTGGAACACGAGGGTGAATTCGTCGCGATCGATCGCCTCGCGCAAATCGCTTTCCAGCACGGCGCGCTCGGCGATCTGCGCGGCGAGCGCTTCGGTGAAATGTTCGGCGCGACCACGGCCGCTCGCCTTGGCGTGATACATCGCGGCATCGGCCGCGCGCATCAGGTCAGTCAGCGATTCTCCGTGTTGCGGGCGCAGTGCAATGCCGATCGACGCACCGATCGTGACCTCGGCACCCGCGAGATCGAACGGCTCGGCAAGCGCGAACAACACGCCGCGCCCGATCCGCGCGGCCTCGACGCTATCGCCAAGCGTGCTGAAGAACATGGTGAATTCGTCACCCGCCAATCGCCCGATCAAGGGGGCCGGACTGCCTGGTGGGACCGCCACGCTTTCGGCGACTGCACGCAGCCGGTTGGCAACCATCCCGAGCAACATGTCGCCACAGGCATGTCCCATCGTATCGTTGACCGCCTTGAAACGATCCAGATCGATAAAGAACAATGCCCCGCCCCCGCGCGTGCCGGGGCCGATCGGCGCCTCGACCAACAGGCGTTCGCACGTGCGCCGGAAGTTGGTGCGGTTGGCAAGACCCGTGACCGAATCAAACATGGCGAGGCGGTGAACACTGTCGAGGTTGGCATTCAACTGTTCGAACAGGCTTTGCATTGCCGCCGCGAGTTGCGGCACGTTCACGGCGATTTCCGGGGGAATCTCGCCGCTTAGATCGCCGTGCGCGGCACGGGTGAGGCGCGCGATCGCCGCATCGATGGCGGCGGCGGTTGCAGAAATGCTGCGCTCCGCCGATGCCCAGCACATGGTGGCACAAACCACCGCCGGGATCAGCGCGCGCGAGATATTGGTGATGTCGACGCCGCCGCTCGACGTCGCGACAAGCGCCAGAATGAACGCAACCGCCCCGGCGCACATCGCGAACACGATCGCGCGGCTTTTCAGCGATACCTCGTCCATTGCGATGTCGCGTGACTCCCACCCCGGGCACAGTGCTCGGACCCGGAAGGACCATGCCAGCTAAAGGTTAAGACTTTCGCGAAGGTGCCGTCTGCGGACGCGGCTTGCGAAGGATGATATACAGCGCCCCTGCCCCGCCGTGGCGCGGATGGGCGGCGCGCACCGCCGCAATCGACGAAGCATGACGCGAGCCGGCCAGCCAATCCCCCGTCGCCGCCCGGATCGCGCCGCGCGCGTGCGGCCGTTCGCTGGTGGGGCGCGGCGGCTTGCCGGTGATGAGCAGGATCAGGCGGTTGCCGCCCCGGATCGCGGCGTCCAACGCGGCATCGAGCAGGTCGTGCGCGGAGTGGAGGGTGTGGCCGTGCAGATCGATCGTGCGGTCGGGCGACACGAGACCGCGGGAGAGTTGGCGGTCCCACGTGCCGTCAAGAGTGTTGGCGGGCCCGGATGATGCGGACTCCGTCCGCTTTGCGCCAAGTCGAGGAGCCATATCCGGGACTGTGGCCCGCACTATGGGGGTGGCCCTGTGACGAGCCGGTGCCACGTCGACGTTCGGCACGAACGGCTTGGGTGCAGGTGCAACGAGCGACTTGGCGACGGTCGATGCCGGATCGATCGCCCGTTTCGCCTTCATCGGCCGCACGCCTGCCATCACGCGCGCCCATAGCGCCGCTTCGTCAGGGCTGAGCGGACGCGTTCCCATTGGCCCTCTCATTGGACAGGCGGGCAAGCGTACCGACCGGCAGCAGCAGGAACGCGGTACCGCGCGCCGCCATGCCGCCGGCGGTCGCCTCGGCATCGGCACCCGCGCCCCAGAAGGTATCGATCCGGTTGGAGCCCTTGATGGCACCGCCGGTGTCCTGCACCACCCACAGGCGGCTTGCATCCGCACGGTCCATCGACAGCAGGACGGGCGCGCCGAGCGGCACGAAATGAGGGTCGGCAGCAGCACTCACGCCGCCGGTCACCGGCAGGCCCAGCGCACCGAGCGGCGGGCCGGAAAGCTCGCGGAAAAACACGTAGCTCTTGTTTTCGCGCATGATGTCGCGGCCCTGCTCGGGATGATCATGCAGCCATTGGACCAGGCCCTGCATCGAACTCTGCCCCGGCGCGAGCAGACCGCGCTTCTTCATCAACGCGCCGATGCCGGTGTAATCGCGCCCGTTCTGCGTGTCATAGCCGATCCTGACGACCGAACCGTCGGGCTGCCGCAGCCGGCCAGACCCCTGAATTTGCAGGAAGAACAGCTCGACCGGGTCGGCCGCCCAAGCGATCACGGGTGCGCGTCCGTCGAGCGTGCCCTGCTCGATCGCGGTGCGATCGTCATAGGGCACGAAGTTTTGCCCGACGACGTGTCCGCGAATCCGCTTGCCCTTGAGCGTTTCGCTGAATGCGCCCAGATCGACCTCCGCCAGATCGCGCGGGCGGGCGTAAACCGGAACGTCATAGCCACTGCGCCGATCACGCGATCCACGGATTTCGGGTTCGTAATAGCCCGTTGCAAAGGCTTTGCCGTCGCCGACCTGCACCGCCTCGAAATATTGCGCGAAGAACGCGCGCGCCTCGCCACTGGGCACGGTGGCAGCGGCGGTGCAGGCCGGCGTCCAGTCGCTGCCGCGCGTCAGGCCTGAAATGTCGGGCCGACGCTGGAGCGACGAACAAGAGGATCGGAAGGCAGTCAGCACGCGCGCCGCAACGGGCTCGTCGATCGGCAGCGTGTAAAGCGGTGGCCCGGCGATCACGCCCGCGCTCGCCGCGTTTGCGGTACCGGGAGCGACGACCGGCGCCGGTTGCGGCGCGATCGGGGTCGCGCGAATTGGCACAAGGGCGGCAGCGGGGCGATATTGGCTGGGGCGCTCGATCTGGCCGCCGCCGCAGGCCGCGAGCAGGAGGGCCAACCCGACACTCGTTTGTCGCCGCAAGATTTTGTCGAGCCGCAAGCGCGCTACCCCTGAATCATGCCGGACCTTTTCCAGCAGCCACCGTACGTCAAAACGACGGCGTGATCTTTGCGGCATGGTGACCCGCGGAACAAGTCTGGCGTGCCGATATTTCGAATGGAGCGATCGGACGGCGCCCAGCGCGCGCGTTATGCCTCGTCGGTATCGGCGAGTTTCCAATTCACGTCTTTGCTCTTGAGCGTCCGCGCAAAGGTCCAGATGTCGTGCGTCTCAACCGCGTCGGTCATCGATCCGGCAATCACTGTGCCGTCCGCATCGCGGGTCACCGCAGCGATATCGGCATCGAAGCGCACCGTAATCCGCGCCAGCTTACCTTCGAGCGCCGCATCGGCGATCATGGCACGCTCGATCGACACCAGACGGTTGTCGAGCACATGCCCCGCCGTGGTGCGCGCGAGGATCGCCTGAGTGAAGGCGTCACGCACCTCGTCCTCGGCGAGCCAGCCGAGCTGTTCCTCATCACCCTTCCAATAGGCTTCCAGGATCATCCGATAGGCCGACTGCGCGCCTTCAAGGAACCGTGCAACATCGAACGACGAATCCGCTGCGATGATCGCGCGGACGCCGGCTTCTGCCTTCGGCTCGACTGCGCGGCCGATCGGCTCGCGGCCGTCGGTCACCGCCTCGATCGGGCGCTGTACGACGGTCAGCCGCGCACGTTCTTCGGCTGGCCGGGGAAGCGGCTGCTCGTGGCCGGTACGCTTGCCGAGCACGCGGTACAGCTGCAACGCCATGAACCCGGCCACCATTGCGAGAATTACAACTAAGAACACTTGGCCTCCGGTCCGTCCTGCGATCCTGCTACATAGGCGTAACGGGCCGCGGATTCAAATGATGCGATAGCAACCCCAGCGGCGGGCCATGTTGAACTCGGCGTCACCCCCTGCTAGGCGCGCGCCTTCGACAGCGGCACATAGCCGTGGCTATACGGACAGGAATAGGACGAAGTTCCATGAGTGAGCAGGACGACGGCACGATTAACGGCGACGGCCCGTACGAAAATGGCGGCGCACCGCTCGCCAATGGCGAGGATACGGCACCTGCCGCAGGCCTGATCTCGCAATATGTGAAAGACTTGTCGTTCGAAAATCCGAACGCGCCGGCGATCTATCAGAACCAGATCGCCCCCGCGATCGATGTGCAGTTCAACATTGCGTCGGCGCAGGTCGGCGACGACGTGTATGAAATCGTGCTGCGCATCGAAGTGAAGGCAGAGGCTGAGGGCACCGTCGCGTTCCTCGTCGACTTGTCGTACGCCGGCTTGTTCGGCTTGCGCAATTTCCCGGCCGAACATCTCCAGCCGTTCCTGCTGGCCGAGGCACCACGCTTGATCTTCCCGTTCGCGCGACGCGTACTGGCCGACGCGATTCGCGACGGCGGCTTCCCGCCCTTGATGCTCGAGCCGATCGATTTCGGCGGCGCGTTCATGGCGCAGCAGGAATCGGGCGACGTGATGGGCACGATCGGGACGGCGTGATCACTACTCGTCACCCCGGGCTTGTCCCGGGGTCCACGGTGCCGCACGATAGTCGCCGAAATGTCGCGCGGCCCGGTGGACCCCGGAACAAGTCCGGGGTGACGGTAATGATTTCGAGATTGGCGCGATGAACCTCGTCAAATCGCTCGGCTCGGTGGGGGGCCTCACGCTTGCCAGCCGCGTGTTGGCGTTGCTGCGCGATTCTCTGGCCGCGCGCTATGTCGGCGCAGGCTTCGCATCGGATGCGTTCAACGGCGTCGCCTTCCGGCTCCCCAACATGTTCCGCGCGCTGTTTGCGGAGGGTGCCTTCTCCGCCGCCTTCATCCCGATGTTCAATAAAAAGGCCGCCGGACCCGACGGGATCGCCGGCGGGTACGTCTTTGCCGAGCGCGCACTGGCCGTCCTGCTGCCGGTGCTGATCGTGTTCACGGTCGCACTGTTACTGGCGGCCTATCCGATCACCTGGCTGTTATCGGGCGGGTTCGCGCGACAGAATCCCAGCCTGGAGCAATTCGCCTTTGCGGTGATGCTGTCGCGGATCACGCTGCCCTATCTCGCACTGATTTCGCTGGCGTCGCTGCTGGGCGGGATCCTCAATTCACTCGACAAATTCTGGGTCAATGCCGCAGCACCGATCCTGCTCAACCTCGCGATGATCGTCGGGCTGTGGGCGTTCCACGGCGCCAACGAATATGAAACCGCGCGGGTTCAGGCGATTTCGGTCACGGCAGGCGGCGTTTTGCAGCTCTTATGGCTGATCTGGGCGTGCCGCCGCGCGGGGGTCGACATGCGGCTGCGAATGCCGCGGCTCGACAAGGACGTGCGCGAGATGTTGCGGCTGATCGTCCCCGCCGCAGCGGGCGCAGGTGCAGCGCAGATCAATCTGCTGATCTCGACCTCGCTGGCCGGGAGCCTGCTTGCCTCGGGGTCGATCACGTACATCTATTATGCCGACCGCCTGAACCAGCTTCCGCTCGGGCTGATCGGTATCGGGCTTGGCACGATCCTGCTGCCGACGATCTCCAGACTGCTGTCGACCGGTCAGGACGAAGCGGCGATGGACACGCAGAACCGCGGGATCGAATTGGCGCTGTTCCTCACCCTACCCGCCACCGTCGCCTTCATGATTGCAGCCGAACCGATCGTGCGCGGGCTGTTCGAATATGGCCGATTCACCGCCGAGGATGCCCGCAAATGCGGCTGGGCGCTCAGTGCCTTTTCGATCGGCCTGCCGTCCTATGTGCTCGTGAAGGTGCTGACGCCGGGCTATTATGCGCGCGGCGATACGAAGACGCCCGTCCGCTTCGCCATGTTGTCGATCGTGGTCAATATTATCGGCAATCTTATCATGATCCCGTGGATCGGCCATGTCGGCCCGCCACTTGCCACCGCGCTCGCCTCGACCGTCAATGTCGCGATGCTGTATGCGACGCTCGCCAAGCGCGGGCATTTCGTGGCGGATGCGCAATTGCGGCGGCGTGTCCCGCGGCTCGCACTGGCGGCGGTGCTGATGGGGGCGACGGTGTTCGCGTGCAGACAGTTGCTCGATCCCTATCTCGGCGGACCGCTGGTGATCCGCTATGCCGCGCTCGGCGTGCTAGTCGGCGCGGGGATGGCGATCTATGTGGTCGCTTGTTTCCTCACGCGCGCTTATCGCATTGCCGATCTCAAAGCGCTGTTGCGCAAGCGTGGTGCCACCTCGAAACCCGTTCAGGAATAACCCATGCGCCCCCATCCCGCCCGGATCGTCTCCGGCATCCAGCCCACGGGCAACCTTCACCTCGGCAATTATCTCGGTGCGATCAAGCAATGGGTTAGCATGCAGGATGCGATGCAGCCGGACGAGGAGTGCCTGTTTTTCCTCGCCGATTTACACGCGCTGTCGCAGCCGGTCGTGCCCGGCGAGCTCAACGCGCACACCACCGAAATGGCCGCGACGCTGCTGGCGTGCGGCATCGACCCGCAGCGTTCGATCCTGTTCAACCAGGCGCGCGTCGCCGAACATAGCGCGCTGCACTGGATCCTCGGCGGCACCGCGCGGATGGGGTGGCTCTCCCGCATGACGCAGTGGAAGGACAAGGCCGGCAAGAAGGGCGAAAGCCAGAGCGTCGGGCTGTTTACCTATCCCGTGCTGCAAGCCGCCGACGTGTTGCTCTATCAGGCGACGCACGTGCCGGTTGGCGAAGACCAGAAGCAGCACCTCGAACTCGCGCGCGACATCGCGGTCAAGTTCAACAGCGATTACGGCGATACGTTCACGCTGCCCGAGCCGTTCATCTCCAAAGCCGCCCCGCGCATCATGAGCTTGCGCGATGCGAGCGCGAAGATGTCCAAATCCGATCCGAGCGATGCCAGCCGCATCAATCTGGTCGATGACGACGACACGATCGCGGGGAAAATCCGCAAGGCGAAGAGCGATGCCGATGTTCTGCCGGACGCGATGGCGGGGCTGGCCGAACGGCCCGAGGCCAAGAACCTGGTGACGATTTATGCGGCGTTGGCGGATGTCACGCCCGATGCGGTGCTGGCGCAGTTCGCCGGGCAAGGTTTCGGCGCGTTCAAGCCTGCGCTCGCCGATCTGGCGGTGGCGACGCTCTCGCCGATCCGGGAGCGGCTGACGGCGCTACTGGCGGACCGTGCGGCGGTAAGCGCGGTGCTGGCCGACGGCGCGGCGCGCGCACGCGCGCTGGCGGCCCCGACATTGTCAAAGGTGCAGGCGGCGGTGGGGCTTCAGGTCTGAGATCGCGCTCCTGCGAAGGCAAGGGTTCGACCGCAAGGCGCGTCGCTTAGCCCTCAAGCTCGCGCAGCAGCACGCGCACCGCGGTGTCGATCTCACGATCCTTGTCGCGCAATTCCTCGATCCGGCGGACGGCGTGGATGACGGTCGAATGGTCGCGCCCGCCGAACTTGCGACCGATTTCGGGCAGCGAGCGCGTCGTCAGGCGCTTGGCGAGGTACATGGCGATCTGGCGCGGGCGCGCGACCACCACGGCGCGACGCGCCGAGACGAGATCGACCGGCTTTAGCTCGAAATGCGCCGAAACGGCTTTCTGGATCTCGTCGATCGTGACGCGGCGTTCCGCACCCCGCAGCACGTCGCCGAGCGTCGCCACCGCGAAGTCCAGGTCGATCGCGCTTTCGGTCAGCTGCGCATAAGCGACGACACGGTTGAGCGCGCCTTCGAGATCGCGAATGTTGGCGGTGATCCGGGCGGCAAGCAGATCGAGCACGTCCGCTGGCACCGATACGCCGGGCATATCGACGAGCTTGCGGTCCAGCACCGCGCGGCGCAGCGCGAGATCGGGCGTCTTAATATCGGCGACAAGACCGCACGAAAGCCGCGAGGTGATCCGCGCCTCGACCCCATCAAGTCCCTGCGGGCAACGATCAGCCGAAATGACGAGGCGTTTACCCGCGCCCATCACTTCATTCATCGTGTGGAAGAATTCTTCCTGCGTCGAATCCTTGCCGGCGATGAATTGTAGATCGTCGACCAGCAGGAGATCGGCCGAGCGCAGCCGCGTCTTGAAGCTGTGCGTGTCGCGATTGCGCAGCGCGGATACGAAATCGAACATGAACCGTTCGGCCGACATCAACAGCACGCGCGCCTCGGGCACCGCCGCCAGATAAGCCGTGCCGATCGCATGCATCAGATGCGTCTTGCCCTGCCCGGTCCCCGAATGGAGAAACAGCGGGCTGAACCGCGGCACGCCCGGCTCGGCCAGCGCGCGCGCGGCATTGAACGCCACGCGGTTGGAAGCATCGACCACGAAACGATCGAAGCTGAAGCGCGGGTCGAGCGGCGGACGATCCGCAATCTTCGCCTCTGCCATTGGAGCGGCGGTTGCGGGCGCTGGGAGCGATTCGACGGTCAGGACCGGCACCGGCGCGGCGGCCACGCCCGTTTCGATCGTGACGCGGCGGACGCCCGGCAGCACGGCGCGGAACTCCTGCAGCAGACGATCCGAATAATGGTTGCGCACCCAATTGGTCATGAAGGCAGACGGCAGGGTGAGGCGGACGGCATCGGATTCCAGCGAAGCGGCCAGCGCCATCGGCTTCAGCCACTGATCGAACAAGCGCGCGCCGGCTGATTCGCGCAAATGTGCGCGTACCGTGCCCCAGGCACGCGTCACCGAATCGTGGTCGGCGCCATAGCTGTGGTTCCCGCTCACACGCGTGGCGACAGTGACTGGCTCCCCCTCATTCATCAC